>DGSB01000075.1:66498-92425 GCA_002390045.1 Fibrobacter sp. UBA4373
GCAAGCTCCCCCTGCCAAGTGTTTTCTGTATAAGATGCCGTGCTGCGGAATAAAGCCTTGACCCACGCCGAATCACAGCCGTCTAAAGTCCAAAAGCCTTTCCAGCCGGATTCCGCATAGATCAACGTATCGATATGCAGGTGGCAGTCGTTCGCATTTTCTTCGAGATAGGCATTGGGAATGCCAGGCGTCGGCTCGGCATAAGTCCAGGCAGAATAGGCGCTATCCGTCCGGACCAAGGATTTTCCCGCTTTGGGTTTTAAAAGGGCCGCCGAATCTTTGCAGGCTGCGCTTTGAAGCGCAAATGCCGTTTCCCGCGAATTCGGAAAGGCCTTTCCCGTCAGCAGGTCGCAAAAAAGGCGATCCGATTGGGGGCAAAGGCTCGTGTCCCGCAATAGCAGCACGCGTTTCGATGCGACTTTCGGGATTCCCTTCCAAACCAGTTTTTCTTCAAAATAAACGGAAAGCGTGTCATGCCACGGATCCTCAGGCATCCGGATTTCGATAAATTCGCCACGGGAATCTTCCACGGACTGCGGATCGGGAAGAATTTCCGCCAAATATGGACACGCTCCCAAGGCGGCTGTACCGACCCAGGCAAGCAGATTCATGAATGTGATTTAACGCGATAGAATTACTGAATCGCGTATTCTCCAGGGAGGATATAGCGAAGCGGGTTCACAGCCTTCGAATTGTACCAGACTTCATAATGCAAATGAGGACCGGCAGAAAGACCCGTATTACCCATATAACCGAGCAGTTGATAACGCTTCACGAGCTGTCCCTGCTTGACAGAGTTCATCTGCATGTGAGCGTACTTGGTCACATAGCCATTGCCATGATCGACCGAAACATAATTTCCGAAAGATTCGCTATAACGGGCCACCGTCACGACGCCGTCGGCTGCCGCATAGATCGGCGTCCAACGATTGTTCGCAATATCAATGCCATTGTGCATTCTCGAAACACCCGTAATCGGGTGGACGCGAGATCCGAAAGCCGAAGCGTAACGTCCCGTTGTCGGGGAAATCGACGGAATATGCTGCCAATGCGCATACTGCTGGCCAACAAAGCCTGCGACTTCCGAGAAGCTTCTTTCATTTTCAAACGCCTTGGAACGGAACTGTTCCGCCTTGGCCCGAAGATTCAAAGCCTGATCCAAAACAGGATGAGCCGAACGATCCAGACGCACATCCGGGGCTTCCGGTCCGCCGATCGACATTTCCCGAGTCGAACGGTCCGTCGGGTTCAGACCGAACTTATAATGCAGCAGATCTTCGTTTTCAAAACGGGATTCCATTTCATGATTCAGGGAATCCAGACGCGCCTGCTCCTTTTCGAGTTTTTTCGAAAGCGAAATACGGCTACCGATGGCACGGTCTTTGAGAAAATCATACGAGAAAAAGATACCGCCCTGCAAAACGAGCAAAGCGATTCCAACACACACTAGACCCTTTCCCACACCGATTACACGACTAGAGAACTCCGGAAGACGCACAGAATGCGACTTGGACGAACCCTCGACGTGAAAGGAAAGTTTGAAGAATTTCATAGTACACGCAAATTTAATACTTTACGCGGTAGAGTGTTAATGTTGTACTATATTCGTAACCTACAACTAGGAATATTTCCCCTTTTTCGGGGCTTTTTTCTGCCGGAATGAATAGGATTCCTTCAGGTCCGCGGTCCTCAAAATTGGCGAAAAAATCCAAAATTTGAGGTTTTTGAGGATTTTTCAAGTCAAAAACAGCAATTCCGCTTGCCCGTTCCATGGCCACAAAGGCGTACAGTCCCGAGGGAGTTTTCCCGATGGCCAAGTTCTCCGGTTCGGGCCCCAGTTTGTCGCTCCGGGCGTCCATTTTGAGCTTTCCTTTTTTGGAATTCCAGTTGAAGAATTCCGGATGAGTCTTGGCGACGAATTTTTCAAGTGAATTGCCGCTGTTCCAAACGCGCTTTCCGGTTTCTGCGTCAAAAAGACTGATACTGCGCCCGCCAAAAGTATTCAGATAGCGGCATGGTTCCTGACCATCGCATGGATTTTGCGCATCTATCGGCAGATTTCCCAACTTTTGGATCCATTCCGCAGTAAAAACGCTTTCATTTAAGCGTCCCTGCGTTTTCAAGGCCAGGGCCGTCGTGACGTCGCTTGTCGCCGGATCGTCGTCGCGCTTGGCACCTTCGTCCGCCGTCACAAAATAGAGCTTTCCGTCGAGTTCAAACGCCTGAATGCCATCCGGTTGCAAATATCCGCGAATCGGAGCATTTTCGAGCTCGATTTTTTTGTTTTTGCGATAGTCGAATTCGTTTCCTTTCTGGGAATGGTCCACCGTTCCCAACGGGAAAATATCGGTAACCCGGGCGTTTTTCACGTCAATTTTGGCAACGGCATTGTTTTCTTGCAACGTCGCAAAGGCCCATTTTCCGTCCGGAGAATAAGCGATGTATTCCGGTTCGATGTTTTGCAGATAACTTCCCGGGCCTGTCAAACGGACTCCGGCATTAGAAAGGGAAAGGCTGTCAAAACCGCCGAAGGTGAGTTCCCGAAGAACCGCTTTTTCGACGCCTTTCGAAAGATCGATATGCGAAATGGAACCTTCGGGGTCTACCTTTGAATCGTAATCCGGTTCCCCTTCATTGGCGACCAAGAGCGTTTTTCCATCGGGAGAAAAAGCGACCATGTCCGGATGGGCTCCAACGGTAAAAGTCTTCAGCAGGCTCACCTTGCGATCTTGGACTTTGTATAGATGGACCATCCCCGGCGAAGTTTCCGGCATATTCATTTCAGCGACAGCAAGAAGCTCCCCTTGCGCCGAAACGCACGGGATTTCACCCCGGAATCGAAGGACCTCCAGAATTTGAGGTTTGGAGGGATTTTCCATCGAAATCAAGGAAACCGTATTTTCGCCAGACGTGGTAACAAGCATTTTTTGGGATGCGATATACGCCGAAATTTCGGCACCTAAAAGACCTTCGGCTTTAGTGAGACGCCCGACAGGTTCGAGTCCTAGCGCCCAAATTGTCGAAGAAAAAAGAACCGCACAGAAGAACAATGTTTTCATGGGTATTAAATTATTAAATTACCCATTACGATGGACACGGAACGAGTTAAAATCGCACAAAGAGTTACTTGGCACGGTTTCTTTATTAACCTGTTGCTATCTATCGGGAAAATTGTCATCGGAATTTTAGGCAATTCCGCCGCCATGATCGCCGATGGCATCCATTCCCTTTCGGATTTTGTCACAGACTTGATCGTCATCGTTTTTGTGCGAATTTCCGGTGAAGAAAGCGACAAAAGCCACCCCTACGGACACGGTAAATTCGAGACGATGGCATCGATGCTCATCAGCATTGTGCTTTTCGGCGTCGCCATCGGCATCTGTGCAAATGCCGCGAAGCAGATCTATTCCGTTCTCCAGGGAAATATTTTAAACGAACCTTCCGGAATCGCTCTCGTCGCAGCGGTCGTCAGCATTCTGGCCAAAGAAGGGCTATTTCAGTATACGGCCAGAGTGGGCAAAAAAATCAACAGTTCCGTTTTGATTGCAAACGCCTGGCATCACCGTTCCGATGCGCTTTCCAGTATCGGAACCCTCTTCGGGATTGGCGGTGCGCTCCTTCTCGGCGGCAAGTTCACGATTCTCGATCCGCTGGCGGCGATTCTTGTGAGCATTTTCATTGGACGGGTCGCTTACAAGATCGGATTCCCAACCGTGCAAGAACTTCTCGAAGCCTCTTTGCCCGAAGATGTGGAACAAGAAATTTCCCTGCTCATCCGCAACACGGAAAAAGTGCGATTTTTCCATCATTTGCAGACGCGAAAGATCGGGTCCGCTTATGCAATCGACGTCCACATTAAGCTCGACCGCAGCACATCCCTCGTAGAAGCCCACGATGTCGCCACCGACATCGAAAATCAATTGCGTCAAAAATATGGTCTGCAAACACAGATCAACATTCACATGGAACCGCTTTCGGAGGACGGACATGCCTAAAATCACTACGCTTTTTGCCATGATTTTTGCCGTTTTTTCTTTGACATCCTGTGACGATATCCGCGAAGAAAAATATCCGAACGGAAAAGTCCGTTCCCGTGTGCAATACGTGGAAAACGCAAAACAAGGCGTGGAAACGGAATTCTACGAGAACGGCAACGTCAAGCGCACGCGCCTGTTTGAAAAAGGAAAACTCCAAGGGGAATCCAAGGAATTTTACGAATCCGGAAAAATCAAGGCCGAGCTTTCTTATCTGAACGGAGCTGTGGACGGAACGGTCAAGCGTTACTATGAAAACGGGAACGTCCAATCCGTTACTTTGTACAAAAACGGGACAATTGCCGCTTTCCCGGAAACTTTTGATATGGAAGGCGATCCCGAAATTCAAGGTTCCTACACCGACCCGCGCGACGGCAACAAGTATGAATGGGTGCGCATCGGAAACGCCGTTTGGACTGCCGAAAATATCAAGTTCGCCCCGGTAAAAGGTTCCGTCTGCATGCAGTGCAACGTCTGGGGAAGGCTTTACAACTGGGAAAGCGCCCAAGAAGCCTGCCCGACCAGCTTCCGCATGCCGAAAATCGCCGATTACGAAGCTCTCGCTAAAACAGTCGGCAAGAATCCGGCGAAAAAGCTCAAGGCGACCTTCGGTTGGAACGATGGTGGCGATGGCACCGATGAATTCGGCTTTGGACTCCGTGCAAGCGGAGCTCATTTTGCCAAGGCGGATGTTCCCGAAAAGGCCCGCAAATTCAAGGATGCGGGAGACAAGGCCTACTTTTGGACCGAAGACGGCAAAGTCGCCGTATTCCAAAAACATTTGTCCGAAATCACGTACGAAAAGTTTAATCCCGAATTCGGCGCGAGCCTGCGTTGCATCTTAGCCAAATAGGGTTCTGACAAACCGCAAAATGTTATATTTAGGGCATGGCTATTACCCGTTACATTTTGCAAATTCATTGCCCAGACCAAAAAGGTCTTATCGCCGGTACAACGCAGGTCCTTGCGAAGGCCGGTGCAAACATCATCGATTTGACGCAGCATACCGCAAAGGACATCGAAACCTTTTTTCTCCGTGCGGTTTTTGAATGCGAACCTTCCGCAGCGGAAGAAATCCAGGAACATTTTGAATCGATCGGCCCGCGTCTTTCCTTAACCTGGCAGCTGTACGACACAAGCAAGGTCAAGCGCCTCGCCATTTTCGTTTCTAAAACGGATCACTGCCTGTACGATCTTTTGCTCAAGCATCGCGACGGAGATCTTCCTTGCGAATTCAGCTGCATCGTGAGCAACCATACGGAACTCGGACCGGTCGGCGGCACCTTTGGCGTTCCGTTCTACTACGTGCCAAGCAATCAGGAAAAGTCGATTTCTGAAAACCGATTCCGTGAAATCATTAAGGAAACCAATTCCGACGGCATCATCCTTGCCCGCTACATGCAGATTCTTTCTGCCGAATTCACCGAAGAATTCAAGTACAAGGTCGTGAACATCCACCACGGATTCCTTCCCGCCTTCAAGGGAGCCAAGCCCTATCACCAGGCTTGGCACAAGGGCGTGAAAATTATCGGTGCAACCGCTCACTTCGCAACCGAAGATCTGGACCAGGGTCCGATCATTTGCCAAGACGTGCAACGCGTTCCGGAAACCGCTTCGATCGATGAACTCGTGGAACTCGGCAAGGACATCGAAAAGCGGACTCTTTCCACAGCCGTCAAGCTTTGGCTTGAACACCGCGTCTTCGTTTACGAAGGACGTACATTCATTTTGTAAGGAAACATTCCCATGGCAGAAGAAAACGAAAACAAAATCCAGGACGCAGAAATCCTTTCGACGACTCCGGCTCCGGACGCTTCTCAAGAAATCCAGCCGGAAGTTTTAACGGCCGAAGCTCCCCAAGAGGAATCTCCGAAAGAAGAAGCCAAGCCGCAGGAACCGCAGGTCATTGTCAAAAAGGAACGCGACCTTTCCCACTATGTAGGGTTCGCCCTTTTGACCGTCCTTTCGATTATCTTTTTCTTTATCCCTGGCGTGACACTTGTTTATCTCGTCAGCTGTCTTGCCGCAATCACCGCCCCGGTCGCCTGGATTTTTGCAGCAATCCTTTCCGTGATCGTCTGGATTATCTTTAAGCTCAAGATCAAGGGGTTCAAAAAGTCTTTCTTTTGGTACATCGGTCTTTGCGCACTTATCTCTATCATTCTGGTGTCGCTCTCTGTGTTCACCAGCTACCAGATCTTGAGCGGCATTTTTGCTTTGCTCATCGGAGGCTCGAACTAATATGATCAAGAAGGATGAATTCGTTCACTTTCTCGTTGAAACCGGCGCTCTCAAGTTTGGCGCGTTTGTGACCAAGAGCGGCCGTCATACACCGTACTTCATCAACACGGGTGAATTCCGTACGGGCAAGGCACTCGCCCGCCTTTCGGAATTTTACGCCCAGGCTTTTGTCGAACATTTTAGCGGCAAGGCGACGAACCTTTTTGGACCGGCTTACAAGGGCATTCCTCTTTGCGCAGCGACCGCGATTGCTCTCGCCGAAAAGCACAACCTGGACTTGAGCTTCACCTACAACCGTAAGGAAGCTAAGGACCACGGCGAAGGCGGAAACCTCGTCGGCGACACTTACAAGGAAGAGAAGGACGTCGTGATTATCGAAGACGTGATTACCGCAGGTACTTCCGTGAACGAAACGATGCAGACCATGAAGAACTTCCCGAATGCGAAGATCAAAGGTCTCCTCATTTCTGTTGACCGTCGCGAACGTCTTGAAAACGGGAAGTCCGCTCTCGAAACCGTTCAGGAAACCTACGGTATCGAAGCCCATTCCATCATCAACATCGACGACATCATCTCGTTCCTCGAAAGCGAAGACAATCGCAAAAAGATCGGTGCTCCGGAAGATATTCTCGACCGTGTCCGCGCTTATCGTAAAGAATGGGGTGTGTAAATGAAGGCGGCGCTCTTACTGCTGTCGCTTTTCTTAGCGTCTTGTGCGAGCAAGCAGTGGAGCGCGTCTCATCCCTATTATAATGAATCTCCGAGTGCGCAAGAAAAAATTGCCGTTCTCGGACTTCATCATGCTGTCGTTGTAACACGGGATAAATGGTTTGCAAAGCATCTAGACATTCCGCGCGATTCCGTGTACTTATTACTCGGGAAACAAGCCGAAGAAGCCTTCACTAAGGAGCTTCAAAATACCCGCTACCCGAGCCTTTCCATTTGGCCCGATTCTATTTACGCAAAGCTCCCCGAAGAGACTCAGAAACTCGACGAAAAAATTTTTATCAAGGGAAGATTCCCCGCCCAAGGCGTTTCCTTAAAAAGCCCGGACGGCTATACCCCCAAGCATTTGATTTTAATCCATGAATGGACGCTGGGGCTCGACCTCGTCAAAGACAACTTTTTTGATTACACGCTCATCAACAACGAGGAAGAGGCCAAGCGCACGTCCGAATCGTTGACCGTGATTCTTTCGTACACGCTCTGGGATAATGAAAACCAGCGAGCGCTTTATTCGGCAGTAGCAGAAATCCCCCTTGCAATTCCGCACGACATTCAACCGGGTGACGTTGCCAAGGTTTCGGCGTTTGCTGCCGACAGTCTTATCATTGGCATTGACGGAGGCATCCGATGAATCGTCTGTTTCAGATTCTTGTCGCAACATGCCTCTTTGCAGGCGCCGTTTTTGCGGAAGACGTTTATTTTCGCGAACCGTTCACCCTTTGGCAAGATCCCGAAATTCTAGTGTGGACTCCGGATTCCGCAGCCCCCGTGACACCAAAAGAATTCGCCCTTTCCTTAAAACGCAACAACAGCGGAATCGGAAGCCCATCCGTTCGCATTGCCGGGGAACTGGAGCGCGATTCCAGCGCAGTCCTTTACGCAACCTGGCTCAAAAACAATCTACTTCCAGGAATCCCGGCAGAACTTTTGAAAGCCCGTGAAGCGAAAATGCAGGAACGCCTTGCCGCAATCGAAGACAAGTACATTCTGTACATGACCCAAAAAGGCAACACGCTTTTGCTAGCCCTTTTTGACGAAACCAGCTATTCCCCCAAAGTAGCCGGGGAACTCCCTTTCAACAGTGACAAGGTTGCCCTAGGAGACGCCATAGCCAAGATGTTCTTTGGAGGCAGCACCAATCGCCGTTTGACCAAGGAAGAACGCGCAAAAAAAGCAGTAGAACCTAACGAATACTATTCCAAGCTTCCGACTTTTAGAGGCTTTTTTGGCGTTGCAGGCGGCTACACGCAAGCGCAAATTCCGCTCACTCCCGACAGCTGGTACAGCCGAAAGCTGAACAGCAAAATCAAGAACTACCGCAACACGCAGGATTCTCTTTCTCTTTGGAACTTTATCGAAGACTCTTCCCCGCTGTTGAATGTTTATGCGGGCGGCACTTGGTACGACTTCATCGGAACGGAAATCTTTTTCCGTTTTTCGGAACACGATGCTAAAATCGACGAGAAAGATACCATTTACAATGAGCTCGATTACTGGAAGTTCTACCGTTTTGAAATCGGTCTGAGCTTGATGCTTTCTTACCGTTTCCCGGTGCACAAGAACGTAACCCTTGTACCGCACGGTTCCTTGGGATTTATTTACAGTTTCCTTTCAGAATCGATCGATACCAAGAGCGGCTACAAGGCTTCTGGCTCTTATAAGACTCGAATTGAATTTAAGGACTTTTACAAGGGTGCAATCCTAGCCGTCGGCATGAGAACCATTCTTTTAGACCATTACGGAATCGATCTGCGGGCGGGCATCGCTGGCCGCGGTCGCATTCTCGACAGGGAACCTTCCGTGGATGCCGTTGCCGAGCCTACGGTCATCGGAGGCTCCACGATCGACTGCTTTATTCAGCTCGGTCTCGAATACCACTGGTCGCTGTAAAAAAACGCCATCAATAAAGCAAAACGGCCCCTACACGGAATTTCCACCAGCCGTCATTGTACAACAACTTTGCAGGGCTATATTCGGCATAAAAACCGAACGGTTTTCTCTTCTTAAAAAAGGCGTTCAAGCCTAAAGTCATCACCTCGACTCGCTTGGCGTAAGCCGGTAAATTTTCCTTCCCATGTGTTTCGCTCATAATATCCAAGTAAATACCATATCCTTTTACAGTTGACCCACCACTATTCAACGCCATCCGTTCATAGTTTGCATAGGCACCTAAAGCAAACTTCTCTCCGATATCAATCATGGCGCCGCCACCAAAATTATAGAGAATAAATCCATCAAAGCGCCCAAAGGAATCATCAGCCTCCGGCTCATAGTCATCATCCTGTTCATTGGGGTAGAAGCCTCCCACAAACGAAACGCCTGCGCCCAAATAAACCGGTCCTACCCACTGTACAAAACTAGGGCGAATTCCTATATCCAACGGTATCGTCATCGGGACCGAAAGAAAGAAACCTCCTTTTTGCCCTTGAAGAGAATAGTTTAACGATATGAGACTTGCTCTCAAATTTAAGGAACCACCCGATATTTCAACATCGCTGTGTAACGAAGAAATACGGTGTTCTTCTCCAGCAGAAGCAAACGTCATTCCGACTTCAGCGAAACGATACTTTTTTTCATCCGTCGAATACTTTACTGCGGTGGCTTCTCCCACCATATTTCCAGAGGAGGTTACGGCGCATCCTGTAAGAGCGTAGGCCATCGCAAAGAAAACAAATAGAATTATTTTATCTTTGCACATTTGCATACTCCTGATTTAAAACGACTCCTCTCCTCACGAAGACATCCCACCGTGCATTGCGAAGGCCCGCGCCCTGAAGCAATGACCAAACCTCCAAACCAAACAAGCCCAAAACAATGAATACCCCAAAAAGATACATTATAGCGGAACAAATATTTTCAAGTTACAAAAAAGAAGAACCTGGCAAAGTGCGAGGTTCTTTTCAATTTTATCATTTAACTATTTTCCGCAGGGCGGAGTTTTTCACTTAGCGGGAACCGTCGTCGATAATTTCGGCCCCGAGCGCCTGCGTTGCCGTGACCAAGTGTTCCTTGATTTTACGGTACGTGCCGAGCAAGTCGGTGAAGGTCGTTGTGAGCAGCGGATCTTCGCTGACTTCCGCCACATGGCTCCAATGCTTGGCGCGACAATCGCGTACCTGTTCCGTAATTTCATGGCCCTCGCGACGCACCTTAGCAAGGACTTGGACATCGCGGGAATTATTCAGTACAAGAGCGACATCATCGGCGAGTTCCGATACAGCATCGTGCAGCGAAATCAAGCCTTCCTGGTGCAACTTGTCGAAAGCGACATTATGATCGCGCAGGCGCAGACAAAGCTTTAACGCCTGGGTCACATAGTCGGACGCGGTTTCGAGATCGTCGCTCATGCGGAGCTGGCGTTCCGCATCGTTCGCAATGCTCTTGGAGACGCTCGTCGAAAGAAGGCCCGTGAGGAAGCTGATGACTTCGGTCTGGGCCATATCCAGCTTTTCTTCCGCTTCAAAAATACGTTCCACGACCTTCTTGTCTGCCTTGCCTTCCAGAACAAGGCGCAGATCCTTGAGCATGTTGCGAACTGTATCGTTCATCATGTTCATTTCACGGGCAGACTGCGTAATCGCAGCGAACGGCGACTTGATGAGAGCCGGGTCGAGCTTTGTCACCACAGCGTGCTTCGGCACGACCTTGTTCGGGAAAAGCTTGTCAAGGAGCGCCGGGATTTTACCCGTAAACGGCAACACGACGAGAGTGTTCACAATGTTGAAAGTCGTATGGTAAAGCGCAATCGCAAGCGTCACATTCTTAGGATCATCCGGATTCGCCATGCCAAATGCAGAGTGCAAGAACCAACGCATGCCAGCCATCGTCGGTTCAAAAAGAAGAGTCACCCAAATAACGCCGAAAATATTAAAGAGCAGGTGGAAAAATGCAGCACGGCGCGCATGGCGGGAAGTATTCGCCGCGATCATCAAAGCGGAAATCGTACAACCGATGTTCTGACCGAGCACCAAAGCCGCAGCCGTATTGAATCCGATCAATCCCTGGGAAGCGAGCACAATCGTCACACCGAGAGAAGCGGAGCTTGACTGCATGATTGTCGCCATGAGGAAGCCCACCAAGATGCAGGCGCAAATACTCAGAATAGTATTCGCATTGAAGACCGCAAGCGCATTCAAGAAGTCCTGGTTGTTCGAAACCGGCGCAAGCGAAACCTTCATCGCGGCAAGGCCCACAAAAACAAGACCCACACCCAAAAGGGCGAGGGCCGAATATTTAATCCGTTCTTTTTTGGCAAAACAATAAACCAAAGCACAGGCGCCAGCGAGAGGCATACCGTACTGGTCCATATGAAGGACCAAAACCCAGCCCGTGATAGTCGTACCGATGTTTGCACCCATGATCACGCCGAGCGTTTGAGAAAGCTGCATGATTCCGGCGTTCACAAACCCGATGACCATGGCCATCGTCACAGCGCTAGACTGTACAAGACAGGTCACGCCCATACCGACTAGGACTCCTAGAACGCGGTGGTTCGTGACCTTACTGATCAGTTTTTGAAGGGTGGGGCCCGCAATCGTTTGCAAGCCCATCGAAAGGAATCGTAAACCGAGGAGGAAAATTCCAGCGCCACCGATGAGGAAGATGACGCACTGAGCAATTTGCGAGAACAGCATAGTTAGTTCATCCTTATTGGAGATGCCAAACGCATCCGTGTGTTATTTGATCGTCCATGTGGTTATCCCAAATTTAGAATTTCAAATAACGCCTTCCGAGGGATTCTTTGCAGATTTTTTACTTGCTTCGCATGATTTTTACAGAGGAATTTCCACGTCGAGGCCGAACGTTTCAAATTTGCGCTTTTTTAAGAACAAGGGTCTGGAGATCGGTCAAACTTCCCCAATTATCGATATATTCGTAATGATCGTTCGGCGGAAGCGGATCCAAGGCCTGGATTTGCATACGGCGCAGGGCATCTTCCTTGGAAAGACCGCGCTTTTGAAGCCTTTCAAGGCGGACATCGTCCGGAGCCTGTACCACCCAGATTTCGGCCAAATTTTTGGAAAATTCAGGCCATTTGAAGAGCAGGGCCCCTTCCACGGCGGCAATTTTCGGCGGATTTTCGGAATTTTCAGCCCGTTCGAGTTTATTTTCCGCGTCCTTTTGGAGCAAAGGGTAGACTATCTTTTCTAGATCCTGGAGCGATTTCGGGTCTTTGAAGACCTGCGATGCGAGGGCAGCCCGGTCTACGGCTCCGTTTTGGACGCAAATCGCCCCAAAGCGCTCGGAAATTTTTTTCTGGAGTTCTTCGGATTCCGCGTAAAGCTTGTGCATTTCCACGTCGAGATCCAAGACAAAAGCACCCTTTTCGGCGAGCAGGACTCCGACCGCACTTTTGCCGGAACCGATTTTACCGCAAATTCCAATCTTTTTCATGCCCGGAATTTAACTAAATTTTTAGCACTATGAGCTTAAAATTCGATACTCCGATTACTGATGTCCCACTGTTCCACCAGGGTAAAGTACGTGACATGTACGACCTGGGCGACAGCTTCCTGATGGTCGCAAGCGACCGCCTTTCCGCATTCGACGTGGTGCTCCCCACCCCGATTACGGGCAAGGGTAAAATTCTTAACCAGCTTTCGCTCTTCTGGTTCGAACATCTCGGCATGCCGAACCACCTGATTACGGCGAACGTGGACGAATATCCGGCTGTGCTTCAAAAGTACAAGGATTACCTCCGCGGCCGTTCGATGATCGTGAAGAAAGCCAAGCGTCACAGTGTGGAATGCATCGTGCGCGGTTACATCGTCGGTTCCGGTTGGAAGGACTACCAGAGAACGGGTAAGATCTGCGGTCATACCCTTCCAGAAGGCCTTAAGCTTTGCCAGAAGCTCGAAAAGCCGCTCTACACGCCGAGCACCAAGCCGGACGTGGGCCACGACGAAAACATTTCCTTTGAACAGACTTTCGACATCGTCGGCGAAAAGGTGGCAACCGATCTTCGCGATCTGTCCCTCGACGTCTACACGAAGGCTCGCGACTACGCCGCATCCAAGGGCATTATCCTCGCCGACACCAAGTTCGAATTTGGCGAAATCGACGGCAAGACCGTTTTGATCGACGAAGTCTTGACTCCGGACTCCAGCCGTTACTGGCCGGCAGACAAGTACCAGGTCGGTAAGAACCAGGAAAGCTTCGACAAGCAGTACGTCCGTGACTGGCTCGAAACTCTCGACTGGGGCAAGACCTACCCGGGTCCGCAGATTCCGGAAGAAGTCGTGAAGAACACGCTCGCCAAGTACGTGGAAATCTTCGTGCGTCTCACAGGCCGCGAACCGGAACTTTAATTCCGGATTTCACATCGAAAAGCTTAAAAACGGTTCCTGTTAAAGGAACCGTTTTTTTTGTCGCCAGTCGGCTGTAAATGGAGCCCTTATCCGAATTCAAAAAATGGATTTATTTTTCGAGATCCAAATCGCTCAAACGGGAAGCGTCCACCAGTTCAAATTCCTGAACGATTTCATCCGAAGGCTTCTTGGTGCAAAGGCTCACCACCACGGCCACCACAAAGTTCAGAACAAAACCTGGCACGATTTCATAAAGGCCAAAGATCGGATACACGTCAGCAAAGCCCGAAAGATAGAACTTCCAAACAAAAGCAAGGATTCCACCAACCAGCATACCGCTGATAGCACCTGCCAGGTTAAAGCGTTTCCAGAAAAGCGCCAGTAAGACAGCGGGTCCAAAGGTTGAACCAAAACCCGCCCAAGCAAAGCTCACAAGGCTCATGACCACATCCAGGAATCCGCTCGAAGCACCCGGACGTCCCTGAAACGCAAGATACCCCGCAACAAGAGCGATTACCACCACAACGCCACGGCTCACAAGCATCAATTCCTTGTTGCTTGCATTCTTATGAATCAAGCGCTTATAAAGATCATTGCTAAATGCAGAAGCCGAAACAAGAAGCTGGGAATCCGCCGTACTCATGATCGCAGCAAGCACAGCCGACATCATGATAGCAGCAATCACCGGCGGGAAAAGGTTCTGGGTCACCACCATAAAAACCTTTTCCGGATCATCCAACTGGATTCCATTCTGCATCAAATAATAACGTCCAAAAACAGCGATTAAAATGGAGGCGCCGAGAGAAAGCACGACCCACGTCATGGCAATGCGACGGGAATGCGTAATTTCATCCGGATTCTTGATGGACATAAAACGCACAAGAATATGCGGCATGCCGAAGTAACCGAGGCCCCACGCCAAGGAAGAAACGATCGAAATCATCGTCACCGCTTTACCCGTCGAAGCATTCGTAAAAATGTTCATCAGGAACGGATTCACCTTGTTCATCGCATCCACAGTCGGAGCAAAGCCATCGTTCATTTCACAAATGATCGTCGGCACAAGGAGCAGCGCGATCAGCATTAAAACGCCCTGCACAAAGTCCGTCCAGCTCACCGCCAGAAAGCCACCCAGGAACGTGTAACCTACGACCACCAAAACTCCCACCCAAAGGGATGTCGTATACTCCCAGCCAAAAATCGTCGAGAAGAGCTTTCCACAGCTGACAAAGCCCGAAGTCGTATAAAAGAGGAAGAAGGTCAAAATGAAAAGAGCCGAAATCACACGAATGATTCCTCGCTTATCCCGGAAACGGTTCGCAAAAAAATCCGGAAGCGTAATGGAATCATTGCAAAAATACGTGTACTTGCGAAGCCTGCGCCCGACGATTTTCCAGTTCACGTATGTCCCGATAACAAGACCGATTCCAATCCAAGCTTCCGAAAGCCCCGAAAGGTAGATCGCGCCCGGAAGGCCCATCAAAAGCCAGCCGCTCATATCGGAGGCTTGGGCAGACATGGCCACAACCCATTTGTTCATGCCGCGATTGCCTAAATAGTAAGAATTCAGGCTATTCGCTCTACGGGAAAAGTAAAATCCTATACCGAGCATCAGCAGCAGGTAAAGGACAAAAACGATCATTGTAGTCATCATGAAGACACCTCGTCAAACAAACTTGTTTTCAATAATAGCTTTTAATTCTTGCCTAGCGTGAAAACTTCGCGAAGTTCATCGTCCGACATTTTGGTAATCCAGTTTTCGCCGGTAGCGACTGTCATTTCGGAAATTTTCTTTTTGCTTTCGAGGATGTCGTTGATTTTTTCTTCAAAAGTATCTTTGGTAATCAAGCGGTGAACGATGACGCGACGGTTCTGGCCGATACGGTAAGCACGGTCCGTCGCCTGGGCTTCCACCGCAGGATTCCACCACAAATCATAATGGATGACCTGCGAAGCAGCGGTCAAATTGAGGCCCGTGCCGCCCGCCTTAAGCGAAAGAATCAATACGCGGCGTTCCGGATTTTTTTCAAATTCGTCAATCGCCTTCCCGCGGGCACCGATCGACATTCCTCCGTGATAAAAAAGCGCTTCCGTCTTGAGCTTGGAATGGAGAACCTTTTGCAAGATTTCGCCCATTTCCGTAAACTGCGTAAACACAAGGACCTTTTCATCGGTATCGAGAATCGACTCCACAATATCGAGGAAGAGCTCCATTTTGCCGGAAAGCGCCGGATCCGTTTTGCCATCTTTTAAATATTGTGCCGGATGGTTGCAGATTTGCTTTAACGCGGTAATCAGGCGAAGGACGGCGGCACTGCGTTCAAATTTATCTTCCGCATTTTCCAGATCGAATTCGCCGATTTTTTGCATGATACTGTTGAACGTATCATTGTACAGCTTTTCCTGTTCGGGCGAAAGACTTGCCCACTCGTTTTGTTCCAGCTTTTCAGGAAGATCCGCGATAATGGACTTGTCCGTTTTGAGGCGGCGCAGTAAAAAGGGAGCCGTGACTTTACGGAAGAGTTCCGCACAATGTTTATTCGCCCGTTCTTGAATCGGCCTTTCGAATTCTTCGTGGAAAGATTTTGCACTGCCAAAGAAGCCGCGGTTGCAAAAATCCATGATGCTCCAAAATTCCATCAGGCGGTTTTCTACCGGGGTACCGCTCATCGCAATTCTCACATGCGCGTTCAAGGCTCTCACCGCGCGGCTCTGAGAAGTCCCCGCGTTCTTGATGTTCTGCGCTTCATCGATGACCACAAGTTGCCAGTTCACATCGGTCAGCTTTTCTTGATCGGAACGGAGAACGCCATAGGTCGTCACAAAGATATCCGCATTGACGCCTTCGACGTTGCGATTCGAACCATGATAAATGCAAACCTTTAAGCCCGGCGCAAACTTCGCGAGTTCCCTTTTCCAGTTTTGCAAAAGACCCGTAGGGACAACGACTATCGCCTTGTGTTCGTCAAAAGCTCCATCGTTTTTCATCTGCTGCAAAAGGGTAATCACCTGGAGAGTTTTTCCAAGGCCCATGTCATCGGCAATAATGCTTCCGAACCCAAGCTTGGAATTGCCGAGCATCCATGCAAAGCCTCGGCGCTGATACGGTCGAAGGTTCGCCTGGATTTCTGCAGGAACAGGAATCGAAGATTCGTTTTCTTCCTTGAGCTTGTGAATTTCTTCGAGCGCTTCCGGCGCAATTTCAACCGAGAGTCCTTCAAATTCGCCAGCGAGCGCAATCTGCAAAACCTTGATTGCAGGCACCTTAAAACGGTCCCGCAGACCGTCCTTCAACTGCTTGACATCGGACGGGGTAACGTAAAAATACTGGCCTTCAAAATAGAGCAGGTCTTTGGAACGTTCATACAGTTCCATAAACTGCTTTCCGTCCATGATCTTTTCGCCAATGACCACAGACCAGTTCAAACGCAAAAGGTTCTCCAGTCGGCAGAATCCCGCCTGAGCCTTTTCTTCGGAACGCACAATCTGCGGGTGCGGCACACCGCGAACGACCCGTTCAATGCCCGCCGGAAGGTTCATGCCAATGCACAAAGCGCGGAACAGCGGAACGGATTCATTCAAAAAACGAATCAGATTTTCACCAGAAAGATGAATATTATCGATCGCTTTCTGCGAAACATATTCATCGTAGCCGGGCATAAAATTTTGCATCGGCTGCACGGCCCGCAAAATCAGCGCCCGCTTTTCCGCAGGGAATTCACGCGTCCAAAGTTTAGAATAGGAACTGGACTTGTTGAGATCGCGATCCAAAAAATCCAGATCGATATCGACCTTTCCAAACCCCGCATCGGCGCCATTTACCACCGGCAAATATTTCGCATTCGAAAGTTCATAGCCGGCGAGCCATTTTTCAATTTCCAAAATATCTGTCGCCGAATCTCCCGAATAATCGAGAGTCGCATTTCCAAAAAATGCATACAGGCGGTCATCCTTAAACTTTTTCTCGGGATCGATACGTCGCATATATGCAGAAAGAATCGCGACGATAAGCATCTCCGCCGAATTTTGCGTCATCTGCTTCGGGGATTCCATTTCGCTGCGGACAAACTTCGCAGGCATCCAAGCCTGCAAACGCGCGATCGCTCCATGGACTTCGGGAATGGACTTGAGCGGAAGCCAGAAAAAGCGCGCCACTTTTTTATCGAGGGCAAAAAGTTTCGGATAGACCGAACCTCGATTCAAAATTTCAAGGGCAGTAAGACGGGCATAATTCAAAAGCCTAAACGAAACATCCGCCTTGCCCATTCCCGTCGGGCCCTCTACAGAAACCGCATCCAGCGCCCATTCCAGGGGAATCTTGCCGAACATCCAAAGGTCCGTCCCCGCATACCGTACAAGCCCCCCTTCCGAAAGGTCCACCGATTTTTCCGGGTAACGTTCAAAGCTTTCCGCAAACAATTCGGACACCGTTTCGCGGTAAAGGTTCACAAATTCTTCGGGGAACGCCGCATTCGGAGTCACCGCATTTACCAAAGCCTTGCGCGCATCCACGATGTTTGCGGATTCATATTCCGGGACTTCCGAAATTTCTTCCGAACCTTCGAGGGGAACATGGACAAACTTTTCAGCAAAAAAGGGAAGATTCGTTTTGCCGTTTTCCACCGGAAGTTCTTCTTCCCAGGCGGCCTGTGTACACTGCTCGGCGAGCTGGCAAACATCCATGCCGCGGACGGTGAAAATCGTAAACGGATCCTTGTCGATTTTTTTACCGACTCCGTGCAAAGCCGCATAAGCATGATTGCACATGCCGCGCATTCCGCAACTGCATTTGACAGAAAACTTAACGCCTGCGCCGGGAACCATTTTAAGCCCTTGTTCCTTGGCAAAATCAAGCGTTTCTTTGGGCTCTAAATGATGGGCTAGGGATCCAGCGAGTTCCGGATTCTTTTTCAATCCATCCATCAGCAGGGTTTCTTCTTCTTCGGAAAAGCGCGACATCATGAGTTCCACATTCTGCGAGCTCCACGAGCCGTCAACAATGCGGGCCTTCACCGTGCGCCCCGAAATTTTCACGTCAGCTGCACGAGCCTCCGAACGCGAATATACGGCAAAAGAGCGCTCCACAGCGCTGCGCCATTCATCGCCCCAAGGGGTTCGCTTTACGGAATCCGATGCCATCGCGCCAAAGATAGCAAATTACTGCACGGATGTACAATCCATTGTAATACTCCAAACTGAAATAAACTTCGCCCGGGTAAAGCCTTTCTCCCCATTGACCACGGCTAATTTTTTTTTACATTCCTTAATGTGGAGGATGATTTTTTTTTGACAGGAGGCTGAAACATGTTCCTTTCTAAACTAAGCCCAATCATCTGCATTTTCGCGACCATTTCTTTTTTTACCGCCTGCAACAGCGCATCCTCCCAAAATACTTTTAACGGAAACGATGCAAGCGAATACAACGCCAGTACGGGAATCTTAAAAGATCTGCGCGACAATCAAAGCTACAAGACCGTCACCATCGGCACCCAGACATGGATGGCGCAAAACCTCAATTACGAAACCTCCGGCAGCTATTGCTATTACAATACCGACGAAAATTGTAAACTTTACGGAAGACTATACATTTGGTCCGCCATCATGGACTCGGCGGGCGTATTTTCCACCAACAGCAAGAACTGCGGCTACGCGAAAATCTGTACAGCCCAGCACCCGGTTCGCGGCATATGCCCCAAAGGCTGGCATGTCCCATCCAAATCGGAATTTGAGACTCTCATTTCTGCTGTAGGCGGCGATTCCATCGCCGGCAAGGTTCTCAAATCGTCGACGGGATGGAACGAAAACGGGAACGGAACCGATGCCTTCGGTTTTTCCGCGCAACCGGGAGGCGAGCGCTATTATTTTGGCGATTTCAGCAATTTGGGAAGTGTCTCCAGCCTTTGGAGCGCAACAGAAGAAAACGATACGTTCGCCTACGACATGTATCTGAATTACGACTTCAACAGTGCCGTTATCGCAAACCTCAGCGAATACAGCGCCCAATCGCTCCGCTGCGTCAAAGACTGATCCAAAGGAGCGTTTTAATGTCCGGGGAACTGCGTGAGCGAAGAGACTTCGTAATCGCGCAGGCGTTCCCTACTTCGATCTTTTGCATGAAAATTACTTTAAGACAAGCTCTTTACTTTTTGAATGATGGTTCGGATTCGTCTTCCATTCAACCATCGTCGCGTCTTTTCATTTTGTTTTGTCAACGTCGGAACCACTAACTGGTATGGATACTCCGTTTCACGATTTGTAACCAGCAAAATTTTCGGAGAGGCTTTCGACAATCGGTCAAGTTCTTCTTGAGTGACATCCGCCTTTACATAAATGCATTTCGCCTTTTCAGCATGGAAACGACGAAGGCCCTTGTCCCAGCTTTCCTGCGCCAGCTTACGCGAATCCAGATTTCGAAAATGGAGTTCAATATCCAAATTTTCTACAGACGCAATGGAGAAGTAATCATCTATAACATCTTTGTATTTTGACTGTGCAAAACGGATAAAATGGATTTTGAAATCTTTAACAGCCGAAAGATGTTCGACGAGGTTAAAGAAATCATCATCATAAAGGAACGCATCCGTAAAAGGGGAGCGCGAAGAAATGTTGCAGGAATTGTAATAATAGCGTCCTAGCGAAACATTCGAGACAATCGAATAGGGATGGCTCAAGAAGAAGCCTAATTTATACGGTGCAAAAACGCCTCGTATAAGAGACTTCGCCTTGTTCACGACTTCCTTTTTCCTCTGCGAAAAATTTCTGGTTTTCCAAGAAGCTGCAAAATGGTGAATCGAATACGTATTTTTCGTGCATCTAATCCGCTGGGAATCCCAGTTCTTAGGGCTAAACCAGTCCACGGGAAAAATATTTACCACGTCCTTGCTGTAATCGAATTCATCTTGATTTTGGATATAATGCAAATCATAATTTGACTCAATGCATTTTCTAAAAATCGCAGGCATCGGTAGCGTACGCAAGCTGTTATCCTGGGCAATGAACGACATGTCCTTGTACCGGTTGTACAAATCATCGATCAGATTCCAATGTTTCTCACACCCCAGCGTAGCCGCTTCGATTCCTTTAGGGGTATTTTCCGCACCGAGGAAATAAGGCAAGTGCAGTAAATCATCAAAAGACTTGAGCACTTCCACATCGCTATCTAAATAAATTCCCCCATAATTGGACAAAACATACAGCCTGATATAGTCCGCCGCAAAAGCATACTTCTTTTTTTCGAACGCTTGATCAACCCACTTAGCGGTTCCCTTGGGAAAACGATTAAAATCCCATTTCCAGATTTCATAATCTGGCAATTTTTCTTTCCACGAAGCAATGCACTTTCGAATCGAAGCTGGATAAGGATCATCGCTCAGCCAACAAAAATGAATTATTTTAGGAATCATAGCAGAATTCACCCTCCAGGAATGAAAGATAACATCCCGATGCAGATTTTGCCAAAGCCTCATTCCAAAAGGTTCGCTTTACGGAATCCGATGCCATCGCGCCAAAGATAGCAAATTACTGCACGGATGCGTATTCTAATAAAGTCTGAAATCAATCATCGGCTTCCTTTGCGCTTCCAACAGAAAATCCAAATGTATTTTTTGTATTTTTAGGATATGAAAAAGATTGTGAAGATTTGTGCATGTGCGGCGTTTGCCGTGACCGCAGTTTTTGCCCAGCAAGGCGCCCCGACGGGTGCCGCTGTTGACCCGACTGCCGATGAACAAAAAGCGCTTTCGGCCCTGAAGGGAAAGCTCGAAGGTGCGATTGTCTGGGCCACGAGCCGTGCAAATTCCCATCACGATATCTGGATTATGAATGCCGATGGAACCAATGCCCGAGCCCTCACGAGCAGCGACAATGTAGACTGGTTCCCGCGTATTTCGCCGGATGGTTCTAAAGTGATGTTTAACCGCAGCAAAGGCGGCTGGGTTCCCGAAAACGACGCAAACTACCCAGAAAAATGGGACCTGTGGATGGTCGATATTTCGGGCGAAAACGCCCACAAAGTTGTAGACAATGCCACATGGGGCACCTGGAGACCCGACGGCAAGTCGATCGTCTTTAGCCGCGCAGGTAAAGTATTCTCGATGGACCTCGCGAGCAAGGCAGAAACCCTCGTGCTCGATGGAGAAAAGGCCTTCAAAAAGTCAGGCGTGATTTTGCAGGAACCGAACATGAGTCCCGACGGCAAGCATTTGGCGATTACACTTCGCGGTTCCATGCGCGAAACGGGCGTTTGGGATTTGTCAAAGAATGTGTGGACCAAATCCGGCGACGGCTGCCAAATCGACTGGAACTTTGACGGTTCAAAGCTTTACCGCGTGAATCCGACAGGTAACGGTGGAACCGCAGCTCCAAGTGAAATTCTATGGTTCAGCGCCAAGGATGGCAAGCAGATTGAAAAAGTCGGATTCTTCGGTATTCCGAAAAATGTGAAATTGATGGACCTGCCGGGTCGTCGCAGTCACGAATACTTCCCGCGCCTTTCGCCCGATGGCAAATGGCTCGTATGGGGCGCAACCGACAAAGGCCACGACCACGACATGTTCGACTACGAACTCTATATCTGGAAGATTGGCGAACCGGTTGAATCGGCAACGCGTATTACGTATCATACGGGTAACGACCGCTGGCCGGATATTTGGCTTGGCAAGCTCCCGGAAAAGGCTTCCACAGATTCCGCGACCGAAGCCACAAAGTCTACCGTCGAAGTTGCCGCCAAAGCAGCCACAGCAACGATTTCCAGTGGCATCAGCGATGCCAAAATGGACGAACTCATCCAGGCAATCGACCGTTTGACCGATGCCGTGAAAAGTTTATCGAAATAACTCCGAAACTGCGACTTCCCGACGGGCGTCGCGGTACTTGTGCAAGCCTAGCATCACGCGACGGGCTTCACCAACGGCTCCATTGGCGTAACCACAGCGTGAAAGCTGTCGCCCTCTTGCGTGAGTTTCGACGTCAAAAATGCGGCAGGTTTATATGTGACAAGAACCGTCGCGATGACGCACGGCCAAAGAATCGGCATAATCGGGAAAAAATCTTTTTTCACCTTTGTCAAGAACTCGCTCGTTCGATATTTACACAGCAAAAACTCAAGAAAGAACTGCACGCAAGTCTTCGCCCCAAGGGGTCACTATCCCTAACGCGGATGCGGCTGGATTTTTTTTGGATTTATTAAAATTCTTGTTGATTTTTTCAATTTCTTCAGAAGCCTTATCTGCAAGCGCATTGATTTCTTGGACATGTTTGCCCAATTCCATATGAAGCTTATAAACACACTGGTATTTCTTAAAGAAATCAGCTTCTTCTTTGGAAAGCTTTTCTCCAGACGCAGTCTTCTTCTCAAGACCATTCATCAACCTGTAAAATTTAAGCCATTCGTCCTCTGTCAGAGGAGCGTTGGATGATTCTTTGTTGAGATTTTGAGACACGGGAAAGCTTCTTTTTTTGAAGATAAGTTTGTTAATTCATTCAGTCGTTTTTTACGCACCGAACCGGTGCGAAAATTTTTTTGTTCTCGTAGATATGTGCATACAATCTTTGCTCATCGCTGCCACGATCAAAAGCGTTACCTATGACAAAAGGACCGATATCACCATCGAGACTTCTCCAAAAAACAGTATAATAATCTCTAACTATAACATATTCGGAATTTAACTTTCTTTCAAGAGCCGGCTCCCTAGCTTCGCCATCTCCAATTACCCGCTCTCCGATATATCCCAATGGCAAAGCTGAAAAATCAATATGATCTCTACTACCATAACGAAATTTAGGACTTTCTAAATCGATGTTTCCAGCGGATTCTCTTAGATCAAACCAATCTTGTCTTGTTGACAAATGCCAGCCAGCAGGACACACTTTAACGGCCTCTTCTCTACTATAATATCTTCCGTAGATCTGATCACCAAGATCAGGTTCATAACGATATTTCTTTTTTACCTTTTTGTAAACAGGTTCATCTATTTCGATGGTTAGTTTGCCCAATTTCTTTTTGACTTTTTTTTCACCAACTTTTTCTTCATCATAATAATCTTTTGAAAAAGGCTTTCTACAATCGGGTGAACCCCATAATCTATGACTTACAAATTCATTGGCCGGATACTCCTCTAAAATCGTTGTTCGATCTTGATAAGCTCCATACTTGACTTTACCTGCACAGAAAGAATCATCTGTCCAAAAATCAAGGTTTTGTGCAAACCATGTTTTTCCTCCAACTGTTATAGTTTTGTATTTCTTTCCATCTCTTTTATCCGTATATGTCCCTTCTGTAAAGGATATTTTCTTATTATCATCTTGAACACATCGAATAGCTTCTGGATAGCGATTACCTCGTTCATCATATCCGAAGCCTCTTTCATTCAAGTAAAAATTTCCAAACGAATGTTTTTCATTGTAATCTAAATAAAAAGTTATAAAATGATTGCCATTATATATGGGATTTGCATTATCCCATACAACACGTTCTTTTTCGCATTTAGACAACCGTTCAACATCGAATTCCGTTGGAATATGCCATCCATCTGGACATAAAGAACAATTTTTTGCAGAAAAATTATCATATTTGAGACCCCCATTTTTTAATTCATCATCTATGGGATAACTTTTACAACCTGGTTTTTGCGGAACATATCTCAGCTCTTGGATCATCCAGTTATTAGAACAGAAACGATGTGTCTTATATTCATTGCCATCTCTAGAATCAATCAAAACATCAGCAAATGATAATGAGCATAAGAATGCTAACGCTTGAAAAAAATGTATTATTTCAAAAAAAACTTTTTTTAACATAGATACCTCCATTGTGTTAAGGTGCTGAACAAATTATTTTCCGCATATCGCCCAGTTTTTTTCGAAGATCTTTTGAAACCTGCTTGTTGCTTTGAATGTTTAGCGGATAGTAACCAAAATTAATTATACCTTCTTCTATTGCTTCCAAATCTTTTTTTGATTTCCTTGGATAATAGCTCCATTCCAATACGCAATTTTCATCAATGAATGCATTCAGTTTTTCTTGAGCATCGCTATTTACTTCTGTGTTGTTTTTTAGCAACTTGAAATTTAGAAGAGCAGAAAGTGTTCTCCGAAGCGTAGATAAATATCCTTTTGTAACATTGGATACCGTGTGTTTTTGTTCAATATGCCACTTGAATCGTCCAAGGATTCCTTTCTTCTTACCAGCAGCAATACCAACGTACAACGCCGTATATTTTACATTGCCAAATATTTTATGTTGTAAGGACTCGTCAGCAAGACGTTTCCAGTCAACATCTTTGGAAATCCTTTTAAGTAGGGATTCAACACAATCGTCCTTAAACCACCAGCAATAAATGCCGACATCATTTCCGATTCCGTCCTTTGAAGACCGGATTTCGCAAACGGGTTTGCTGTGTTCAAATTTCATCACTTGCCTCCATTTAATAATTTTTTCCAACCCATATCATTAAAGTCTAAGTTTTCTTCTTTCAATGAATATTGTCCTCTTTTAAATTGGTAAAAGCGGCAATTTAAGTGTTTGACCAAATTCTTGTAATAATTCCGCCCGCCAAATATGACAAACTTGTCTTTTTTCAAATCAAGACCTTTTTCTTTCAGTTGTTCGAGAACCTTATTAGCCCATTGAGAATTGGATTCTATTTTTTCGTCATTGTTGTCGTGATCAATGGCTCCATTTTGTTTTAATTGAACATTATACAAGGCAATTTCATCATCCTTTTCAATCAAGTGATGCTTTGCTGAGATTATGTAGAAATCGTCACAGTGAAATTTTTTCACCCCTTTATCCCTAGCAAGCACGAAGGTTTTGCCTGTATAGAGTTCTTGAGCCTTTTTCTTCAATGGATTTTTGCTACCGCTGCACGCAATCAATGCGATTGTTTTCATTTTTACATCTCCTTATTTTTCTTCCAAATGCAGATAAACTGTCTGATATTTTTTTATAGTCACAGAGGCACATTTGTGTTCATCATCCGCAGTCAGCTTTATAATGGGCGCAGCAAATCTTTGCATGACTGCGTGAGCGTTCGCCTTGCTCCCGGTTACTTAAAATTTGCAGATTTCAGAATGAGAACAAGAGCTAAACTCTCTATTTCGTTCTAATAATAAAACAAAAAAGAGCAAAACGCTCAAAAATTTACAAAAGAGAGCGTTTTTGCGAGGAAAACTGCGTTTTTGAGGCAAATTGTAAAATCTATGGCGTATTCCAACTTGGAAGGGGGTTGCCTTTTGAGCGTGTAAAAAGGTATATTTAGAAGGAACGTTATCAGAGTAAAACCATGATAGCAACTGCAAAAGGATTTTTCGATGGGCAGCAGATTGTGCTAGAACCACCTGTTCGGCTAGAAGCGGGACAGGAGGTTGTTATCGCATATACGGTCGTAACGTCCTCTGAAAAAAAGAATGCAAAAGCGGATCTCGTTGATTCGCTTATTGGTGCTATTCCCAATACAGGAAAGTCACTAGAAGACTACCGTTCAGAGAGACTCGAAAAGTATGCAGATAATGGTTGACACCAATGTTGTTCTAGATGTTCTGCTGAATAGAACCGCCCATGTGAACGAATCGGCAGCAGTTCTCAAGGCTGCATCAGACGATATCCAAGAATTCATTTCG
>DGSB01000029.1 GCA_002390045.1 Fibrobacter sp. UBA4373
CATTCGTTTCTAACAGTTCCGTGGCAAGATAGATCAGATCTTCAAAGACGATGTTTCCCGTTTTCAAGACGCCCTTTCGAATCGATTCGAGCTTTTGGTTCAACTTTGCCGAAAGATTCGGTTTAAAAAGATCGTCTCGCGAAATCGCGTTTGGCGGAACCCGATGATCGACCAGAGAGCAGGCGAAGCGCTCGCTTTCTCCCTCTCCAGGTTTGGGAGCTTTGGAAAAACCGGCCAATTCCCAGCCAAACTTTCCGTTAAACTTTTCCCGAAGAATGGAATAGGCGAGCGAGTGAAACGTACTCAGCCGAATGTCCGCATCGGGAAAGAGCTTTTGCACGCGTTCGCGCATTTCGGCGGCAGCCTTTGCCGTAAAAGTCAGGGCCAGAATGGATTCGGGTTTTGCGCCCTGCAGAACGCGCCACTGAATACGCCGAGTCAAGACAGAGGTTTTACCCGACCCTGCCGCGGCTAAAATCAAGAGCGGACCATCTTTTTGATGATCATAAAGGACTGCGGATTTTTGATCGCTGTTCAGGCCTTTCAAAATTTCCGCTTCCATTTTTTCTTTTGCATCCATGGATTCATCTCCTTCTAGGGATATGGAACATTTTCATATCCGCTATAAAGAAGACGCTCCTAGACGCCAAACGAAGAAAAAGAAGTCTTTTTTACAAAAATCCGGTCGATTAGCTTTTTTCCTTTTCCGTCAAAAAGAAGACAGCCCCCACAAGGCTCACCACCAGGCTTACCAGATAAGCGAGGAGCTGAACCACTACCGACTGTAAGCCAGGAACGCCAATTCGGTCGAACAGGGACTGCGCCAAAAGTTCGCGCGGTCCAAAGCCCCCGATCGAAATTGGCAAAGCACTAATGACAGAAACCATGGGAATAAAGAAGAAATACCACGACACATCGATTTGCAAGCCGATTGCAATACCGCAAAAGAAATGCACCACAACACGAAGACTCTGCGTCACCGCAGAAAGGACTGTAATACGAAGCCAAAGCTTCCAGTCACGATAATACTGGAACCGTTTCTGAAAATGCAAAAAGCGTTCTTGCACCGACTTCGGGAAAATATGGTTCGAAATCCAGGCAAGGATACGCCCGATGCGCTTGCTGAAAAGCCCAGCAAACAGCACACAGAACGCGACAAAAAACCAAAACGACGGCAACAGGAACAAACGCTGATCAGGATCGCGGATAAAGAACAGCGCCCCCACTGCAAGCGCAAGGACATTCAAAAAGAAAAGGCCAAAAAGACGATCAAAAAAAGTCGCCGTCAGGCCTCCGCCAACCGTCTGTTGGTCGCCCTGCATTCGAATGTCATAGACTTTTTTGACATCCCCACCGACATTTCCCGGCATAAAATTGTTAAAGAACAAGCCCACAAAGTAAAGCTTGATCAAATGCCAATAGCCCATGTGAACGTTTTGCTTGTCGAGCAGCAATTTCCACTGGAGACATCCTGTAAAATTCGAAATCAGAAGGCACGCCAAGGCAACCAGAAACGGAGCAACCGACGAGACCGTAAACAAATCCCAGATGTCTCCCGTATCCCATCCCGGTGCACAGACGATTTTATTGTACACAAAGTAACAAGGAACAAGGGTCACCAAAAGCTTGGCGCAAAAAATCAAGGCGGATTTCACACGTTGTTTCATCGATTCTCTATCGTCTTTTGCAAGACCGCTAAAATTTCATTCGCAGTTCGTCCCCAATGGAAAGCGTCCGCATAGCGTTTGGCATTCGCCTGTAGATTTTCGCGAAGTTTTTCATCTTCGCACAGATGTTCCATCTGCTTCACGCAACTCTGTACGCCTTTTTCCGGCGAATAAAGAAGCCCCGTTACACCATCCCGAATACAATCTTTATAGCCGGAATCATCGGGCGCGATCGTCGTCGTCCCACATTTACCGGCTTCGATCGCCGCATATCCCCAACCTTGCTGGCGATCGGTCTGCAACAAGCAATACGCCCTGCGAATCAAATCCATTCGGCGTTCGTAAGAAGCGTTCAATTCCACCAGAACGCGGTCTCCCAGTCCTCGACGGCGAATTTCATACGGCAAGCGTTTTTCTTTTTGAAAGTTGCCGATAATGCGAAGCAAAAAATTCCAATCGGGATGGCGACGGCTAAACGTTTCGAAAGCATCGAGCGCGTAGATCAATCCGGACGAATGTTTTTCGCTGGATCGCCACAAAAAGAAGCGTTCCTTTTTCGATTCCGCAGCAAAGTATTCCGGAACGGAATCCGCCCCGCAGTATACAAGCGAAACGCGTTTTTGCGAAAGGCCGAGATTCACCAGTTCGCGCATCACCGAAGGACTGATCGCAATAAATTCCGAACGGCCATAAAAGCTCGGAATACTCAATTCCCAAAGCCAAATGCACAGAGCCTTTAACGAAAAGCTTTCCCGAAAGATCGCCGTTTTCCAAAGCTGATGCACAAGGACCACCGTCGGTAGCGAAGTTTTCTGGGCCACGAGCAGCGGACGTTCGTCCAGATTTTCGATTACAATGTCGAAGTGGAACTCTTCGTTCAAGCGCCGGATTTGCCGTTTTAAGCCCAAGCGGTATAGGAAGCCTCCCCTTCCCGATCGCACGACTTTGACCCCGTTAATTTCTTCCCGCTCATTTGCATCGCGAAAAGAAGACGCGAGCATAACCACCTCATGTCCATACGAGGCGATTTTTTCAAAAATCCGGAACAGGTGGATTTCCGATTCCGCGGCTTCCGGGTGATGGAGATCCTTGCGATGGAGAAAGAGAATCTTCATTACTTCTTCGGCTTCTGAGCGAGAATTCCAATGGAAAGCTGTGTATAACGTGCAAACGGAACGCGGTCAAACGCGTCGAGGAATGCGTCTTTCATTTTCTGATAGACCGTTCCATGCAGCGGATACTTCGGCAGTTCCACATTGAACTTGAAGCAGAGTTCTCGCAAAATGCGGTAGAACAGGTTCGGGCGCATCCAGTCGCCATATTCATACGTGATCCGGAAACCCGCCCGTTGAATCAGGGACCGAAGATCCCGAATCGAGAACTGCGTTTCCCAGCCGGCAAACCACTTTCCCATTGCAATCAAGATGTGCTTGATGACCGTATAAATGTGGAAAGTCTGCGGTACGTCGCAAAGGATATATCCGCCTTCCTTGATAATGCGGAAGTTTTCTTCGATCAGCGGATTCGGGTTGACAAAGTGTTCCGCAAGACCCTGATGGAAAATCAGATCAAAGGTATTGTCCGGAAACGGAGAATGGAACGCATCACCGCGGATGCAGTGCAAGTTTTCTTCCAGATGTTCACGGATGCGCAAATTCTCGATAGTCTTCAAGCTTTCTGCAGAAAAATCGAGAACATAGACATCGGCGCCCTGCTTTGCCAGTTCCGCACTATCGCGACCGGTTCCCGGCCCGACTTCCAAAATTTTCATTCCCTGCACATTCGGGAAATAGCGATGGATTGTTTTGCGGATCGCGGGGGAAGCCGGGTACACCTTGGAAAGGTCCTGCTTACGCGCCCAAAAACGGTCCCAGACAGATTGATCAGGTTCTTTAATTGACATATGCGTTGAAATATAAGATTTTGAACGGTTTTTGCGAAAATTCCCCCAAAAACAGGTCCCAATGGAGCCTTCCGCGTCCGTCATCATTTTGTTACATTTTAATTCAAAATGTCAATTATATTTTACTACAAATCTGATTCATTCAAGCGGGTTTCATTTCAAAAATGTTTTCTTCTTGTTGCAAAAAACGCACAAATATCTGATTTTCGGTTCAAAAGCCCCAAAAACGGCAAAAGCAAACGAATAGCACCCTAAATTTTACACTCTTGGCACACTCCTTGCTCTAAAAAAAAGCGATATTATAGGAAAAAGGACAATAAATGCATATTGATTCAACAGACGTCACCTTAAAACGCTACTTAGACGACATCCGCAAGACAGCCCCGCTGACTCGCGAAGAAGAACAGATTCTGTTTCAAAAGGCAAAGGAAGGTGACAAAATCGCTCGTCAGAAATTGATTTCTGCCAACATGCGATTCGTTTTGAAAGTCGCCATCCAGTATCGCGGTTGCCCGATTCCTCTTCCGGACCTTGTGAGCGAAGGCGCCATGGGTCTCGTTCGCGCTATCGAAAGTTTTGAACATACCCGCGGTCTTAAGTTCATCAGTTACGGTGTTTGGTGGATTAAAGCTTACATCACCCGTGCCATCAATGAACAGGGAAACCTGATCCGTCTTCCGGCGAACCAGCACCTGCGCGTTCGTAAGGCTTTGCACGAACAATCTCGCGGTAAGGAAATCAGCGAAGACATTCGCGAATTGATTCAGATCGGTCAGCGCGGCGTTTCTTTCGACAGTCCGCTGAAAGCCGATTCCAAGGCGACTTATGCAGAAGTTCTTGCCGACGGCAGCGCGACGAACCCGGAATCCGATTCCGAAATTCAAAGCGTTGAAAACCTTTCCAAGGAACTGATGGAACAGCTGCCGGAACGCGAAGCCAAGGTGATCGAAGGAATCTTCGGTATCAACCAGGAAGCTCCGCAGACCTTGCGCGAAGTCGGCGAATCGATGAACATTTCCCATGAACGTGTTCGTCAGTTGCGCGACCAGGCCCTTCGCCGCATCCGCAAGTACAACAGCCGTGAATTCCTGCAAGAAAAGAAGGACGCGTTCCTCGCGGCCATCAACAAGTAAATTCTTTATTTTGAAAATCAAAAAGGCTCGCCGATGGCGAGCCTTTTTCTGTAAGCGGCTATCGAACGCGATGGCCTGTCAGATCAAACAGAGCGTCTCCACCCTTGAATCGGTCGCCGTATACACGGAGTAGATTTCCTTCACGGCGGACCGTCCAATTTGCTCGAGGGAGGGATTCCCGACGGCGAACAATTCGAACCATCTCCTTGTCCGCCGGAGTTTCCACAGAGTCACCTCTCGCAACATAACAGGTTGAGCTGGTATCATTCGCAAAGATTGGGAAGCAACCCGGATTGTAAACAAATGGTTCTCCCAATGTTTCGGCAAATTCCGGAGACTGCATTTCTTCTAACTGGGTATTCTCAAGCGAAAATACGCTCGTCTTCGTAATCCCGCGAGCACCGCCATCGGTTCTTTCTTCCGCATAGATTTCTTGCGCAACTCCAGCCGCAATCGAATCGGAAACGCTATAACTATAGGCCAAAATACTCAGACTATCCGCATAGGCGGCAAGGCCCACTCCATAAGAGATTTCTTTTCCTGCAAAGCCATCATGGAGTACAACGCCGCGGTTGTAAACCTTTTGTAATAGCGTATTCCGCATGTTTCCAACAATACCGGCTACATAGGCAAAAGAATCCGCTTTCGCCACGATAGTTCCATAGTTAAACGATTCGGTTATCACGTTGAAAGAAGACTTTAGACTAATCGATTGTCCAACGATACCTCCCGCAATCGCGGCTTGTCCCTCAGCATAAACAGTTCCGCGGTTACCTGTCGAAGAAACAACCATCTGGGCGTAATCCATGTCATTTTTCTGATAGGCCGAAATTCCTCCTGCAAAAGCAACCGCGTCTTTCGAAACGCTCCGAATTTTTCCGTTCGATTCCGAAGAACGAACTCCCAAATTCCAGCTGAGAGCCGCGATCCCTGCTGCATAAGTATCCCCGTATCCTTCCGCACTTACATTTCCTCGGTTGGATGATTTAGACAGAAGCGCCGAAGCCCCTGGAGCGCCTAAAACAGCGACAATTCCGCCGGCGATAGAATCCGAAATGACTTCACCTGAATTTGTGAGTTCAGACAGAATCGTTTCCGAAAACACCGCCACGCCGCCAGCCACCTTGCCCGCCTGAACTCGAGAATTTTCATTATTGGAATTCAAAACGTATCCGTAGTTTTCGTCACGGTTCGAGCCGTATAAGCCTCCTCCGACAAGACCACCCGCAGCAAACCCCTGCGTTTTCACGGAACTATTCCGAAGCGAAACACCTTTGACCACGCCTCGGTGCGCTCCGTCAACAACGCTCGCGATGTTTTGTCCATTTTCATTGTGGAATGCGCTACCAGCAATCGTCAAGTCTAAAATGATTCCATCTTTATATGTACAGTGGAAAAGTCCACGGTCCGTATTCAAACCGTAAATTGTATGTCCCTGTCCTATAAACTTTTCATCCAGACAGTTGAAAGGATCCGCAGCACCGCGTTCGAGTTTTCTTTTCGATAGGGTTGCTGTATCCTTGCCAAAGGAAATGTCATTCATCAAGGCGCCACGGGCAAGACCATTCTTTTGAATCAAAAGGTCCAGGTATCCGACAAGTTCTTCGGGAGAAGTAATGGCGAAATAAAGCGTATCATCGATCAACATCTGTTTGGGTGTTTTAGAAGTTCCGTCCCAGCCCGCATCATCAATCGCTCCCTCATAAGCATCGGTCGTATCAAAACTGAAATACGGATAGCCCGCATTTCGATCATCATCACGATTCCAAATGCCTCGATCCGCAAGGGAATCCTGAGCGGTATTCAACGAAACAAGGAACTCATCCGACGTCATGTAGGCTGTCGACTTTCCCGTTTTTAAAAGATCGTGTCCCGGATTATAGTAGTACATGAACGCGGTATCGCCAGCCGCATCGATTTTTAAAAGGGAGGAATCAAAGCTGTTCTTTTTTGTCGGAGATCCATAATAAAGCGTTCCGACAATGCCGCCGATTCGATCGCCTTGGATTTTCTTTGCCGCGCTGTAAGAATTCATCAACGCCGAACCATCCGTTCCATACAGGCATCCCACGAGTCCACCGACGAAATTGATTTCGCCCTCAAAGCGTGTATCTTCTAGCGTTTCATAATTTTCGGCAATGACATTTCCGAGGTTATAAATATCGTGAATAGTTCCACGTTCCGAATATCCAACAGCGCCGCCAACATGGAATATGTACATACACGTTGTATCGAGCGTACTCTTTGCGGTCACATTTCCATGGTTAAAGCTGAACGACAAAATCGGAGCCGACTTCGACGAATAACCTTTCATATATCCCGCAATGCCGCCCACTTCCAACAGGCGACCCGCTTCTACAGATACACTTCCCCAGTTTCCAACACCCGACATTTTTCGATCGTCGTAAGACATTTTATAATAGCCTACAATTCCGCCGACTTCTGCCATTGATTTAGCGCCACGGGCACTCACTTCAACTGCCGCAGAATTGAACACATTTGCCAAATTGGCATTTTGAGCAAAGCCGACGGCACCGCCCACATAAAAAACAACGGAGGAAGTATCCTTTTCCCAAGTTATCGCGGAAACCGGCCCTTGGTTACTCAAATTGCTCAGATTCCCGCTCCTGGAAGGCATCGCGGCAAGGCCAAAAAGTCCGCCCGTATAAGAATTTACGCCCTTGGTCTTGGAAAAAACCTTTCCTTTATTGAGAGCATCTCTTACTTCCGCTTCCACAATTCCAGCGATACCTCCCACATTTACCTGAATTCGATTCGTATACGCAGAAACGTTTCCTTCGTTGACAAGCGAAGAAAAAGCAGAATAATCCGAAGGTACGCAATAGCCTGCAATGCCACCGACCGAGACAGTCGGTCCATTTTCGTTATTCAACTGTTCCACCGTCACCGTCGAAGAATTGTAGACATTCTCTAGGGAACCATTGACCCAGCCAACAATTCCACCGACTTCGACTTTCCCCTTTACCGAACCACCCACCATGCGAGCATTCCGCACACTGGCCAATTTACTTTGGGAATTGACAAAACCAACAATACCACCCGTATGATATGACGAAAATACCTGCGTATTACGGACTTCCACATTTTCAATTTGTCCCAAATTAGCATAAGCAAGTCCACCAATCGTATAGACCGAATCCGCACCGATTTTACTGTTCGCCAAATTCAAATTTTTGACGACACCTTCACTTCCGATTGTTTCAAAGACACCTTTGGAAGAATAATAGCCGTAAATTGTATGGCCCCGGCCATCGAAAACGCTGTTCAAATACGGCACATTCGACTTTTGCGCTCGGAACACCGGAGAAAGACTTGCCGTATCCGATCCAAAAACGATATCATTTTTGAGATATGCATGCGCTTCTCCTGGCGAAGATGTCAACGTTGCCAAATAACCGATAAGCTCTTCCGGGCTTGTGATTTCATAAAAAAGAGAATCGTTTCGAGAAACCCGAATCGGAACTTTCGACGATCCATCCCAAGCGGCAAAAGCCTGGCTCATAAGCATTGCTAACGCAACCACTGCAACAACAGGGAAATTTCCCATATAACCCTCCAAACCAAAGAGAATGAATTGTATCGCTTTAAAGATAGAATTTCTTATAAATTAAAGAAAAAGGTCCGTCCAATGGACGGGCCTTTCCTTTTACATTCACTCTGATTAAAGTTCTGCCACGGTTTCGATTTCCACAAGAGAACCTTTTGGAAGTCCAGAAACTTCGAAGCAGCTACGCGCCGGCTTGCTCACGAAATGCTTTTCGTAGACAGCATTGAACGCGTTGAAGTCGCCAAGGTTCTTGAGGAAGCAAGTCGTCTTCACCACTTTCGAGATGTCGGAACCAGCCGCCTTGAGAATCGCTTCGACGTTCTTGCAAGCCTGTTCGGCCTGTTCTTCAATCGTCGATCCTTCTACGTTACCCGAAGCCGGATTGATAGGAATCTGGCCCGAAGTAAAAACAAAGTTCCCGGAAACAATCGCCTGGGAATACGGGCCGATAGCTGCCGGAGCTTCTGCTGTATGAATGACCTTCATGGATTTCTCCTTTGGTTATGCCCCGAGTTTCGTCTTCACGATATCGGTTGCATGTTGGATGGCACCAGAAACCTTATCCACCTCGCGGGTACCGGCCTGGGCACGGTCCGGACGTCCACCGCCACGGCCGTTTGCATAAGCTGCGAGTTCCTTCACCAGATCGCCCGCCTTGATGCCCTTCTTTTGGAGAGCCTTACCGACGAGGACGGCGATGCTGCCGGCAGCTCCGCTCACATTGCCGAGCACGACGACTTCGTCGTCTGCAATCTTCTGAGCGATGCCGTCCAGGAGAGTCTTGAAACCGTCATCCGGAACCTTCGTGTCGCGGATGTAAAGTTTCGCTTCGCCGACCTGTTCCGGGTTCTTCAAAAGTTCAGCCGCAGCGGACGCTGCAATCTGAAGCTTTGCATCGGCGAGTTCCTTTTCGAGCTTGCGAGCATTTTCGAGAGTGAGTTCGAAACGTTCCACAATCGCATCGTTCTTGGCGCGAAGCTTGTCGCGCAAAACGGTGAGTACGGAATCTTCCAAGCGGAAGAGAGCCATAGCGCCACGGCCCGTGAGAGCTTCGATACGGCGCACGCCCGAGCTCACGCTCGCTTCGGACACGATTTTGAACATTCCGATCGCGCCCGTATTCTTCACATGGAGACCGCCGCAAAGTTCCTTCGAGAATTCTTCGCCGCAGGCACCCATCTTCACCACGCGAACTTCTTCGCCATACTTTTCTCCGAAGAGAGCCATAGCACCGCTAGCCTTCGCTTCATCGACGTTCATCACATCGGTGTTCACCGGGAGCGTTGCGCGGATCTTTTCGTTCACGATGTCTTCGACCTGCAGAATTTCTTCCTTGGTCATCGCCTGGAAGTGGCTAAAGTCAAAGCGGAGAAGTCCCGGTTCCACACGGCTACCCTGCTGAGCCACATGAGTGCCCAAGACCTGACGGAGGGCCGCCTGGAGCAAGTGCGTTGCGGAGTGGTTCGCACGGATATCGTCACGGAGACGCGTATCGACCTTGGCAACAAATTCCACGGACATCGTATCCTTGTTTGCTTCACCCTTGGTCACCTTACCACGGTGAACAATCGTATCGTTCACGCGGATCGTGTCAAAAATGGCGATGTCCAAGCCGTCCGCCTGAAGAAGACCCTTATCGCCGACCTGACCGCCCATTTCTGCGTAGAACGGAGTCGTGTCGAGAACGATGGAAAGAATGCCCTTGTCTTCGCGATAGCGGAGCACCTTGACTTTTGCGGTGTCTGCTTCGTAGCCGACGAACTGCGTCGAACCCACAGCGTATTCCGTCCAACCTTCAGAGCCCATCGTATTGATGCCCTTCTTCATGTTGGCACGTGCGCGGTCCTTCTGTTCCTGCATGCACTTTTCGTAGCCTTCTTCATCGATCAAAAGACCCTTTTCTTCGGCGAGAATTCCGGTGAGATCCGGCGGAAATCCATAGGTATCGTAAAGGAGGAACACCTTATCGCCCGGAATCTTTTCGCCCTTCTTCAAGTCAGCGGAAATGGATTCAAAGCGTTCAAGGCCAGCATCGAGAGTACGGATAAAGCTTTCTTCTTCGCTCTTGATGACATTTGCCACAAAGTCCTTGCGTTCGCGGATTTCCGGGAAAGCGTCTCCCATCGTATCGGCGAGAACCTGGACGAGCTTGTAAATAAAGGCTTCCTTCTGTCCGAGGAGGCGGGCAAAACGGCTTGCACGGCGAAGAATGCGGCGAAGCACATAGCCACGGCCTTCGTTACTCGGAAGAGCGCCATCCGCGATAGCAAAGGAAAGGGCGCGAAGGTGGTCTGCGATCACGCGGTGCGGAGTACCCTTTTCGTTGTCGCTATACGGAACGCCAGAAAGTTCTGCCACCTTGTTGATGATCGGGGTGAACACGTCCGTATCGTAGTTGCTGGTTTTGCCTTGCAAAATGGCGCAAATGCGTTCAAAGCCCATGCCGGTATCTACGTTCTTCGCCTTGAGCGGAACGAGGGAGCCGTCGGAAAGGCGTTCATACTGCATGAACACGTTGTTCCAGATTTCGATGTAACGGTCATTTTCTCCGTTCACACCTTTAATCGGATCCTTGAAAGTTTCGGCCTGCGTTGCCAAGTCGCCACGGTCATAATGAATTTCGGAACATGGACCGCAAGGGCCGGTGTCACCCATTTCCCAGAAGTTCGAATGTCCGTCGAAGCGCATAATGCGATCGTCCGGAAGACCCGAAACGTCCTTCCAGATCTGCCAAGCTTCGTCATCATCTTCGTAAACAGTCGCAAAGAGACGTTCCTTCGGGAGCTTCCAGACTTCGGTCAAAAGTTCCCAAGCCCAAGCAATCGCTTCTTTCTTGTAATAGTCGCCAAAGGACCAGTTGCCGAGCATTTCAAAGAAAGTATGGTGGTAATTGTCACGACCGACCACATCCAAGTCATTGTGCTTGCCCGAAACGCGAAGGCACTTCTGACTGTTGCAAACACGCTTCCAACCCTTCGGATTATCTCCGAGGAAAATCGCCTTGAACTGGTTCATGCCGGCGTTGGTGAACATCAGCGTCGGATCGTCATGCGGTACGACCGGCGAGCTGCGGACAAACAAGTGTCCTTTGGATTCGAAAAACTTGATAAAGGATTCGCGCACCTGCGCGGAAGTCATCTTTTCTGCCATAAGTTTACCTTTGGATTTATCCGGCGGCAAAGTTAGCAAAAAAAAGGACCGGAAAACTTTCCGGCCCTTTTTGGTTGATGGAAAAACTGGGTTAATGCACCGCCATGCGCTTTAACGACAAAATCCGCCCGTTTTGAGAAAGCCTGACCAAGAAAACGCCCTTCACCGAAAGATTTTCCAGTTCAAGCGTCTTCGAAAATCCATAAAACGAATCCCGGTAAAGGATCTTCCCCGAAAGATCGTACACGGTTAAATCCTTTTTGCCCACAAGCGAAGTATTCGCCTGAAGAAGATTCCCATGAACTTGGAACGAAGAAACCGCATTTTGCTGATTTAGCAAAGCGATCACTGAAGAATTTTCAGACTGTGCGTCCGAAGAATCCGATACAATCGTGATTTTAAATTCAAGATCGACTCGTTTTTGTCCATAAACAAGAGCCTGCCTAATCGTGTAAGATTTTCCGATTTCCGTTTTGAGAGGATACTGGCCGATTTTTGCAATCCCTTCCGAAAGATCCAATTCCGAGAATACCCGAGCCACGGATCCTTCCGAATCCCAATTGCAAACATTTCCGGAAGCATCGAACCAATTACCAGGAGCCGATGCCGTCGAAGTCGGATTGAGCGAGCCATCGGATTCCACCGCATAATAGAGAAGATCTCCCGAAGCAAAGAGGGAGCTTGCAGAACCGGCAACCCCGAGCGATTCCAAAGCCTCGTTCACATCTACAGACACCGACGTATACAGGGAATCTTTTTGCAACTTGACAGCATAGGTAAACGATTCCGTCAATAGTTCCACGCTAGAACTCGAAACATCCGTTTCGCTCGAACTTGAAAGTTCCACGCTAGAACTCGAACTTTCCACGACACAAGTTTCCACCGAAATCCCGTTCTGCGTTGCAAAGCAAACCTTTTCATCCTCTTCCAAAATGTTGTACAAATTCACTCCCAAGTTCACTCCAGCCCAGGAATTCATCGCCGTAAAAGAATTCACATTTTGAGAGCCAGGAAAAACGTCATCGACCAAGTGGGTAAAGTCAAAACCATCGTAATACCCCGTCACTTTTAAATTTCCCGCTTCGACGACATCGATTCTCTGATGGCTGGCCACATCATTCAAAACATCTTTATTCCAAGCGGTCTGATCGTAATCAATATGCCAAATCAAAAGGCCATGATTCGGGAGAGATGCATCCCATCCGCTCTGTTGGCGATTTTCGATTACGTACCATTCATCGGCTTTTCCGCTTACCGGAACCTTGTACGCCTGATTCGAAGAATTCAAGCCTTCGAGAACCGTTACTCCGGAAGAGGAACTCAGAGTCGTATAAGACATCCAGCCCATAAATTCCTTTTCAAACGCACTGTAACCGACCGGTTTACCGCCACCGTTATTGTACATCCCTGTCGACATCACATCCCAAGCATGCGTCCCCGGAGCCTGATAGGCATTGTTAGAAAAATCGTCATAGCAATCCGAAGCGGCTACGCAGTAATGATCTTTCAAACCCATCGTATGGCTGAATTCATGCACAAAAGTTGCGATCGGCAAAAGTTTCGTCGCGCTGGACATCTGGTTGATGATAAAATACGAATTGAACTTTTTCGAACTTCCGGCACTGATTTTTCCCCCATCCCACTGCAATTCGTACTGATAGCCCCCTAAATTATTGGCCGCGGATTCCGTCCCCGCATAAAGAACCGCAGTCGCATCGATATCGCCATCCCCATCCGAATCATACAAGCTCGGATCAAAATTCGGATAGTTGACCTTAAGGCTTGCTATCGCTTCTTCGATGAGTGTATGAACCGAATTGGTATAGCTTGAAAGGGAATTCGAAACGGAAACCAGATAGATGTCAAAGGTCGGAACAAAAATTCCATTGGACTGATCTCTGAAATAATCCTTGACAGAGCCCAAATGGTTATTCTCCGCATAGCCGACTTTATTCAGCTGATTCCAATATTTTGCAGAATCCGCATTGGAGGCGCTTGGAGACGCCACCAACAAGACCGGGAAACGGTTGGTACCCGTCGCATGGGAATTTGCACTCGGAAGCCGAAGCAAAGGAATTGTATTTTCCGCAGACGGCACCCATTCCGATTTCTTTTCTTCCCCATTTTGATCGGGGCGTTCAAGCTTATTCGGATTTTTCTTTTGATGCGACTTTCGCACTTTGGACTTATCGAGTTTTTGCAAAAAAGACTTGTCGGAAGCATCTCGCAGATCTGCATTCTTCGCTTTGACAGAACTGGCCTCCCCCTCTTCATCCACATAGTAATAGACGCCGTTTGAATCGGAAATGACAAGATAACCGTCTACGGTTTGCGTATAGCGATAATGTTCATCGCCTCCGTTCCGAAGGGTGAGCGAATCGCCCGCGTTGTCTATCGAGTAGGGAGTCGGATTCGCAGGAAACGCCCAAAGGCCAGCAGAAAATAGCGACGCGCTTGCAAGCAAAAAGTACTTTTTCAAGTTCCATTTCATCTTAAGCCTCCTACAGCCTTGTCTCTGTAAACTAAGCTCAAAAAATTCAACTCATTCTCACTTCTGGCCACTATCCGTGTAAACGGTGTTTAATTAACGATTTTTTACAAATCATATAACTATATTTGTAACGTGGCTAAATTACCTATCGTTTGTATCGTAGGACGCCCGAACGTGGGCAAGTCCTCTCTTTTCAATCGCATCCTCGGACGCAGAGCCGCGGTCGTTTCCGATCGTGAAGGCGTGACCCGCGACCGTCATTATCAGACGGCAACTTACAAGGGCCGTGAATTCACCGTCGTCGACACTGGCGGATTCCTTCCGGATGACACGATTGACGTCCTCGCCGCCAACGTGCGCGACCAAATTTTCACCGCAATCCAGGAAGCAGACCTGGTGCTGTTTATGGTTGACGCCCGAGTCGGTATCACAAAGCTTGACGATCAATTCGCTCGAATGATCCGCAAGCTCGACAAGCAATGTCTCTTGATTGCGAACAAAAGCGAAGCGCCGGAAGACCGCTCCGAAAGCTGGGAATTTTTCTCGCTCGGCATGGGTCAACCGCGTACGATCAGCGCGCTCACCGGGTACGCCTGTCTTTCGCTTTTGGACGAAGTCATTTCGATTCTCCCCAAAAAAGGTCAGTCCGAAAAAGAAGAAAAGCGTCCGATCCGCTTTGCCATTCTTGGACGTCCAAATGCGGGCAAGTCTACCCTGCTGAACCGTCTTTTAGGCGAAGAACGCGTTGTCGTTTCCGATATTCCGGGCACGACCCGCGATTCGATCGACTGCACCTTTACCGTCGACGGAGAAAAGTTCGTCGTGACCGACACTGCCGGTCTCCGCAAAAAGGCGAAAGTCGAAGATGAAGTCGAAATTTTCAGCAACATGCGCACCGAAGAAAGCATCCGCCGTTCGGATCTTTCCGTTCTCATGATCGACTCGACTCTCGGCATTTCGGAACAGGACTTCCGCATTATCCAGAGCATCCGTCAAGCAGGCAAAGGCCTCATCATCCTTTTGAACAAGTGGGACATCCTTCCGGACAAAACGGAAAAATCCTTTGACCACATGGTGAAGGCGATGCGCGAACGTGAACCGATGTTCGAATTCACCCCGATCCTTTCGATCAGCGCCAAGGAAGGCTTGCGCGTGCACCGCATTCTGCAAGAAATCAAGACCGTTTACGCAAACTGCCGTCGCGTCATCGGGCGCGACCGGATTGCCGAAGTCTTTGCAGAAGCCTGCCAAAAGAATCCGCATCCAGCTCACCAGGGCCGCTTGGTCAAGCTCACCCGAGCCTGCCAGATCATGGTCGAACCTCCGGTCATCGACATCGAAACCAAGAACCCGGACGCCGTCGACGAATCTTACAAGCGTTATCTTCTCAAAACCTTCTTCGAAGCGTTCCATCTGAACGGTGCGCCGCTCCGCTTGAATTTTGACACCAAACTTATTTTAAGAAAGGACGAAGATCTTGAACAGTTTACTCTCGCTTCCGATAGCGTATCTCCTCGGGTCCATTCCGACCGCCGTGTGGGTCGCAAAGATCATCAACGGTAAAGATTACGACATCCGTAACTACGGATCCAAGAATTCCGGCCTCACGAATACGATCCGCGTCCTTGGCGTGAAGCCAGCGCTGCCGGTCGTGATTGTCGATCTTTTAAAAGGTTTCTTTGCCCCGACGATTGCCGTCTGGATGAACGAAGCCTCCAAGGCGGCTGGCGGTCCGGATTACTTCTGGCTTCCGCTCGTATGCGGTCTGCTCGCGATCCTCGGCCATAGCTTTACCTGCTTTGCGGGTTTCCGAGGCGGTAAAGGCGTTTTGACAGCTTTTGGCGTTTTCCTCGCTCTCACTCCGGTTACAGCCCTTGGAGCTTTTGCCGTCTGGTGCATTTTGACCTTTACGACCAAATACGTTTCCGTCGGAAGCATCTTTGCATGCATTACCTTGGCGGGTCTTGCCACATTCGGCTATGCAGCGCCGGATATCTATCCGCACGACCACGTGAACGAAGGAATTCTTGCCATTGCCTGGATTGTCGCCGTGTTTGTCATTTACAAGCATAAGGCAAATATCAAGCGTTTGATGAACGGAACAGAAAACGGCTTTGGCAAAAAGAAGAAAAAAGTGTAGTTTCCTAATTAGGGAACAAAATTGTTTCAAATATAAAGGCGATTTAAATCATGAACGTTACAGTACTCGGCACCGGCGGATGGGGACTTACCCTCGGCCAGGTTTTGAATGACAATGGACACAAGGTTTCTTTCTGGACTTTCTCACAAGCAGAAGTTGACCTGCTTTCCACCGAACACCAGTACAAGGACAAGCTTCCTGGCGTCATTTTCCCGGATTCGTTTACTTACACGACCGACATGAACAAGGCTCTCGAAGGAGCTGAACTCGTTTTGATCGTCGTCCCGTCCCAGGTGATGGGCAACGTCTGCAAGACCTTTGCCAAGTGGAATCCGCAGGGCAAGATTCCGACCGTCGTCTGCGCCACGAAGGGCATTCTCGAAGGCACGGACCAGCGCATGAGCGAAGTCATCCTCGAAAACGTTCCTTGGCTCGACAGCGATCACGTGGTGACCCTTAGCGGTCCGACCCACGCCGAAGAAGTTTCCCGCCGCGTCTACACGGCAATCATTGCCGCTTGCCCGAACGAAGAATCGGCCAAGAAGGTTCAGCAGATTTTCAGCAATGACTACATCCGCATTTACACCTCTACCGACCAGATCGGTACGGAACTCTGCGGCTCCGTGAAGAACGTCATCGCAATCGCGAGTGGCATCCTTTACGGCATCGGTGCAGGCGACAACACTCGCGCCGCCCTCATCACTCGCGGTCAGGCAGAAATCTGCCGCCTCGGTCGCGCTCTCGGCGCAAACCCGAGCACGTTCGCAGGACTTGCCGGCATGGGCGACCTGATCGTGACCTGCCTTTCCCAGCATAGCCGTAACCGTTACGTCGGCGAATGCATCGGTAAGGGCGAAACCCTTTCCCAGGTGATGAGCCACATGAAGATGATCGCCGAAGGCGTTCCGACCTGCAAGAGCGCCAAGGCTCTCGCGGATTCTGTTCACGTGGAACTTCCGATCGTCAATGCGGTCTATGAAGTACTCTTCAACGACAAGAAGCCCGCAGAAGTGATTCACGAATTGATGAACCGCGATCTGAAGGCAGAAGCGGAATATTAATTCTTCTTCATTTTCAGGGGAAACTATGAAAAAAGCGCATTTCCAAAATTTGATTCTTTTGGTGGCGCTTTTTTTGTCGTCCTGCGTCACGATTCGCGATGACTCCGCCGAAACCGTCTATTCGGAAAGATGGTGCTATTACGACTTCAACGGGATTTACCGTTGCTCGACCTGTTACGGCAGCGAATGCACCTGCAATATTTCCGCATACGATCTATGCTCGTTCGGAACATGGGAGCGTGCTTGCCGCGCCTGCTATGAAAGCCGCTTCAGCGATTTCGCAGACCTCTACGGAGATCCACGCCTTTCCGTTTGCAGTCCACAAGCCCTGTGCAACCTTTGCAGTGCAGGGAACACAGCCTGTGGACCTTACCCGCGAGCGGAATGGAGCATTCACGTTTACACGGCTCCACCGCCCCCAGTTTACTACAGAAGGCGTCACCGCGGTCGCCCGGATGACTACCCGGAACCTCCACCGCCAAGGCGCAAACGGTAAACGTCAAACCGTCCTAAATTCCTTCACAATTTGCCGCCGCATGCAATGAGAATTCCCCATTGCACCAGACCCGACCTTCGGACCTATCGTGATAATGGGAAAGCGGAAGCTGCACGCTGAGCTTTGAATCTATCGGGAACTCCGAAATCAGGAGCGAATCACTCGTCACATTTTTAGCGCTCGCATAAAAGAGAGAATCTACCGTTCCCGAAGCACAGCGGAAAACAATCGATCCTTTAGTTCCAGGCATCGCAAGCGGAACATTCACATCACTCCCGACCACGGAATCCCTGCCGAAGACCAGATAAGATCCCGGAGCCATTCTTGCCGTAAAGGTCGAATCCGTCATCGGCTTTAGCGTAGAGCTTGCCGTAGCCCAGAGGGAGCAGCCTTCTAATTTCAAGGTATCCAAGGTCGCATTGTAAATTTCCACAAATTCTTCTTTTCCTTCAGTCATGAATTCCGAAATCAGGACATCTCCCTTTTGCGGAAAACGAACCTTGGCCGGCAAATGAGCTGTTACCGCGAGCGTGCGAATAGAATCCGTCACGATCGAAAGCGAAAGGTCCGCGTAGAGCGAGTTCAAAGTCCAATCCAGCGCAAAATGTTCCCCGTCGATTGTCACCTGGGAATCGATTGCATACAAAGTATCCCCTTCCGTCGAAAAGAGTAAAATTTTCGCCTCATAGTTTTTCCCTAGGATAAGCATATCCGTCGCCACGGAAGCATCCACAGTTCCGACTTCAAATGGATAATCCTTTGAAAAATCCTGACCACGCATCTGCAACACGCCTGCAGAAATTCCAAGCGAATTTTCTAAGCCTAGCGGAATCTTCACATAAAGAAACCCTGCCACAGCATGCATGGAAATCGAAAGCGAAGCTTCTTCGCCGACGTCAAGCGTTGCCGAAATTTCGCCCTGTTCTACCAGCATTCCGTTCGCATATTGCTTCGCATAAAAATTCCATTCCCCGGGATTTAGCCTTTGTTCCAAAAAAGATTCGCCATCCGAAAGAACCAGATGAAACGTATCCGGCCCCATCAAATCCACCACAAGGCTATCCTGCAAGGGAAGCGTACTTCGGGCAACATCCAAATGGACATGCGAAAGCTCCGCAGAAGATGTTTCGGGATTTTCTGCCAACGAGCAGCCCAAAAATCCTAAGGTGAAAATGGCTAAAATGGGAAAAATTTGCGAAAAATGAACAACTCTCATCTTTGACTCCTTTGGTTTAAATGAGAGAGGCTCATTCTATATGACGTTTTTGCGAAATAATTTTCTACTTTATTTTTGAAAACAATTGTTAACTTTTGATTTCAGGAGGAATTCATCATGAAACGTTTGACTCTTTCCGAAAACAATAAAAAAATCGTCGGTGTATGCGGCGGTATCGGAGAATACTTTGGCATTGACGCGACGATTGTAAGAATTCTCTGGATCATCGGAACGTTGATTTCGTTCGGTTCCGGAATTCTGGCTTATGTAATCTGCTGGGCGCTTATCCCCTACGCCCAAGAATAAAAGGATACGGGGAACGACGCTTAAAGCGAGGATCTTCCAAAACCTTTGCCCACAAGAATCCCTTGCGGGCATCTTTTATATCCATATTGAATTTCGAATGATGAGAGGCAGACGGTTTCACCGAACGTTTGGGTTCAGAAATCTCTGCTTCTAATTCCAAAAATTTTTCATCAAAAACGGATTTCGCTTCTTCAAATTCCGGGCGGGTAACACGGGTAAAATCTTTCTTGGGGGCATATTCCCTGTGTTCTGGAGCTTGTGAAGTAGGAGCGGAGTCAAAGCGTTTCGCTTGATGCTCGAAATTCTTATGGGCGGCAGGGATTTCGTCCGAAAGCGTTTTCTGTTCCGCCTGAACAATCTTCCTTTGAGGAGCCGGTGCGGAAGCTTCCCCACGCATCGCCTTCGCCTGTTCTTCTTTGAACTTGCGAATGAGATCCTGCAAAGGATCCGGCGTTTGGGGAGAAGATGTTTCCGGTTCTTCCGATTGCCAAGACGCATCTTGCGGCAAATTCTGCTGTGGCGGATTCTGCCGTAGCTGTTTCGCCTTGCGATGCGCAGAATAAGCGACAATCGCAATGGTAATCAGAAGACCGATGACATTTTCCATAAGAATTCCAGAGTGCGAAAATTAAGCGTTAGGCTGATTCGGCTGAGCGTCTACACCGCCAAGCTGATTCCGCATTTGAGTATCGGCCTGAATATTCTTCAAATTGTAATAGTCCATGACGCCAAGACGTCCATTGCGAAGTGCATCTGCCATCGCCATCGGAACCTGAGCTTCGCTTTCGACGAGCTTTGCACGCATTTCCATCACCTTCGCCTTCATTTCCTGTTCGGCAGCGAAAGCCATGGCTCGGCGTTCTTCCGCCTTCGCCTGGGCAATCTTCTTGTCGGCTTCTGCACGGTCCGTTTCAAGGCGCGCACCGATATTCTGGCCCACATCCACGTCGGCAATGTCTATCGAAAGAATTTCAAAAGCGGTACCCGCATCAAGGCCCGATTCCAAAACCTTACGGGAAATCATGTTCGGATTTTCAAGCACATCCTTGTGGCTTGCTGCACCGCCGATCGAAGAAACAATGCCTTCTCCCACGCGGGCGACAACCGTTTCTTCGCCCGCACCGCCGACGAGCTTCTGGATGCTTGCACGCACCGTAATACGCGTCACGGCATGGAGCTGAATACCGTCCAAAGCCACGGCGCTCACGCGCGGAGTTTCGATCACCTTCGGGTTCACCGACATCTGTACCGCTTCCAGCACATTACGCCCGGCAAGGTCAATCGCCGCCGCCTGCTTAAAGTCGAGTTTGATATTTGCCTTGTTCGCGGCAATCAAAGCCTGCACCACGCGAATCACATCACCGCCCGACATATAATGAGCTTCGAGAAGGTTCGTGTCCACAGGCATTCCCGCTTTGCAGCTGAGGATTCGAGATTCCACAATCACTTTAGGCGGAACCTTACGCAAGCGCATTCCAATCAACTGGAACATGCTTACGCTCGCTCTAGAGAACAAAGCCTGAAGCCAAAGGCTAAAGAAATTAGCTACAAAAGCCAACAGGACAAGCGCTACAATCGCGGCAATGAAAAGCGCGATAACGGCAATCATACTCATACTACCCTCGAACAGTTAAAGTTCTATTTTCAATTTCAATATAAACTAATTTTCACTTCAAAGTCGATTCAAAATAGGCAATCGTCTTTTTTAAACCTTCTTCGAGCTGAACGGTCGGTTCCCAGTCGGAAAGGATCTTTTTCGCACGAGAAATGTCCGGTTTGCGTTTTTTCGGATCATCTCCCGGAAGGCTCAAGTAAACAATCTTGCTCTTGCTGCCCGTCAATTCAATGACCTTCTGGGCAAGTTCGAGCATCGTAAATTCATGCGGGTTTCCAATGTTCACCGGTCCAATCGCATCGTCCTGCTCCATCATACGGACAATCGCTTCGATTAAATCCGAGACGTAGCAGAAGCTACGCGTCTGCTCGCCGGAACCATAGATGGTAATATCTTCGCCCTTAAGCGCCTGGACAATAAAATTGCTGACCACGCGCCCGTCGTTTGCAAGCATACGCGGACCGTACGTATTAAAAATACGCACAATGCGAATGTCCACATGGTTCTGACGGTGATAATCCATAAAGAGCGTTTCCGCCACTCGTTTGCCTTCGTCGTAGCAGCTTCGAATACCGATCGGGTTTACGTTTCCCCAGTAATCTTCGGTCTGCGGATGCACATCCGGATCCCCGTAGACTTCGCTCGTCGAAGCCTGCAGAATTCGAGCGTGGACACGCTTTGCCATACCGAGCATATTGATGGCGCCCATCACGCTTGTTTTAATCGTCTTGACCGGATTGTACTGATAATGGATAGGACTTGCAGGACAAGCCAAGTTAAAAATGCGATCGACTTCGAGAAGAATCGGTTCCGTGACATCATGACGGATGAGTTCAAAATTACGATTGTCACGCAAATGGCTTACATTGCTCATTCGACCTGTGAAGTAATTGTCTAAGCAGATTACTTCATGTCCATCACCGAGCAACCGTTCGCAAAGATGCGAGCCTAAAAATCCAGCACCACCAGTTACTAAACAACGCATATAAACTCCAAGGAATTCTTCGAAGAATATATAAATAAAAGGCTATTCTTCATCGCCGTCGCGATCGATTTCAACAGCCTTATTTCCGTACATGGCAACCAAACGAACTCCGTTTACAGTCAAATACGGATCATAGGTGTCAATCACATCGCTATGACCAAGAACCATGCGGCCCCAGCCGCCCGTTGCAAAAACGGGCACATCCTTTTTGCCCAGTTCCTGCTTGATTTTTTTGACAAGCGCTTCCAGTTCCGCGATAAAGCCGTACAAAAGCCCGGCTCGGATTGCATCATCTGTATTGTTTGCAACGATCCGGTCTGACCATTCAATGCTCACCGGTTTTAAGCGGGCCGCTTTTTCCGTCAAAACGTCCATGCTGGCGCTGATACCAGGAATAATCAACCCGCCTTCAAAACCGCCATTTTTCATGACGTCAAACGTCGTCGCCGTTCCCATGTCGATGACGATTGCATCGGAATAACCACGGTCTCGCAAAGAAATAATGTTGCAAAGGCGATCCGCGCCCAAGGACGCCGGATTCAAATACGCAATCGGGCAATCCAGGCAGTTGTTCGAATTCACCACCTGGACAGGTTTCTTCAAAAGCTTTTGAAGGGCCTTTACCCAAGGGCGTTCCAAAACAGGCACCACCGTGGAAAGTCCTACATAGGAAATTTCTTCCGGCTTGATCTTCGAAAATCGAATCAGGCCTCCGACTCGATTCAAGACTTCATCGCTCGTCGTTTCCTTACGCGTCGTCAAACGCCAATGGTCTTCAATTTCATCGCCTTTGTAAATGCCGAGGACCGTATGCGTGTTGCCTACGTCCACGACAAAGGTATAAGGCGTTTTTTTGCGCGTCGGCGAGATCTTCTTTGCAGTCTTCATCCGAAGCCTTAGATACGCATGGAAATATCGAGAGCCTTTACGCTATGCGTCAAAGCGCCTACCGAAATGAAGTCAAGTCCGAGCGTCGCAATTTCCTTCGCACGTTCAAGCGTCATATTGCCAGAACCTTCCACAAGGCACTTGTCTCCGCTTTCCTTGATGATCTTCAAGGCTTCTGCCATCGTTTCGTTGCTCATGTTGTCGAGCATGATGACGTCGACGCCCTTGTTCAAAAGTGCGCGAAGCTGGTCGAAATTTTCCACTTCCATTTCGACCATCAAGTTCTGGGTGTTATTCTTTTTGACAACCGCAAGAGCTTCGAGAACGCCACCTGCTGCAGCAATGTGATTGTCCTTCACCAGGACCATGTCAAAAAGGCCCATGCGATGGTTGGAACCGCCACCGACTCGAACCGCATACTTTTGCAGGGTACGGAATCCCGGGACAGTCTTGCGCGTATCCAAAACCTTCGTTTTTCCACCCTTCAAAGCTTCCTGGAAGGTATGCGCCACCGTGGCGACTCCCGAAAGTTGCTGGATAAAGTTCAACAAAGTACGTTCCCCGGTCAAAAGCTCACGAGTCGACCCGTCGAGTTCCGCGATCAAATCGCCTTTTTTCACCACGTCGCCATCTTGCTTGTGCAACGTGACCTTCACATTCGCCTTGAGTTCCTGAAAGACCAAACCGATTACCGGAAGGCCGGCGAGAACGCCGTCTTCTTTTGCAATCAAGCGAGCATGTTCCGTCTGGTTTTCCGGAATCGTCCAAAGACTTGTGACATCTCCGGTTCGCACGTCTTCAGCGAGTGCGAGACGAATCATAGTCAAAGCGTCTTCTGTCGGGAATACCGGTTTTGAATTATCACCGTACATTATTGAGCTCCTTTACCTGTGAGCACCACATAGATCGTTCTGAATAAAATTTGAAGATCCAGCAGAAGCGACATGTTTTCATAGTAGTACATATCATATTCGAGCTTCTTCTGCACATCTTCAAGGCTCGTGTCGTAATGATAACGCACCTGAGCCCAACCGGTCAAGCCCGGTTTCATTTTAAGACGCCCGATGTAAAACGGGATCTGTTCGCGAAGCTTTTCGATGAATACGGCACGTTCCGGACGCGGACCGACCATGCTCATATCGCCCTGGAGAACGCAGAGCAACTGCGGAAGTTCATCGATTCGTGTTTTACGAAGGAAGCGCCCGACACGGGTAATCCGCGGATCGTTTTTGGTCGCCCACTGCGCGCCGTTCTTTTCGGCATCTGTCCGCATCGTGCGGAACTTGTGCACCATAAAGCGTTTGCCGTAAAGGCCCACGCGTTCCTGGGAATAAAAGACCGGACCTTTCGAATCCAGTTTAATCGCAAGAGCCGCAATCAAAGAAATCGGAAGCGTGCAAATCAAGAGCGTTGCCGCCACGACGATATCCATCAGTCGCTTTACGCGCACTTCCCACCGCGGCATGTTGAACGCAAAAAGTTCCTGCAGATCAAAGCCATGGACAAGGTTCGTTTTATAATGCCCACTGATGACATTATAAAGTCCCGGGATCACATAAATATGAAGCGGAAGGTCACATGCCCAAGTCAGGACTCGCGTAATTTCTTGCAGGGAAGAGCTGTCGTGCGAAATGACGATGCCCGAAACCTTCAGCTTTTTCACCAGTCCTGCCAGGTCGGAATATTTTCCAAGAACAGGGAAACCGGCAAATTCATGATCCATCACTTGATAATGTTCATCCAAAAAGCCGACGACTTTTTTCCCGCGTTCCGGAGCTTTCGCAAAAGCTTGCGCGATTTTTTTACCCGCGTCCGTTGCACCGAGCACGAGCAGATTATTCGCGCCATGTCCCTTGCGAAGAAGCGTGCGCAAAAAGCTCGCTACGATCATACGGAAACTGGCGACAAGGAAGAACACACCGGCGCCGTACATAAGGATCCATTTGAAACGGGATCCGTATACGTAATCGCCAAGTAGAGGGTGCCCTGACACCAACCGGCCGATAAATTCCGAACCGAAAAGGCCGAGAAGAATCGTGACGATTCCGATGATGACCGCTCGCGCCACATGCAAAACCTGAAGCGTGCGAGAAAGCAAAAGCCATGTCCGATAAAGACCTGTCACGGCGAACAAAAGGATCCAACCCACGGTCATGACGATAGCCGTACGGGTATATTCCGAAATCATCCTGGACGGATCAAATTTATCTACAATCCAACCGCTATGAAACTGGACCCAAAAAGCGATGACAAAGCAAATTGCCACCGCCAAGGTGTCTCCAATTAAATGCAGGAGGAGTTCGAGCTTGTTTCCTCGTAGCATGATTTCGCCTTACTTGAGGAAGCGGATCATCTGGCTCTTTTCTGCGACAGAAGAAAGAGAGTCGATTGCTTCGAGAGCCGTAAGCATTTTGCTTTCCTTCGTGCGTTCGGAAATGACGACAATGCTCACCTTGCCCGGATCCTTCACATCCTTCTGGATGATGGATTCAATCGAAATTTCATTCTGGCTGAAAATGCCCGTGATGCTTGCAAGGACGCCGTAGGAATCCTTGGTCGTAAAGCGCAGGTAATAACGGGAAGAGGTTTCGGAAATCGGCACGAGCTTTGCCGCATTTTCCTTGTTGAACCAGCCCATCGGGAGCGGCTTGCGGGAACCCGTATCCGTCGAACGAGCGAGAGAGACGAGGTCTGCGACTACAGCGCTTGCCGTCGGAAGACGACCGGCACCGGCACCCGTCTGGAGAGTCTGGCCGAGATTATCGCAATGGAGATACACGGCATTGATCACGCCGTCTACGCTCGCGAGCAAGTGATCGTTCGGAACGAGGCACGGATGGACACGAGCGTCCACGGCGCCGTCTTCGCAGCGGCTGTAAATACCGAGGAGCTTGATCTTGTAGCCGAGTTCCTTTGCGTTCGCAATGTCTTCCGCCGTAATCTTCGAAACGCCCGTGACATGAATCTTTTCAAAATCCACATACTTACCGCTGCAAAGGCTCGAAAGGATTGCCGTTTTATGAGCGGAGTCGACACCTTCGATATCGAATGTCGGATTGCGTTCGGCAAAACCCTTTTCCTGAGCTTCCTTCAAAGCATCTTCAAAGGACATTCCGCTTTCACCCATACGGGAAAGGATGTAGTTGCAGGTACCGTTGATAATGCAGCTCAAATGTTCCACTTCGCTGCCGACAAAGCCTTCCTGCATGCTGCGGATAATAGGAATGCCTCCGCCGACTGCGGCTTCGAACAGAATATGGCAGTTGTTCTTTTCTGCAAGCGGGAAAACTTCATGACCGTATTTAGCAAGCATCGCCTTATTGGCTGTTACCACGTGCTTCTTGTTTTCCAGAGCCGCAGTAATCCACTTGCGCGGCATTTCATAGCCACCGGCAAGTTCCACGATTACGTTGATCGTCGGGTCAGTGATCATTGTCATCGCATCGGTCGTCGTCTTGTAGCCCTTCGCCTTATACGGAGCGACTTCTTCATCACTCTTGGCGCAAATGCAAGCAAGTTCCAGGTCGATGCCCAACTTTTCACGGTACTGAGCCGCCTTGGCTTCGAGGATTTCCACTACACCGCCACCAATGGTTCCGGTGCCAATAAGTCCAATGCGCATATTTATCTCCAATGGAAAATTTTTTTCGCAAATAAATTAGAAAATCAAAGCTATATTTGGGACGTGAACGCTAAAATTACACAAGCCAAGCTGGGATTACTTTCCCCCCAAGATATCGGGAATACGGTTTATCCTTCTGAATTTTTCAAAGCGAGACTGCGTGAAGAATTCTTGCGGACAAACCGCAACCAGCATCCGTTTCTGTATTTTAAAATCATTACGCGTCAGTTCGATATCGTCGGATTCAGCAAATTTGATTCTTCGTACGTTCGGGCATGGAAGATTGCAGTCCTGACCCTGCTGACCGAAACCAAGTTCACAGACATCGTCGGCTATTTAGACAATCCGGACGGTCTCGGCGTCATTCTGATTGACTCCGACCTGCATGTGCTTGAACGTTTACGCCGAAAAATGCTCGTAAACATCAAAAAAGCGGGCCTTGTCGAAATTTTACGAAAAAAGACAAAGCAGCCTGTTTTCCAGGCATGCATCTATACAGGTCTGCAAGAAAAGCAAGACCAGGAACTCGACGAATCCATCGCCAAGTTCAACATCCGAAACAACGGGTTCTTCTCGCTCAAGCGTCTTTTTTACGGGGATATTCTTTCCCAGACCAACAAGATTTCGTTTAGCGTCAAGGAAATCATCAAGCGGACTTTTGACATTGTTTCGTCTTTTTGCGGAATCGTCCTGCTTTCTCCGGTGCTTCTCGCCTGCGCCCTGATCGTCAAGTTCAGCGATCCAAAGGGGCCTATTATCTTTAAGCAAACGCGCGTCGGCAAGAATGGCAAGCTCTTTACCATGTACAAATTCCGCAGCATGTACATCGATGCGGAAGCGCGCAAACAAGAACTGCAGAAGTTCAACGAATCCAGCGGCCCGACCTTCAAGATGAAGAACGATCCGCGCATCTACCCGATGGGCCACATCCTCCGCAAATTCAGTCTGGACGAATTGCCTCAGTTGTTCAACGTCCTCACTGGCGATATGTCGGTCGTGGGACCTCGTCCGCCGCTTCCTTCCGAAGTGGCCGAATACTTGCCATGGCACAAGATGCGCCTTTCCGTTACCCCGGGCCTTACCTGTTTCTGGCAGGTCAGCGGAAGAAGCGACATTCCTTTCGAAGGGCAAATGCGCCTCGACAACAGATACGTTCGCCATTCGAATTTTGGCATCGATCTGCAGCTCGTCGCAAAAACCTTCAAAGCCGTATTCAAAAGCGACGGCGCCTATTAATCCGGTTCAAAAATTCAAAAGACCGCTGGAATCCAGCGGTCTTTTGAGTTTCACAAACGCAAAGAAAATTACATGAGGCCCGGAATACGCATGCCGGCGGTGAGTTCTTCCATGCTAGCCTTGGAAGTATCATCCTTCTTCTTTGTCGCAGCGTTGACAGCGGCCATGATCAAATCTTCCAGAGCTTCGACGTCGTCCTTGTCGACAGCATCCGGGTTGATCTTGATCGATGTCATGATGCCCTGACCATTGAGCACGACCTTCACCATACCGCCGCCCGCTTCTGCTTCAAAGCTCTGAGCCTGAAGATCATTCTGGGCCTTTACCATTTTGGACTGCATTTTCTGCAAATCCTTCAACATTTTCTGCATGTTCATAGGGCTTTCCTTTTTTTGAGGATTAAAATACAATTTTATTCTTGTTCGGGAGTCACTGCACACGGCTCCCCATCCGAATTTTCTTCATCCAGATTTTTCGGAGCCGATCGAGAGGCTACAAGTTCCGCCATAAACCTTTGAGTGAATTCAGCAAGTCCAGGCTCTTTCTGCAGATCGGATTCCCACGGAGAAAGCGGAACTCCCGAAACTTCTTCTCCGGGTTTCGGTTCGAGCAGTTCATAGGTTACAGAAACCTTCGTCTGCAAGCGATCTTCCAAAAGGCTGGTCAGACGTTCGCGATAATCTTCGCGCGTCATCATCTGATCATATCCCCACTTGAACGAAGCCGGGTAGACAACTTTTAAGCGGAACGGGTTTTCCTGAAAGTCTCCATGTTCAAGAGTCGAACCGTTCAGGCTTGTCGCAAAAAATCCCATTTCTTGCGAAAAACTGCTGCGGATCAGCTGCTGCCAGGAATTGCAGATATCGTAACGGGTGATCGACTGTTCCCCGCCAAAATCGTCCGACGCCCCCACAAAATTCGGAGTGTCGTCCAAGCCGTGTTCATCATCAAATGCAGGTGCCCCTCCGAAATCGATGACCATCGAAGAATCCACTTCTGGACCTCCGAAATCGACAGTGGGCGCAGGTTCGGAAGCCTTCGGGGCATCAAAGCTATCGAAGTCAATTGTAAAAGGCGAATCGGAAGGCGCCGCTGGCGCAGGAGCCGCTTGTGGAACAGGCGCCGGAGCGGTAAAAGCCGCCGCCAAAGCCTGTGCCTGCGGTTCAGTTAATTTTTTTTTTGAACCCTGGGAAGCAGGGTCGTTAATCGCGGCCAAGGCACGTTTTAAGTCCACGACCCTGTCGAGGTAAGCCATTCGGGCAAACGCCGATTCCACCAGCAGACGCGGATTCGTGCTGCGGCGAATGTTCCCCTGCAAGTCCGTGAGGATACGTGCAATGCGCAAGAGGTCACCGTTACCAAGAGATGGCGCGCAGAAATTGAGCTTTTCGTATAGACCTTCGGAAATGTTCAATTCTTCGGCAGAAATGCCCCCCACCTTTACATATAGACGGTTGCGGACAAATTTGGCAAAGCCGTCGAGAAGCGGGGCAAATTCCACGCCTGTTTCCGAAGCCTTATCGACCACGGCAAACGTTCCCTTCAGATCGTGCTTCTCGATGGATTCGAGGAGAGCAAAATAAAGATCGTTAGGCGGCACACCGAGAACGGATCGGACGGAATCCGCATTCATATCGTTTCCGGTAAAAGCGTAGGCCTGGTCAAAGAACGTGAGAGCATCACGCATGGAACCGTCCGCCTTTTCAGCAATCATACCGAGCGCTTCGGCATCGGTCGAAATCGATTCCTGCTCGCAGATATACTTGAGACGGCTCGTAATCTGCTTGGTCGTGAGTCGCTTAAAGTCAAAACGTTGCACGCGCGAAAGAATCGTCTGCGGAACCTTGTTGACTTCCGTCGTCGCAAAAATAAAGATCACGTGCGGAGGCGGCTCTTCCAATGTTTTAAGAAGCGCGTTGAAAGCGCCTTTCGAAAGCATATGGACTTCGTCGATCACGAACACTTTGTACTTGCCGATCATCGGCGTGTACTGAGTCTGTTCCAAAAGATCGCGGATGTTATCGACACCGGTATTCGAAGCCGCATCGATTTCAATCACATCCATCGGATGACCGCTCGCAATATCGAGACAGCTTTTGCACTTTCCACACGGAATCAGCGGATTACCGCCCGTGCAGTTCAACGTTTTCGCCAAGATTCGTGCGGAGGTCGTTTTACCGACACCACGGGTTCCCGTAAAAAGGAACGCATGATGCAGACGGCCGCCGACGATTGCATTTTCAATCGTCTTCGCGATATGCTCCTGGCCAACCAGATCGTTGAACGATTCCGGTCGCCATTTGCGCGCCATTGCAATATAAGCCATACTCGACAATCCCTTTAACGGAGAGTGATTTCACCGTCGGCAGAAAGTTTTTCGCGGAGCTTATCGTGAGCCTTGTTCACCACTTCATCCGTGAGCGTTTCCGTCATGGACTGGTACGTGAACGTATAAACCATGTTCTTCTGGCCCGGAAGAATTCCGACGCCCTGGTAAACGCTCTTGAGTTCGATCTTCACCAGGTTCTTCACCTTGAAGGAATTCAGCTTTTCCAGAATCGCTTCATTCGTCATGCGTTCAGCCACGATCATAGAGATGTCGCGGGTCGTGAACACCTGACGGCTGAACGGCTTAAAGACCACTTTCTTTTCCTGAGCCTTCAAAACCTTTTCCAGATCGACTTCAAAGAGAGCCGTTGCATAGCTGATGTCAAAAGCCTTCAACACAGCCGGATGAACCATGCCGACAGAACCGAAGACCGTATTGCCACTCATGATCACAGCTTGCTTGCCCGGGTGCAGGAATTTTTCCTTTTTTTCCACGGAGCGAACTTCCACTGCAAGGCCAAGACGCTTAAAGAGCGAGATGGCAAGGCCCTTGATATCGCCAAATTCGACATCACGCGGTTTATCGTCCAAAGCTTCCATTTTCCAATGGCCCGCGATGACGGCACAAAGGATTGGCTTTTCGGTAAAGCCCGGATCGCGTTCATCCTTGCGTTCTGCATTCTGGAACTGCGCCTTGCCATTTTCGAACAAACGAACAGAGCCCGGACGGTTCTTTTCGTTATCGGCAACCGACTTCAAGAGGATTGGAATCAAGGAAGTCGGAACGCAGCCAAGTTCTTCGGAGAGCGGGTTCAAAAGTTTTGCCGGTTTGGAACGCGGATCTGCATCATTCGGTTCGCCAAACACAGCCTGGGTATTCGCAGCGCTCGTGAAGCGAAGGGAAATGCATTCGTGGAGGCCCATCGAAGAGAGCGTATAGCGGATACGACGGCCGAGAACTTCGTCTGCCGGAAGATCGTTCGGTTTGATCTTGAAGGACGGGACGTCATACGGAATATTGTCGAAGCCGACAAGACGTGCCACTTCTTCAATCAAATCCACTTCGCGTTCGAGGTCCGGACGGTACGGCGGAATTTCAAAAGTCATGTTGCCCAAGTCCTTGAGGCCAATGCCCGTCAGATACTTGGAAATTTCTTCTTCGGAAAGGGTAATGCCCAGAACCTTCGTCACGCGGGATGCGCGGAGCGTCACCACAAAAGGCTTCTTCTGGTGGTCTTCGCCGGTGTATTCGACCGTTCCCTTGAGAACGCTACCGCCGGCAACTTCCTGAATCAAGGCGCAAGCATAATCGTCTGCTTCGCGCTGCATCGTGTAGTCGATACCGCGTTCAAAACGGTAGCTCGAATCCGTCGATGTGCAAAGGCGATGAGCCTGCTTACGCACGACCGTCGGATTAAACCAGGCGCTTTCGAGGAAGACCTTGGTTGTCGTTTCCGTAATTTCGCTTTCCACGCCACCCATCACACCGGCAACGCAGGACGGACGATCGCCATCGCAAATCACGAGGTCGTTTGTCGTCAGTTCATGTTCCTTGTGGTCCAAGGTTTCAATCTTTTCACCCGGCTTCGCCTTGCGAACGACGACTTCGGCACCGTTCAACTTGGACATGTCAAAGCTGTGGAGCGGCTGACCGATATCCATCAAAATGAAGTTCGTCACGTCGACGACATTGTTCACGCTGTTCATGCCGACGGACTTGAGAAGTCGGGAAAGCCAAGCCGGAGACGGAGCAACCTTCACGTTTTCAATGACGCGACCCACATAGCGGGAGCATCCAGCACCCGGTTCCACCGTGAGCTTGATTTCGGAAGAAGCTTCCTTCGAAGCATCTTCGGTAAGCGTGTATGCAAGCGGTTTCAGCGGACGGCCGAATTTTGCCGCAAGTTCGCGGGCAACGCCACGGTGCGAAAGAGCATCCGGACGGTTCGGAGTCACGTTCAATTCATAAGTGGCGTCGTAAAGTCCAAGGGAAATGAACTGGGTACCCGCCGGAATCTTATCGTCGAGAACCATGATTCCACCGTGATCATCGGAAAGTCCGATTTCATCTTCGGCACAGATCATGCCAAAGCTTTCCACACCGCGGATCTTGGATTTTTTCATTTTCAAAGACTTGCCGTCCGGAAGCGGAAGTTCTGCGCCGATCGGAGCGAGAACGACGGTCTGGCCGGCAGCCACATTCGGAGCCCCGCAGACAACCTGAATCGTTTCCTTGCCGTCGTTTACGGTTGTAATGTGCAAGTGATCGCTATCCGGATGCGCTTCACAGGTGAGAACCTTTGCCACGACGAGCTTTTCATATTGCTTCGCCGGTTCTTCCATGCCTTCGACTTCAAGACCGATAGAGGTCAAAGCCTTCGAAACTTCTTCAGCACTTTCCGGAAGATCCACATGACGACGGAGCCAATTCAAAGAAACTTTCATTTTGAGTCAATCCTTTTAAAATTCCTTCCAAAATATAGAAAAACGGCATCCAGGATGCCGTTTTCTTTTAAGCACAGATAGGTCTAAAAGGAAAGATTTATCCGTTTCAGCTCATGTCCTGCCCGAACCAAATAAGAACCAGGAGCATAGCCGTTTCGCTTTAACGTCCAAGCAAGGCTTTCTCCATTTAGCTTCATTTTGCCTAAGAATTTTCCGGTAATGGAAAAGACCTCTACTGAATTTTGAATCGAAGGATTCAAATGATGTTCCCCATTTTGAACCCGGATCGGCACGCGGTCTTCACAATTTTCTTCTGCACAGAACTGAATCCAGTCGATATTGGCATAGCTTCCCGTAATGACCAATTTGAATATATGCTCCCCGGCATTCAATTCTACATTGCCCAAAGACACTTCTTGGTAAACGTCCCAGCTTTCTCCCTGAGGAATCTGGATTGTATCTGTTAGCGGAGTCTCATCCATATAAAGCCTAAAGCTAGAGCCTTCTAGCCCGCTCGCCACTTGAGCGGAAAGCGCATATTTTCCCGTCGAATCCACATGGACCGTGTAGCGGAGCCATTCCCCCGCTTGCGTATAACCGATGGCATAGCCTTTCGAAATGTCGGAAGCATCCACTTGCACAATGTCCACACCATCTTCGCGGTAGGCCAAGCCCTGATTTTCCGAATCCTTGTCATAATAGGCTTTATTCGATCTGCCAACATCATAATTTTCCATTTCAATTTTTCCTGGAATCGTGGCAGGAGTTTCTCCATACGGTGTAATCGGCGTCTCGTCCTGAGTACTTTCTAGATAGATCGCATCATTGACATCGACACCAACCTTGAACCAATCAAAATCTGCATAGCCGCCCGCTGTTTTTGTCGCATAATGGAAAAGTCCAAAACGGTAACCGACAAACATTCCCAACGTATAGGCAAGGTTCATCTTGTCGCCAATGACATTCCAGTTTTTACCGTCTTCACTGTAATAAAAAGTCGCACTTCCCCTTCCCAAAGGCAAATCAAAGTCAATGCGAAAATAGGCAGAACTTCCTAGAAGTGGCTTACTGGCAGCTTCACGCGTTCCATGGTACATGACTGCGCTATAATTTTCACCCGTTTTTTGAATACCGACAAAACCCATCGTATCTTGAAGAGCCACAAGACCTGCTATATCGCCATCTTTCATGCCGACCGCATTGACCAAGATTCTTCCCGAGCATTGAGGGCCAAAGGTGCGTTGCGTCAGCGTATTCTTTGCCGTATAGACTCCTGCATCCGTCCGGGTCGTGATCAAGCGTAAATGTCCCGGGTTTGCCGTGATGGACCATGCGGAATTATCCGGATTATGATTCCACTGCCACTCTAGAGCAAGATTTTCATTTTCAAAATCGTCCGAATTGACAAGGCCGTAACCCGGGAGCGCCTCTTCAGAAAGTTCAAGCGTTGCAGGCGCCTTTCCTCCATCGGCCACAGGCCAGCCGTCCGCCCAAGACATCGGAACCAAATACGGAATCCGTCCAACCGGTCCGGAATCGCGGAAGAGCATTGCATACCACTTGCCTTCGGGAGTATCAAAAATGCCTCCCTGCGCAACTCCGTCATTTTGCAAAAAAATCCTGCCGGAATAATTTCCAAAAAGAGTCTTCGATCGGTAAACGATTTCTGTGCGGCACTTCCCACTTGGCCAAGCAATGCGGAACAAATAATATTCTCCATTTACCTTGAACATCTGAGAGCCTTCAAACAGCCCGTCGGAGCCCGTAACCGAAGCCACGCTGGTTCCTGACAATTTTCCGCTGCGCCCGCCCGACTTGAAGGCCGAAACTTCGGAATTCAATTCCACATAATCAACACCGTCGGAAGCATTTCCGTAGAACACAAAGACAGATCCGTCATCATCAAAAAAGAGAGACGGATCGTGCAACATGCGAGGAAGCGTCGTCACGCTCCATTCCCCGCTTTCCACATCCTTCGTCTTGTACACATGAGTGTTGTTCGATGTATACGACGGCGTCAGAATATAAAAGTAACCATCATGGTACGCAATAGAACTCGCCCAGGAACCTTTCCCATAGGCATTCTTGCCCCCGTTCAAGTTCATCGCATCATTGTCGATCAAGGTTTCGTACGCATAAGAGACGGTGCGCCACTGGGCGAGATTCGTCGACTTCATCACGGGCACGCCCGGCGCAAAATGCATCGTCGTACTCACCATATAATACGCATCATCGACTCGGATTGTCGATACATCGGGAACATCGCCCCAAATAATCGGATTCGATACCGTCGAAGCCATTGCAGAAACGGCGCAAATCGCGGTTGCCGAAATGAATCTTTTCAAGCTTAAATTTCCCATGTAGCCACCTTCTATTGAATTTGAACCCCGAGTAAATCGAATTTCTTTCCATTCTGGTTTATATACAAGGTCTTGCCGTCAACACGCATCGTTTGGACCTTCTGTCTTAAAACGCTGCCCGAAATTTTCTTCGCAGATTTCAAAGCGTCCTTGTCTTTTGAAGATGCCAAATACAGCCAATCGATATTGCAATAAGACCCTGTTATCAGAATTTTCAAAACATGCTCGCCACTTTTTAAATACACCTTCCCCAATTCGATTTCCCGATAGACATTCCAAGCCGTATCGATTTGAGGTATCGTGAAATTTTCAACAGCGGGAGTGTCATCGATATCGATTTGAATGCCCGAATTTTCAAAAGGGGTCGCTACATTGGCGGAAATCGTGTATTCATCATCCATTTCAACATGGAGTGTATACTCCATCCATTCGCCCGCCTGCGTATATCCTACGGCATAGCCTTCACAATCTTCGGTATTTTCCGCATCGGAACACTGGAATCCGACAATATCGACCGCATCGTTTCGATAAGCCTTCCCTTGATTTTCGCTTTCGGAATCGTAGTAAGATTTGCCCAGTTTTCCACTGCCAGGCTCATCATAATTTTCCGCCTGAATATAACCTGGAACTGTAGCGGCTACACCTAAATAAGGCTTTTGAGGCGTCTTCACCGATTGACTTTCCAAATACCAATAATCAAAATCAAAGCCTCCCTGTTTAACCACAAAGAAAACATCCTGAACGCCTTCTTCTACGGTAAAATCAAACACATTTTCTTCCCATGTAGAGCTGGCCGGAATCTGAATTTCCGCAAGAAGCGGACCCGTTTCCGATTTCGAATGGACTTCCAATTTTCCGCCGTTTCCACGGGTCGCGAGGACGATTTTATCGGCGCCATCGCTGATATCGACGGAACGCACCTTCGTGTAAAATCCTTCCGTCATATGTGTCAAGTAGACCGCCCCATCTTCAAATGCAACATGTTCGATAATCGTCATCGGGACCCCATTCCCGTCGGGCGTCTTTGTGACCGTCATTCCGCCCACCCAAGCTTTGGTTTCTGCTTCAACGCGGTCATAGGGATCCAGATTGTGAATGGGAGTTTTCACGCCGTCATTGGTCGAACGAATGCTCGGGATCGTTCCGTCGGCATTCCACGTAAATTCTTCGATTGCGGTAGAGCGGCTATAACCGCCTCCGCTCACATTTTTTTGATTGTGATAAAAGAAAAAGCTACGGCCTTTAAAATCGATCAATCCGGAATGATTCGTGAATGCCGTATTATTTCCTTGATCCATAATGATTCCGCCCCAAGTCCAAGGGCCCGTCGGGGATTCGCTTGTGGAATAGGAAATTTTTTCGGGAACGCCATGGGATGCATAAATCATGTAATATTTATTTCCGCGCTTATGAATCCACGGGCCCTCGGTATACTTGGAATCTTCACCTGCCGGAGCAAATCCGCGACTCATATCGGTCTTGTGGATTTCCCCATCCAAAGTCACCATATCCTCTTTCAGCTTTGCCCAATAGAGAGTCGGATTTCCAAAATAGAGATACGCCTGGCCATCGTCGTCGACAAATACCGTCGGATCTATATAATCCCAGTTCGGACCCGCCAAATGGCTATTCCCCGTCGCATTCCGGTACGGCCCCTCGGGTTTATCCGCAACCGCTACGTTAATCGCCCGCCCCCCGAGAGAAGATTCCACCGTCACGTAGTAGTAATATTTCCCGTTTCGGCGAATGCATTGCGAAGCCCAATCGCCATTTTTCTTTGCATTCGGAAAGTCGGAATTCTGCAAAATCAGCGTTCCCCGGTCGGTCCAGTTCACCATATCGGTCGAGCAAGAAACCCGCCAGCCGTGCATCGTAAAAAAGGATCCGCCTTCGTCATTTCCAGAATACACGCAGACGGTATCGCCAAACACGACAGGCGCAGGATCCGGCGAATAATAAGTCTGGATGATTGGATTTTCAGCCATCGCGACCGAAAAAAGGCTGATTACAAACCCAAGCGCATGCAATTTTAGATTCATCGTATTCATATTCCCCAAAGCACGTCTTGAAACCAAGACGTTCTATTAGACCACAAGTAGAAATTACCTTGTGAATCTCAAAATTTGAATCCATTCCGATGAATTGCCGTTGTTATAATATCCAAGCTGTAAAAAACGCAGAGCCAATTTTGTCCAAATTGTGTATTTTTCCATTGACGTCAGGTGACGCCATAAAAAAAAGGTTCAACTATGCAAGTCGATTTGAATACTGTTGATTGGAAGACGCTCCCCTTCGGTTATTACGATACCGATTACAACGTTCGCTGCTACTACCGCAATGGTCAGTGGGGCAAAATTGAAGTGACTTCTTCCAAAGACATTAGCATCCATATGGCCGCTACTTGCTTGCATTATGGTCAGGAAGGCTTTGAAGGCCTTAAGGCTTACACGGGCAAAGACGGCAAGGTTCGCGTCTTCCGCGTTGATGAAAACGCCAAGCGCATCCAGAATACCGCTAATCGCGTTCTTATGGCCGTTCCGCCTGTAGAACTTTTCCGCGAAATGGTTCACACTGTCGTGAAGGCAAACAAGCGTTTCGTTCCGCCGTATGGCTACGGTGCAACTCTCTACATTCGTCCGCTCCTCATCGGTATGAGCCCGGAAGTCGGTGTGAAGCCGGCAGATGAATATTTGCTCCTCATGTTCGTGACTCCGGTCGGTCCGTACTTCAAGGACGGTTTCAAGCCGGTCGACATGATGATCAGCCGTAACTACGACCGTGCCGCTCCGCAGGGTACAGGTACAGTGAAGGTCGGCGGCAACTATGCAGCATCCCTCCTTTCCCTTGCAGAAGCCAAGAAGCTCGGCTATTCGAGCACGATCTATCTGGATGCAAAGGAAAAGAAGTACATCGATGAATGCGGTCCGGCCAACTTCTTCGGCATCAAGGGCAAGACCTATGTGACCCCGAAGTCGGAATCCATTCTTCCGTCCATCACCAACAAGAGCTTGCAGCAGCTCGCCGAATACTTGGGATACAAAGTTGAACGTCGCCAAGTCCCGTTCGAAGAACTCGCTGAATTCTCGGAAACCGCAGAATGCGGTACCGCAGCCGTGATTACCCCGATCAAGAAGATTGTGGACCCGGTTGCCGGCAAGGAATTCACCTACGGTGACGGCGTGAATCCGGGCCCGGTCTGCACAGAACTCTTCACGAAGTACACCGCAATCCAATTCGGTGAAGCTCCGGATCCGTTCGGCTGGACTGAAGTCGTAGACCTGTAATTCAAAAAATCCTCGCAGCGGACAAAACGTCCGCAACGACGGAAAAAAGATTCCCGTGGAAAATTCCACGGGATTTTTTGTTTATCCTTCAAAAATGGACACTTACCAAAAGCTTTTCTCTCTTGTTGACAAAGCTGTTTTTTTTCGTACACTTTCAAAAAAAACACCCAATTCCCGGAGATAAAAATGAAAAAGAAAGCCTTACTCGGATTCGCTCTCGCGACAGCAACCCTCTTCAGCGGTTGTGCCATGATGCAGCCCAAGAAAATGCTCGACGATCCGACTCTCTACGACGAATATATGACCCGTTCGTTCGAATATTCTTCCGCTGCCTGCTACGAAGCCACCAAGAAGACCTTCGCCGACAACAAGGTTTCCCTTGCCAAGGATGATCCGGAAAGCGGAAAGATGGTCACCGAAAAGTACACGGTCGCAAGTTACACCAAACGCGATGACCACAAGCGCAACATGGAAAACAACCAGTACATCAAATTCTGGGTAAGCGTTTCGGGAGATGAATCTTCATGCGTGATCAAGGTGACCAAGCTCAAAGCCTGGATGAACACCCAGGAACTCACCTATGTGTATCCGAAGCAGGGCGGTCCGGCCCTCTGGGACCCGATCTTCAACTCGATCAAGGATCAGCTGGAAGACGATAACGACTAGGCTTTAGTCAACCCAGCCGACTCGGCCTTCCCCGCCTGCCAAAAACTTTTCGATATAAAGTTTGGCTGCCTGGCACGATTCCGGCAAGGACTTTCCAAGCGCCACATTGGCGAGGATCGCCGACGAAAGCGTACAGCCCGAACCGTGCTTATCGACTCCGACAAAACGCTTCGAAGTGAATTTGAAAATCTTTCCTTCGTGCCAAAGCGTATCCGTAGAATTCTCGCCTTCCGCATGACCTCCCTTCAGCAGAATGGAGGTCTTTTTTCCAACCAGAAGTTCACTGCGGCTGTCGGCGACGCCAAGGCCCAAATACGCATATTCATACTGGTTCGGCGTAATCAGATCGATTGCAGAAAAGACCGGGAAGAACCTATCCGCATCGTCATCTGAGAAGAAGCGGTAACCGGCCGTCGCTCCCATGATCGGATCCCAAATGATGAAGATGTCTTCACTTTTTGCCCGAAGCCATTCCACAATGTTCTGGAGCATTTCCGCATTTTCGACGAGTCCGATTTTCACATACTTGTATGCGCGAACTTCCCAAAGCTTTTCAAGCTGAACACGAACCTTTTCCCAAGGCAAAAAGCCCGGATCCGAAAAAGAACTTTCGTTCTGCACCGTCAAGGCCGTACAGACGGAACATCCGTAAACCCCAAAATCCTTCATCGCCTTGATGTCGGCAAGGATTCCCGCGCCCCCACTTCCATCAAAGCCAGCAATCGTCATCGCGTAAGTCATTTGTGACATAAGCGCCCCCATGCGGATACCGAATCTGCAAACTCCCAAATTCCCGAAACAATGGCCCGATTCAGCACATTGTCCGGAAGTTCCGTCGCATCGCAAAAAACGAATACGTTGTCCGAAATTTCTTCCGGTTTATTTTTGACAATGACTTGGAAAATTTTAGAGCGCACCTCCGGAGAAATACGGCCTAAATCTTCCAGACATTCAGCCTCCACGCTCAAAAGCCCAGAAGCCCTTTGTGCAGCGTCCGCATTCCGAACGAACCAATCCACAGGCTGATGAAAACCTGCCAAGCTGAATTCCTGAGCCATGCTCGGAGATCCGCAAAGGAATGTTTTCATCCGAATCGCTTCCGGAATCGAAAGAAGATACCGTTCCAGCTGGCGATCGTTCATGTGCGGTTTCTGCACATACAGATAATCTACATCATTAGCGAAGATTTTTTCAATTAAATCGACTTCATCGACAAAACTTTCCACACTAGTGAAGAGAATATACCGCATTTTATTTCTCCGAATCCAATTTTCCCGTCTTGACGAATTGCTGAATATCGCGAGAAATCCGCATCGAGCAGAATTTTGGGCCACACATCGAGCAGAAGTGGGAGGATTTGGCGCCATTTCCCGGAAGGGTTTCGTCATGGAATTCGACAGCACGGTCCGGGTCGAGCGAAAGCGCAAACTGGTCGTTCCAGCGGAAGTCGAATCGTGCACGGGAAAGGGCGTCATCGCGGAAGTGCGCCGCCGGATGTCCCTTGGCAAGGTCTGCGGCATGAGCTGCAAGCTTGTACGTCACCACGCCTTCGCGAACGTCGTCCCTGTCCGGGAGGCCCAAATGTTCTTTGGGCGTCACATAGCAGAGCATGGCCGTTCCGAACCAGCCGATCATGGCGGCACCAATCGCCGAGGTTATATGGTCATAGCCTGGAGCGATGTCCGTCGTCAGAGGACCTAACGTGTAGAAAGGCGCATTGTGGCATTTTTCTTCCTGACGTTCCATATTTTCGCGAATCTTGTGCATCGGAACGTGTCCCGGACCTTCGATCAAAACCTGGACGCCTTTTGCCCAAGCGATTTTCGTGAGTTCGCCCAACGTGTCGAGTTCCGAGAACTGCGCTTCATCGTTTGCATCGGCGGTCGAACCCGGACGAAGGCCATCGCCGAGCGAGACGCAAACATCGTACTTGGCAAGGATATCGCAAATTTCATCGAAATGCGTATAAAGGAAGTTTTCCTGATTATGTACCATGCACCAGCGCGCAATAATCGAACCGCCACGGCTCACAATTCCTGTTGTACGCTTTAACGCAAACGGAATATACGAAAGCAAAAGTCCGGCATGGATCGTGAAATAATCGACGCCCTGTTCCGCCTGTTCGATCAGCGTATCGCGGAAAACTTCCCAAGTCAGATTGTCCGCAATGCCGTTTACCTTTTCCAAAGCCTGGTACATCGGAACCGTTCCAATAGGAACCGGACTGTTGCGCAAGATCCATTCACGCGTTTCATGAATATCCTTGCCCGTCGAAAGGTCCATGACCGTATCCGCGCCCCAGTGTACCGACCAGACCATCTTTTCCACTTCTTCTTCAATCGATGAGGTGACTGCGGAATTTCCGATATTCGAATTGATCTTGGTCAAAAAATTCCGTCCGATGATCATCGGTTCACATTCCGGATGGTTCGGATTGCAAGGGATCACGGCACGGCCTGCGGCAACTTCACTGCGCACAAATTCCGGCGTGATTGCAGAGCCGTTTTCGCCGAGCAAAACATCCATCTTTTGGTTTTCGCGGATGGCGACGTATTCCATTTCGGGCGTGATGATTCCCTTTTGCGCATACTGCATCTGCGTCAGATTGGCGCCGTCCTTCTTGACGCGCGCTTCAATCCACGGTGTGCGAAGTTTTTCGATGCCCGCATGTACGTCGATTTTCTTTTCGGGATCTCCATAAGGGCCGCTTGTATCGTAAACGGCAAGTTTCGGAGTCAAAGGATCTTCAATCGAGATTTCACGCATGGACACCCGGATATCCGGGAAAAGTTTTCCAGGCACGTAAATGCGGTTAGACTGAGGGAAAGGCTTAAAAAACGGAGAAGATTCTGTCATACAGATTCCTTTCGTTCGATTACGAACCAAGTTCTTAGGGTATAATCTCAGCCAGCGTTCGCCAGCACCCCTATTGTAATGCTCTAAATATAACAAATCCGAGCCCGCTCCATCCACAAAGAAGAATCCCATCTTTTCCCCGGAGCCCTGTTCACGGAAGCCTTCTATCTTTTTTATATTTTCGCAAAAAATGGACACACGACATGTCGCGCAACAATAGCTTTGGAAGACTTATTCTCTTTGTTGTTCTCGGCCTCATCATCGGCGGAGTCCTTGGCGAATGCTTTGGTTTTGTATTCGGCAAACTCGGCGAACTGATGAACGCGGGCGGTTACAACAATATCGTGCACAACTTCTTTGTGAAGCCGTTCTGGGCCTTCAATACAGGTTCCGGATCGGAGATGGAGCCGTTTGTGCTCAATCTTTACATGATCAAGATTTCTTTTGGCTTTGCGCTCAAAATGAACGTGATGAGCCTCGTCGGCCTTGTCGTCGGCCTCTACATTATGAAATGGTCCGGAGAACGCTAATGAAAAACATTCAGGAACTGAAGAAAGCTCTCGAAAGCGGAGCAACAACCGCAGTCAAGCTTGCAGAAGAATCACTCGCATCGATTGAAAAGAACAAGGCTTTGAACGCCTATATTTCCGTTCTCGCCGACCGCGCCTTGCAGAAGGCAAAGGAAAGTGACGAACGCCGTGCTCAGGGCAAAACCCTTGGCGATCTCGACGGCATTCCTGTCGCCATCAAGGACAACCTTTGCCTCGAAGGTTCCCGCACGACCGCTGCATCCAAGATTCTCGAAAATTTCGTTTCTCCTTATACAGCAACGGCTGTCGCCAATTTCGAATCGAAGGGCGCCGTGATTGTCGGCAAGACGAATATGGACGAATTCGCCATGGGCTCTTCGAACGAATCCTCTTATTTCGGTCCGGTCGAAAACCCGGTAGCCAAGGATCGCGTTCCGGGTGGTTCTTCGGGCGGTTCCGCAGTCGCCGTCGCAACGGGCACGGTACCTGTCGCCCTCGGTAGCGACACCGGTGGATCGATCCGTCAGCCGGCAGCTTGCACCGGCATCGTCGGTCTAAAGCCGACCTACGGTCGCGTTTCCCGTTACGGCCTTATCGCCTACGCTTCGAGCCTTGACCAGATCGGCCCGCTGTCGACAAACGTCCAGGACGCAGCGACGGTTCTTTCCGCTATCTGCGGTCAGGATCCGCACGACAACACCACAAGCCAGCGTCCGACCGAAGATTTCGGTCGCAAGATCGGTGAAAGTCTGAAGGGCAAGGTCATCGGCGTCCCGAAGGAATACTTTGCCGAAGGCCTCGACGCAGGCTGCAAGTCCGCGATCGAAAACGTTTTGAAGAAGGCAGAAGCCGAAGGCGCTGTCTTGAAAGAAATCTCCATGCCGAACATCAGCTATGCGGTGGCGAGCTACTACATCATCGCAACGGCAGAAGCATCGAGCAACCTTTCCCGCTTTGACGGCGTGCGTTACACCTACCGCAGCAAGGAAGCGAAGAACCTTTACGACCTGTACGCCATGTCCCGCAGCGAAGCCTTCGGCAAGGAAGTGCAGCGCCGCATCATGCTCGGTTCTTACGTGTTAAGTTCTGGCTTCTTTGACGCCTACTACGTTCAGGCACAGAAGGTCCGTCGTCTAATCTCGGACGACTTCACCAAGGCTTTCGAATCCTGCGACGTGATCGCTTCCCCGGTGATGCCGGGCCTTCCGTTAAAGCGCGGAACGAACGAAAGCGATCCGATGGCGATGTATCTTTCCGACATCTACACGGTGAGCCTCAACCTCTCCGGTCTTCCGGGCATTTCCGTTCCGTGCGGCAAGTCCGAAAATCTTCCGGTGAACATCCAGTGGATCGGCAAGCCGTACGCAGAAGCCGACTTGCTCTCGATCGCTGCCGCCGGCGAAAAGCTCGTCTAAGTCGAACGATTTAAAACGAAAAAGTTCCTCTCGAAAGAGAGGAACTTTTTTTTATCGGGCTGATTGGATTCGAACCAACGACCTCTTGAACCCCATTCAAGCGCTCTACCAGACTGAGCTACAGCCCGCAACTTGCGTTGCAAGGTGCCCCAAATTTAACTTAAACGTCACCTTTTTGCAAGTCGCATTCCCAAACAGCAACCGCTATTATTTCCAATAGCCTATAATCAGGACTTCGGGAGTCGCCTTTGGATACTTCTTGCTTTCGAACGAAACGATTTTGGAGAGGCTCTTCTGCTTTAATTTCGGATCTTTCACAAGGCCCTTGGTGCGAAGCGTGATTTTTTGCCCCGGGACTTTTCCGCCTTCGCGGATGGAATCAAAATTTTCCACATTCAGCGATACATTCTTGACCTGCACCGAGAACTCGTCTGAAAATTCTTTTTTCAGTTCCAGATCCGGGCGAGATTTTTTGTCTTCGCTCCAAACATAAAAAGTCCATTCCCGTTTTTCGCCAGGCTTGTAATAGCCCGCATCAAACATCTTTTCGCTAAAGATAAACGGAGCCTTTACAATTCCCTGCATGGCAAGCGGATGCGTTTTCCCATCCGTTTCCACGATGACGATGACATTCGCAATCGGACCTTCCAGAGTTGCTGTCGAAAAATCGAATTCGATGTTCACGGGCTCTCTCGGTTGCACTGTCTTTGGGAATTTAAAATTCGAGCAGCCCACACCTTGGCAAAGCACCGTTTCAATGTTTACCGTGTTCTTCGAAAGGTTCGCCCCGCCGATTTTCACATGGCGGGATTCTCCCTGCGGAATTTCTCCGATCTCATAGGAGTCCGTCGGGAAAGCGATGGCATCATCGGCCCATGTGAGAGCGGACAAAGTAAATAAAGAAACAAGGAATAATTGGAATTTTTTCATATCGATGAAAATACAAAATTCTATATTTTCCGCGGATTTATAATCAAACCTAGAGGTACATTATGTCCGACAATCTGTCCGTTCTCGGCAAGGCTCGCAAGGCCTACCAGCCGAAGCTCCCAGCATCTCTTCGTAACGGCGCTCTCAAGGTTGCTCTCAACAAGGGTAAGGCAACTGAATCCGTCAGCGACCAGAAGAAGATCAAGGCTCTCTTCCCGAACACCTACGGTGCTCCGTACATTTCCCTCAAGAAGGCTACCAAGGCTGTTGCCGCTCGCCCGGTGAATGTCGGTGTTGTCCTTTCCGGTGGTCAGGCTCCGGGTGGTCACAACGTGATCGCTGGTATCTTCGACGGCATCAAGAGCATTAGCCCGAAGAGCAAGCTCCTTGGCTTCCTCGGCGGTCCGTCTGGTCTCGAAAACGGCAAGTTCAAGGTGATCGATGCAAAGCTCATGGACGAATACCGCAACGCGGGTGGTTTCGACATCATCCAGTCCGGCCGTACCAAGCTCGAAACCGAAGAACAGTGGCAGAAGTGCCTCGCTGTGGCAAAGGCTCAGAAGCTCGACGCTATCGTGATCATCGGTGGCGATGACTCCAACACGAACGCAGCCGTTCTCGGTGAATACTTCCAGGCACAGGGCGCATCTTGCGTCGTCTGCGGTTGCCCGAAGACCATCGACGGTGACTTGAAGAACGAATACATCGAAACCTCTTTCGGTTTCGACACCGCTGTGAAGACCTACTCGGAACTCATCGGCAACATCATGCGCGATGCGAACTCCGCTCAGAAGTACTGGCACTTCATCAAGCTCATGGGTCGTTCCGCTTCCCATATCGCTCTCGAAGCAGCTCTCCAGACTCATCCGA
>DGSB01000066.1 GCA_002390045.1 Fibrobacter sp. UBA4373
ACGTCTTATTCGATGAAGAACAACCTTTCGAAAACGTCTGACCTTTATTCCGAAGTCGCCACGAACTATTACAGCTACGCTCCGATCAATTACCTCGAAACGGCAATCGGTCTTGGCTTCGACTGGGATTTTGCGGACCGTGCAGGCTTGCATGTTCGCTATAAATGGATGACGCATTCCGACGAAACCCTTTCTGTCAACGACTGGCATTCGCACTACATTGCTGCGGAAACCAAGGTCTGGTTCTAAGGAGGGCGTGAAAAATGAAGATGAATATGAAAAAATTCTTGATCGCTTTCCTCGCTTGCGCTGCAACGGTCCCCGCTGCAACGGAATGGCAGACACAGGAAAAATTGGATGCTAAGGTCGATTCGATCAACGCAAAACGCGGTGTCGAAATCGGCGGCAAGATCCGCGCTATTGCTCAAGCTTCTTACTTCGATACGGATAACGACCCGACGGGCATCAACAAGATGCCGGATGTGGAACGCAATGAAATGGCCAACGCCGACATTGACTTCCATTTCCGTCCGTATGAATTTGTCCGCGCAAACGTGATGCTCCGATTCGGGGCAGGCATGCAGGAATACTTCTCTTCCGCTTCCAAGACGATGTCTGTCGGCTGGATCAATGTGGAAGGGAACATCGGCAATTCCTTCTACTGGGTTGTCGGTGATTTCCGCGAACAGTACACTCCGCTCACTTTGTTCAATCCGGGTGTAGAAATCCTTTATGAACCGACCATTTTCGCTCGCAAGCGTCACATGGCGGAATCGCAGGAACTTTTGGAAGGCAACCAGCGTAATTTGCAAGGTGCAAACCTCCAGTTCCGTCATTCCTTCGGTAGCTCGCTCGGTGAACTTCGCGCAGAAGCTCTTGCCGCTCGCTTGAACCGCACTTCGGTTCTCGACTTGACGGGTGCAGAAGGCAACATCTTGCCGAACGACACCATCGCAGGTTCTTCTCTGGCTTCTAACATGGACAAGTGGCTTGTCGCTGCGAACTTCGAACTCCTCCCGCTGAATAAGAATCTCTTAATCGGCGTGACTCCGATGTACATCTTCGACAACGAAGATTCCTACAGCTACACCTACCGTCATCCGGACAACGATCTAAGTGCAGATTATGAACTGACTTCGATCAACCCGTATGACACCGATCCGCAGAAGACGGTGATCGTCAGCGGCCGCGTCGGCGGTGATGTGGCGGGTTTCCTCGGCAACAAGAACCTGGTCTTGGATCTTGTGGCTGAATACGCTTACTCTTCGGACGAAATCTTCACCCACACGGAAGCTCCGGCTGTGGATGCTGCAACGGGCCTTCCGCTGACGGATGCATCTGGCGAAGTCCTTTACACGGATGTCGCAAATTCCGAAAAGCTCAACGGTTCCGCTCTCTTGGTGAACTTGAATCTCGGTTACAAGACCGCTGATTCTTGGGGCGCTCTTCTCGGTGTGGATGTGGTCCGCAATGACAGCAACTGGTTCAACAATGTTGCCCAGTCGCCGAAGTTCTTTGCTCGCCGCATCTTGAATTCGGATAAAGACGGTAACACGATCAAGTATGGCGTGAACTCTCCGCTGTACTCGACTTTCGACGCTCTTTATAATTACGCTCCGAAGTACGCTCCGGCAACGACAACTTTGAAGACCGATGACGGTGGTATCCGTGACGGTCAGTCCGAAAGCTACAATATCGCTCCGTTTAATAAGAGTTCTTGGAAGTCGAACGTTTACGGTCGCTCTCAGCTCGCTCTGATCGAAAGCCTGTCGGATCCGGCAGTTCAGCTTTCGCTCCCGAACGGTCTTGCGACTTCGAACCGTCAGGGTGCTCGCGCAAACTTGACCTTGAACTGGAAGGATTACGCCGAAGTGCAGGGCCTTTTCAGCACCTTCTCCCAGGTGTCCCCGCTGATCGGTTTCAAGGAAGCTTCCTATCTCGAATTTGGCGGTGGCGCAAAGGTCGACGTCTTCAAGATGCTCGGCTTCCAGAAACCGCTTGAACTTTCGGGCTCCTACAAGCATTCCGAAAGAAAGGTTGATACGGACAACTGGGCTTCTTTGGGCCTGGTTGACGGTACTGCTGAACTCAAGAGCGATTTTATCAACGCCGGTCTCTATGTTCAGTATCTTCCGCGTCTCGGCTTTACGGCTGGACTCCAGTACATCAATACCGAATACAATACTTTTGATGGTTTGATTAGCGGTCTCGTGGCTCCGAAGACGACCAGCAAGCAGATGCAGTGGATGGTCGGTCTTGACTACTCCTTGGCAAATAACGCCTGGCTGTCTGTGAACTACGGAATCATCTCCGTTACGAACGAATACAACACGGCATCGCTCGTTGCCGCAGGATCTTCGGACGGTGCTTACAATCTTCCTTCTTACTACGATGTGTCGACCGATGTGACGGGTAAGTTTAAGCATGAATTCACTCAGTCGATTATTGAAGCTTCCATTAACGTGGAATTTTAGTGGGAGGGACTAAGGAATGAACTCGAATATGAAAATGCATTTGCTCGGTTTCTCTTCGGTGCTGCTTCTTTCTGCGGCAACGGCCTTTGCTGCGCCAGAACAGGATTCTGCCACAGAAGGCGTTGAACAGCAGCAGAAGTCGTTGCTTGAAAAGTTGGATTCCCTGAATGACGCCGTTCTCGGTCTTCGAGTCAACGGTTCCGCGAAGGCTGGCGTCTTGACGTCGATGGCGTCTTCGGACCAGTTTAGCTCGGAATCTCCGACTCAAGAAACTCAGGCCTTTACGGACGTGAACTTGATCCTTACCGCTCGCCCGAGTTCTGAAACGCAGGTTCGCGTGGAAGCTCGCTTGCACAAGGATTGGCAGAGCGCTTATGAAGAGAACAACAACCCGATTATCGGTCACTGGTTCTCTTATGACGGTCTCATTTTGGACAAGCACTTGGCCTTCAATTTGGGCTATATGCGTGTTGGTTATACGCCGTACACCCTTTATACTCCGCAGCCGAACCTTTTGCAGGAACCGGAAGTCTTTGCTTCCGCTCGTGCAGAAGCGATGAGCAAGCGTAACTTGGATACGACATCTCGTCGTTTGCTCCAGGGTCTTAACGTGGATTTCCATAGCGGAAATCTCGGTGCCTTGGATGATATCCATGTGCAGGCTACAGGTGCTCGTCTTCGCAACATTGCAAAGAAGAACGACCAGCTGTTCTTCGACTTTGACTGGTCCGACCGTTATATGTACGGTGGCCGCTTCGGAGTTGAAGCTTATGGCGCTCGTCTCGGTGCGAACTTTGTGAACGTTTTCGACCGCGAACTCAGCTTCCTTTCTCACGACCTGGATTTGGCGGATTCCGTTATCCTCGACGACAACAAGGTCTTTACGGGTGAACTCGGCTTCGACACGAAGAAGATTCTTCCGGACCTTCCGGTGGTTCTCGGCTTTGATGCTGAATTTGCCATGTCCTGGTGGAATGCAAATCTTTACTATTCCGCTTCGAAGACCTATTCGAAGTATACGATTGAAAAGGGAACCGTCCCGAACGAAGATGGCGTCCTGGATTCGATCGCTTACGTGAAAGAAACCCAGCTTTCTAAGAACGAAACCGTTTCGGAAAAGTATATGGATGACAACGGTTCGGCTTTCTACGTGGAACCGTATGTGAAGGCTAGCCTCGGCGGCTTGAACCTTCAGTTGCGCGGTCGTTATTTGCAGAACGATGAAAAGTTCTGGTCTGAACTCGCTTCGGCTTCGAACTTCAACGGCAACACGGTCATCTTGAATGCAAACGGCCTCTATTCGGATTCCGTTTACACGAATCTCGTTTCTTCCTTTGGCATGTCGAGCCTCGAAAACCTCTATTATCAGGTTTACAACTCGAACCCGCTGAACGTGACGAACTTGCTCTCCACTTCGACGGCTAACGCCTTGTCGACGGATAACAGCGAATCTCCTTATATGTATGTACGTGTGTACAACAACTACAAGAACGCTCACTTCTATCGCAACGGCTATACCGCCGACACGAAGAAGCGTTTGGAAGTCAGCGAAGTCTTGAACCTGATGGACGGTTCGATGGATATGGCTTTGCCGTATGGCCTTGCCACTCCGGATCGCAAGGGCTTTGCAGTCTCCTTTGACGGTGACTGGTCGAGCGAAGTAACCGTGAACGGACGTTTTGCCCGTTACAACTGGGATGCTGCCGATGACGTCTTCACGGAATATGCGGTTGGCGTAGGCATTCGCGCCGACAAGCTCCTCTCTGTTTTGGACCAGATCCTTGGCAATGCAGACAATGAAAACCGCACGTTGATCCAGGGTTCTTTCACGCATGCAGAAGAAGACAATTACTTCAAGCGTAAGTCCGATCGCATTATGGCTGGCGTGACTTCGGACAATATCATTGGACCGTTCGGCATGCAGTTTGGCATCGAAACCTTCAAAATGGAATACGGTGTTCCTCTGTTTGTAACGGAAAACGCTGCCATTACGAAAACCGAAGAAATGCTCCTCCGCGTTGGACCGCGTGTCAAGATTGCTCCGGCATCCTATTTGTCGCTGCAGTATGGCTTGCTGACGGATAAGGTTTCTTTCTATCGCATGGGTCTTGCGGAAGACGGCGTAACGAGCATCGCAGTTCCGGATAAGTTCTCCATCGATAAGAACGTAATTATGGCCGACGTGACGGTGACATTCTAAGAGGTGCGAATTATGAAAAAATCTCTTTCCTATTTACTTGCTCTTGGAACTGTAGCGCTGACTGCTTGTTCTTCGATGGATGTCAGTTCTTCCGAAGAGCTTGAAGGTAACTTCCCGAGCGATTTCGTCGCCGCGGAATATATGAATTTGCATCCGGGTCTCCGTAGCTTGCAGATTCAGGATTACGTGAAGGACTTCAACGCAGCGCTTGCTTTGGAAGCTGATTCTGTGGCGGCGGATTCTGCGGACTTCTTTGCCGATACGGCTTCGCTTCACCAGATCTACGTGAATCCGTTCTATGCGGGTTATACGGAAGCTCTTTGGGCTGAAGACTGGGCCGCTTCGACGACTCCGAAGACGACTTGTGGAGTGGACACGGTTTACGTTCGTGTGAAACCGGCTGACGCGACTCCGGTGACGGTTTACCTCGGTTCTTTGACTTATGCAGAAGACGGCAAGACCATTACCGCTGTCACGGGTTACTCGGATTCGACAAAGACGGAAGAAGTCTCTTACGAAATCGATGGAACCACATACAGCATCGTGACGCAGCTCGGCAGCACCAAGACGGTGGTCGATTCTTCGGATTGCACAACGACTGTCGATACGACTGCGGGTGGAATTCCGAGCGACAAGAAAAAGTTGCTCATGAAGTTCAACTTCAACAATACGAGAACGGACTTGGCTGCTTTGCAAACGGTTCCGACCGATACGTTCGCCATTTCGAGCCAGTACCTGATGTATGGTCAGTCTCATGGTTGGGCTTATCGCGCTTGCCGTGATGACGAAAAGTCGAACCCGGTTCAGTCGGAAGTTTACCCGATGACTAAGTTGTACTGCGCAGATGATGATGTCGTCCGCGAAATTGCGGAGTGAGGATCCTTATGAACTTAAAACTGATCGCATTTTCTCTTGCTTTGGGCCTTGCTACGGTGGCTAATGCAGCTGCAGATAAGGTCGTTGGCTACTTCCCGTACTGGAGCCAGTACGCTCAATTTGCGCCGAAGGATATCCGTTTTAACATGGTGACCCATATTCACTATGTTTCGATTGCGCCGTCTTCGGATGGTTCTCTCGCTTTTGCGGATGAAAACGATATCGAAAACTTCAAGGAACTTTCAAAGCTCGCTGCAGAAAACAATGTCAAGCTGATTGTTTCTGTCGGTGGCATTGAACAGGAAGGCACTTTGGCCGAAATCGCCGCTTCGGAAGAAGTCCGCGGTACTTTTGCAAGCAATGTGGCTTCTTTCCTCGATGAAAATGGCGCTGCCGGCGTAGAACTCGACTGGCAAAACCTCACGGCGGAAAACGCAGAAGGCTTTGCCGCTCTCGTAAACGCCCTCAAAGAAGCTTTGGGTGGCAAGACTCTTTCGATCGCTGCTTATCCGCTGACTTCGGCTGACGCTTATGACGGCGCCGTTTTGAACAATGCGGAATATGTGACGGTTCTTGTTCCGGACCAGATGACCGAAGAAAATTCGGAACTCAAGCCGAACCAGAGCGTCGCTGTGATTGAAGAAGCTTTGAACGCTCTTTCTGCGAAAGGTGTCGACAAGGAAAAGCTCCTTCCGGCATTCTCCCTTTACGGCAAGAGCTTTATGGGTGCCAAGGGCTTTGGCGAAGCTCCGACGGGCGTCGGTAGCGGTAACGAAGGTATCTTGACCTATAAGGAATTGATGAAGAAGTTCGAAACTCCGGATTACAAGGTTTCTTTCGATGAAGCCTCGAAGTCCGAAATCGCAGTGAGCGAAATGGAATCGATCGTCTTTATGGGTATTCCGTCCGTGAAGGCTTTGGCAGAACTTGTCAAGTCGGAAGGTTACGCTGGCGTTGCGGCTTATGATCTTTCCCAGGATCACACGGAACCGATTGTTTCCTTGCTGGTGACGATTGGACTTGAACTTCGCCCGGATGTGGATTACAAAGCGAAAAAGAAGTAATCCTTTCCTTGTATGAAATTCTGAAACGCCCTCATCCGAGGGCGTTTTTTGTATGCCTTCGCTGTTCTCCAGTGTCATTGCGAACGAAGCTTTACGAGACTTTGCAACTTGTTGCAGTCGTCGAGTTATCCTCTTCGACCGAGGAGAAACTATCCGCATTCCCTAGCCTGTCATTTTCGAGATAGCTTCGACCAATCGGTTCTCGCAGTGATAGCTGCTAGGCACTCGCAAGACAGCATCCAGGTTCTTGCAAGCATGTTCCTCGGTGTCATTGCGAGCGACGCGAAGCAAAAAAGCCCCGCGATACGCGGGGCTTCGAGCTTTTCTTTTGAATGGGATTAGCGCTTATTCCAGTGGAGCGTTCCGACGCGCGAGCCTTGGCGGACTCGGAAGAGGTAAGAACCAACCGGAAGCTTTTCCAAGGAAATCAGGTGGGAACCTGCATTCATATATTCCTGATGAGATGCAACGACTTTTCCCGTTACCGAGAATACAGACCACTGTACAAGCCCTGCCTGCGAAACCTGAAGCAGAACGCTGTTGTTCTGAATTTGGCTCTTGAACGGGGCGATCTTTGCACTGGCAATAATCGGACTCTTGTAATATTCGTCCTTGTTCACAGCCAAGGTGCTATCACCGATGATTACGGTAATGGACTTTTCGAAAGCTTCGTAATGGTCGGTCTCCGGGGCGGTAGCCGTAATCATCACGATGGCATTTTCGGCGCCTGCGACGATGGTCGTTCCGCTCTTCATCAGGTACGGGGTGGATTCTTCTCCATTATAAGTGTAGCTTACCGGAATCTGTTCTGCCATCATTGTATCTGGGAGAGCGTTCTGTTCGGTGATTTGCCCAAAGGTGAGCGTTCTGTCCTTGAACTTCGAATAGATTCTCTGCTGTCCCTTTGCATAAGACACCGTGATTGTATCGTCCAATGCACGGTAGCCGGTTACCGCCGGAGCTGTGACGCGGATTTTGCCATCGCCGAACGTTCCCGTAAACTGGGCCATGATCACTTGAGAATTCAAGGCACCATAGCAGCTCTTGGTATTGGTGCAAGTTGCAAGCTTCACATCGAGAATGTCCTTGGTCAAAGATTCGAAAGTCAAAGAGCCGCCCTGAGTCGATGTCAGAGTCGTTGCCAAAATCGTTTCGTATTCGCTGACTCCGGAGTAATTTGTCATCGAATGGTTCTGCGTGCAGGTTCCGCCATAGCGGCAGATGAAGTCCGAAAGACCAGAAACGGTCTGTTCCGGTTCTTCTTCGACGACCACGATCGATTGGGAATTGTCGTTTGCGGTCAAAATCGCATAACCAGCCGAAAGAATGTTTATCGTGGTTCCGCTGACGCTTGCGACCGTTTCATCGCTAGAGGTATAGGTACATCCGGCCTTTAAAAGGTTGGTTAAGGCGCCTGCGGTTTCTGTCACGGTCGTGCTTGCAAAGTGGCAAGAGCCGCTCGTGTTGCCTGCAATCAGCGAATCCGCCCAGCTGCTCTTGTGCGTTGTCAAGTAATTCTTCACAAGGGTTCCCGAAGAAGTGTAAGTAGCATTGCTCAAATCTTCGGCGTTTGTCAAGAATGCGCTTCCGCTGAAAATGGCCGAACCTTCTGTTGTGTTGTCGATCGGGTTCGTTTCTTGGCGAAGGCTCCAGTTGCAATTGCTCAAGCGATTGGCTTCCATAAAGGTGAACCAATCATTGGTATTGCTTTCGTTTGCACTGCCCTTACCGTTTGCTGCCGTGGTGCCCCATTCCGAAATAAAAACAGCGTTTCCTGCATTTTTGGCGGCCGTGATACGGGATCCGAAAGTTCCCACCGTATGCGTGCCTGCGTAAAAGTGGAATACATAGGCGACGTTTGTCGCCGTCACTCCACCGTAGCTTGTAAGCTGGGACCAGCTCGGCGTTCCTACAAGGATCAAGTTGTCGCTGTATTGACGAATGTGGGCTGCAACCGTATTTGCGTAACTTGTAATCGTAGACCAGGCAGTTTTCACCGGTTCGTTGTAAATTTCGAAAATCACGTTGGGAATGTTGCCGTAGGTCTTTGCCATGCGAGTAAAGAACGTATCGGCAGCCGTTTGTTCATATTCTGCACGGTGGCTGTGCCAGTCAATAATGATATAGACGTCGTTTTCCACGGCAGCTTGCACCATCTGATCGATTTTCGAAAGATAGGTGCTTGGTGAACCCATATAGGAATAGCTTGAGTCTAAGGGTTCTGTCGCATTGCCGTCGGAGTTATAATACTGGACGCCCATGGCAAAACGGAATACGTCAATGCCTAAGCTTTTGGCGGCCCAAGAAATCACTTCCGGCTTATAATACTGCAAACCAGTCGCGTCGGACCAGTAAAGGCTCACGCCGCGAAGCATAGCGATCTTGCCGGTCTTTTGACTGACCACTTCGCCAGAATTCGTACCGAGGGCACCGTAGTTTTGTACAGGCCCGACACGGTGCGGCTTTGCCGTTGTGGCGTCCGCCGAGGCGGTTGCCGCAAACGCCAAAGCGCCTGCGACGAGAAGTTTGGTAAGTTTCTTCATAGAAATCTCCTAAGGTACCCACTCCCAAGTTGAACGCTTATTTCTGAATTTTCAGAGTTTGAGAATTGGCACCGTCCGAAAGACGCAGAACGTACAGGCCGCTAGCCGGAGCAAGCTGATCGATGGCAACCTGACCGGAACCCTGGATGCTCTTGGAAGAAAGCAGAGTGCCGTTCAAGTCGTAAACGCGGAGCTTTGCACCGTTCGAAGCCTGCTGGTAATAGATTTGATTCCCTTCGCGACGAAGCAGGGACTTCTGGACAGTAACCTTTGGAGTTTGAATGCCGTTAATGCCTTTCAAGTTCGTGACGACGTTTCCTGTTGCATCGAGAAGGCTTACTTCCTTCAGGGCGAAGGACGCGTAACCGGCCTTTTGCATTTTCACGTCGAACTTGATACCGCGAACTGCTTTGACGACATCTTCGCGGTAGCTTTCAAAATTCACCCACGACGGGTAAGTGAGAGCGTTGAAGATATCTCTTGCATCGGCTGTAATATCGATGTCGATAGCTTTCCAATCTTCGGTCGGATGCAGGTAGTAGCCCGGTTCGCCGCCTTCTTGATCCTGAAGCAAAGTTTCCTGGTCCAGAAGAGCAAAGCGCATCACGCCCTGGCTCTTGTAAACGACGTGGACGGTGGTAATGTCGCTCAAATCGTAATAGCTTTCATCTGCGTCAAAGGAACATGCGACACCGGCAAACGGGTAGTTCAATTCGACACCGCCGATATAAGTCGGTTCCGGAGCGAGGAAGGCTTCCATAGCGACGATATAGGAACCGTCTTCTTGCTGATAAATGGCCGTGCTGCCGGAATCCGGGAACATCTTGGTGACACCGAATTTATCCGAGTAACCGCCCCAGTTCCAGAAACCGGAAATCGTAGCGCCAGAGCCTACCGGCATCAATGTGCCTGCCGGAGCGGACGGAGTCAGGACATTCGTCGGGTCCGGAGTAAAGGCCGTGTAACCTTCCATATTGTAGAAGTTCGGCATGTTACCGGTGAGAAGGAGCATGTAAAGAACGTTCAAAGTCGCCGCAAAGTAATTTTCGCCCTTGGAGGCGGTCAAAGTTTCCTTGCCTTCCGTATTGGAAAGGGTGTAATAGAGGTTTTCCAGGTAGGACTTCGGAGCGTCTGCCGAAAGCATCGAAAGACCGAGGCCGCCTGCATAGGTAGACGAAACGAACACCTCGTTGTCCGAAGAACCGTCCAGGTTGTAGCCCGGAAGGATCATGCCTGCGTATCCATAAGTGGCGGAATCGAGCCAGCCGATAATGGCGTCGTTAGCTTCCTTGGCGCCAGCAATGCCGTACCAGGCATAGCCCCAGGCGAGTCTCCACGGCGTACGGGCGGCGTCGTCATAAAATCCCAGATATCCACCCGAAACGGCGGCGTTAGGCTGAATCGCCTGATGCGAGCTCCAGTCGCACCAGTCCGGCATCAGGCCGGTCACGGCGTTCTGGCAAGCGCGCAAATGGGTAAGGGACGTCGAAATCGCCGTCTGCCAAAAACTATCGTTCGTCACTTCATAGAACAATTGGAATGCAGCGACTGCCGTATAGCTCGGGTTGAATGCCGGGTTCCAGTTGCTGCCCGGTTTAATGCTTCCGTCGGATTCCATGTCGTTGCTCTTAATCCAAGAGATCAACTGCTTTGCATCGCTCAAGTAAGAGGCGTCACCCCATTGCTTGTATGCCATGATCAAAGCGACGGCGGCATCGAATTCCGCATCGCTTGCCGTGCCGCTTCCGATGACCGTGCCTTTTTCGTTGTCGATCTCCCAATCCATGCCTTGGCCGCTCCAACTATTGCAGCCGCTGCCGTTAAGGCCTTTACCGTAGCACTTCCAGTATTTCCAAAGCTTGTCGAATTCCGCCTGGTGGTCGTCTGCCGCACTCGACATATACACCATAATGAGCATGCCGTAGCCGATGCCTTCGGAAACTGTGTATTCGGAGTGTTCGTTCGGGCTAATCACGCGGGCCGTACCCGACGGCATGCCGGCGTTGGCATCGGCGGTTCCGCCTGCATATTTTTGGTAATATGTACCCTGTTCTGTGTACCAAGCGCCTTTCCACATCTTAAAATGGCTCTTGAGAGAGTCAATTGTGGCAGATTTGAACGTGTTGCCGTAGGGGTAGGCTTGGTTCTGGGGGAATGGGAATTGCGGAGTCCCTGCAAAGGAGAGGGATGCCGCCGTAAGGCCTAAGAATAAAAGGGATTTAGATGACTTTTTCATACCCCCGAAAATAATTCATCCGAGCCCGAAAAGAGGGTAAATTATTGTATAAAAAAGTTAAAGGATAATTTGTACAAAGCTTGCTACAGTTGTACGAAAATGACGTAATTTCGACACGTTCCGAAATGTAAAAAAATGTGAACCAAAGTGCGATATTTTCCATAAATCGCCGTCTTTGCAAAAAAAAGTTAAGGGAAGAAAAAATCTCTTTCTTTTTCCGAAAAAAAAGATATATTAGCTTGCAAACCGCCCTAATTGGGCATCCACATTAACAAGAGAGAGAAAAATATGAACAAGAAAATCTTAGCAGCATCTGCAGTTCTCGCAGCTGTTTCTATGTCTTTCGCTATGGACACTTGGATTGGTGCAAACTCCGAATACCGTGTTGAAACCGGTTTCGATGATGGTACCGATACCTATGGTTACTGGTACGATTATAACGATAACAAGGAAGCCGCTGACAATGGTCCGGGTACTTCCACGATCACTTGGCCGACTGAGAAGGGTAACGCTTACTCTGCAAACGCTATGGACCCGATCATCGACATGTGCGGTGGTGTCTGCGGTACTGCTACCATGGGTGGCCCGTACCTCTACCCGTTCGTCGGTGTTGGCTTCAACCTGAGCGGTGAAGCCCAGGGCGGTAACGACATCTCCTCTTGGGGTGGTATCTGCATTGGTTACAAGTCCACGGGCATTGCTCCGGCTCTCGAAATCGCTCCGGAAAACGAAGGCACTGTCACGGGTTACAACAACTATAAGGCTTCCTTGAAGATTCAGGCTTCTGAAGCTGTCGTTAACCTCGACTGGTCTTCCTTCAAGCAGGAAGCCAGCTGGGGCACTAAGGTTGACCAGGCTACCGTTCTCGCTTCCGCTGCTGCTATCAAGTTCAAGATCGCTGCTGCTGACGGCAAGACCACGGAATTCAACATTGCTACGATCGGTGAATATGGTAAGTGCTCTGGCGCTGCTATCAAGTCCACCGCTGCAGCTTCCTCTGTGAAGGCTTCCGTTGCTGGCCGTACGCTCGCTCTGTCTGGCGTGAACGCAGGTGCAACTGTTGAAGTGATCAACCTCCAGGGTCAGGTTGTTTTGAAGAGCGTTCTCAATGCTTCTTCTGCTTCCTTGAACCTCGCTTCCTTCGACGCTGGTGTCTACATGGTCCGCGTTGCTGGCAAGGCAAACTTCAGCCAGAAGATCGTTCTCAAGTAATTTGAGAAAACTCTTTTGAGTATGAAGAATGGAATCTGTGATACAGATTCCATTCTTTTTTTGTAACCTAAATTTTCGCATTGGCGAATTTAATCTTCAAGACTTTCGAGTTTATATTTAGAGTTAACTTGGGTTGGGAATCCACTTATTCCGGAGAAATTATGCGTTTGAAACTTTCCCTTGGCTCGCTTGCTTTGTGCGCAGCTTTCGGTCTGTCTGCTTGTAGTAGCGGAAGCTCTACTTCGGCGAATTCGGAAACCTCGTCGACAACGATTATCACTTCTTCCGCTTCGACTGGTGGCGGCTCGACGACTTCCGGAATTCTTCCGGCTACGGCCAATACCGCATATCCGGCGGGCCTGTATACGACTTGGAAATCCTTCCATTACATTACGCTTGAAGATGAAGCGGCTCGTTACCCGACTTGGGGTGCGGAATTTTCGGATGTCTTCGGCTCTTACCTTGCGCAAGGTTTGAACGCTGCCCGTATTATTTGGTCTACATATAATTCGGCCAGTTGCCAGATTGCAGAAGCTTCCGGTTCGAACATGTACAAGCGTGGCTGCACGGTGTCGGAAGGAATCGGTTATGGTATGTTGATTACCCTTTTCCAGGAAGACTGGGATGCGTTTAACCGTCTTTGGATTTATAGCACGGCTTACCGCAATTCCGTTTACGCGAGTGGTCGTGGCTTAATGCCGTGGCTCACTTCGTCTTTCAGTTGGGATATTCCGGATGATGCAAGTGCAACGGATGCGGACTTGGACATTGCGACGTCTTTGATTCTTGCCTATTATAAATCGGGCAATTCGGCTTATTTGACCGATGCTTTGACGCTCATTGCCGCTTTATGGGAACATGAAGTCAATAAGTCCAACTATCTCCTTTATTCGGGCGATACTCCGGGTACTTGGCAGGGCACGAATCCGGCTTACAACTTGAGCTACTTCTCTCCGGTGGCGCTCCGCTTGTTCGCTCTTGTCGATCCGAGCCACGATTGGACCGCTGTCTTGAATGCTCAGTATACATACATGATGAATGTACAGGCTGCCGGTACGGGCGTTTTCCCGGACTGGAGCGACGGCTCGGGTAATGCGATTAATCCGCCGAACAACAGTGCGACGAACACGTACTGGACCTTCAACAAGGAATCGGTCCGTATTCCGTGGCGTATTGCTTGGGATTATTACTGGTTCGCGGATCCGCGTGCGGCATCTGTGTTGAACACGTTGAACAACTTCATTATGGTGCGTTCGAATAATGATCCGACGCAGATTCCGGCGGTAAACTACTCCTGGAATTTGAGCGTGGGTGCCGATATTGCGGGCCAGAGCTTGCCGACCCAATGGCTTGGCGCATGGTGCGCTACCGGTATGGCAGGCAACTCGATGGATTGGCTGAATGTGTGCACGAACGTTTTGAATGCAACGGAAATGCAGACATCGGCTTCGAGCTACTTCCCGAATATTCTTCAGATGATGTACAGCCAGTTGCTGAACGGTATGTATGTGAAGCCGGCCAATATGGGCATTTAAGCTTTTCACTGAAGACATTTAGAACTGTGAGAATGGAATCTGTGATGCGGGTTCCATTCTCTTTTTTTAAACCTTAAATTTCGTTTGCATTTAAGGGTTTCTGGAGTAATCATGAGTATATTTTAGGCGCGTCTCGATTTGAGACTGTTTTATCCCTCGGAGACCCTATGAATTTTAAATATTCCCTTGGCTTCCTTGCCCTCGGAGCCGTTTTTGGCCTAACGGCTTGCGGTGATGACAGCGCTTCGGCTGCAGACGATACTCCTGTGCCGGATCCGTATCTTTCGAACGGTATTGTGTATTCCGAAGCGCAGGATCCGCTCCTGTCTTCTTCTGACTTTTATTATAGCAGCGCGGAAGCTCCGGTTTACTCTTCGGAAGCCTATGGGACGATTTCCTCTTCCTCGGTTACAGCTCTCCTCAGCAGCTCTTCGGTGACGTCGGTCGTGACGTCTTCGGCGAGTGACGGTTTTGTGGCCGGAGCGACGGGCGGTACGACTTCTGGTGTGTTCCCGACGACTGCCGACGCATCGCTTCCGCCGAGCCTTTACACCACTTGGAAGGACTTCCATTATATTACGCTCGAAGACGAAGCTTCTCGTTACCCGACTTGGGGTGCGGAATTTGGTGAAGTCTTCGGTTCCTATACGGCGCAGGGCTTAAAGGCTGCCCGTATTATTTGGTCTACATTTAATTCGGCCAGCTGCCAGATTACGGAAGCTTCCGGTTCGAATATGTACAAGCGTGGCTGTACCGTGTCGGAAGGCATTGGCTACGGCATGCTGATTACGCTTTTCGAAGGAGATCTGGATGCTTATAATAGACTTTGGATTTATAGCAAAGCCTATCGCAATACGCCATATGCAAGCGGTCGCGGTTTGATGCCGTGGCTGACGTCGTCTTTCAGCTGGGATATTCCGGATGATGCAAGCGCGACGGATGCGGACTTGGACATTGCAACCTCCTTGATTCTTGCCTATTACAAGACTTCCAAGCAGGAATATTTGACGGACGCTTTGACGCTCATTTCCGCTTTGTGGGAACATGAAGTCAATAAGTCCAACTATCTCCTTTATTCGGGCGATACTCCGGGTACCTGGCAGGGTGCAGATCCGACGTATAACTTGAGCTACTTCTCTCCGGTGGCGCTCCGCTTGTTTGCGCTTGTCGATCCGTCTCACGATTGGAAGGCAGTGCTCGATGCCCAGTACACTTACATGAAGAAAGTGCAGGATGCCGGTACGGGCGTTTTCCCGGACTGGAGCAATGGCGAAGGCGTTGCTGTGAATCCGCCGAACAATAGTGGAGCGACTACTTATTGGACTTTCAACAAGGAATCTGTGCGTATTCCTTGGCGCATCGCTTGGGATTACTACTGGTTCTCGGATGAACGCGCTGCCGAAGTGTTGAACACTTTGAACCAGTTCATCATCGAAAAGTCGAGCGGTGACCCGTCGCAAATCCCGGCTGTGAACTATTCCTGGAATTTGAGCGTGGGTGCCGATATTACGGGCCAGAGCTTGCCGGTGCAGTGGCTTGCTGCTTGGTGTGCAACCGGTATGGGCGGCAATTCTCCGGAATGGCTGAACTCTTGCACGACTCTTCTGAACAGCAAGGCGATGCAGACTTCTGCTTCGAGCTACTTCCCGAACATTCTCCAGATGATGTACAGCCAGTTGCTGAACGGTTTTTACACGAAACCGAGCAACATGGGAATCTAATCTCGGCTTGAATTTGAAAAACGGAACGCCTGGCTTTGACCGGGCGTTTCTTTTTTTACTTTCCCGTGAATTTTTTGTGACTTAATTTGGAAATTGCTTTTTTATATTCCTAGTGATGAATTCTGATACTTTGAATACAGTTGTGGACTCGTCTGCCGTAGAACCTGTGCAAATTGGAATCTCGGTCCACGCAAGTCCGCTTCCTTCGACGATATTCAAGGACGATACTTTTGAATACCGGGTGAATGTGACCTGGCAAGCCCCGGCGGGGCAGAGTGCGGTCCTTGTCGTTCCGACAGGTTCGGCGAACGCGAAGGGAATTACTCAAATCGGTCTCAGGGAAGAACATTCCCAGGCTGTGCAAAATGGAAATTCCGTTTCGAATACGCAGTTCGTTTATAAGCTTGTTGCTGACGATTCTGGAAACGTTTCGATTCCGTCGCTGCGGTTCCAGATTCCTTCGGCTAACGGTCCGTTTGAATTCCAATCGGAAAGCGTTTCGTTCCGCGTGGAAGAACATTCGAATGCACCTTTCTTTGCCGTTTTTGGGGCGCTTGCGCTTGTGATTCTTGTGGGCGTGTGCATCTTCTTGCAAAAGAGGAAAAAACGCTCCGAGGAGACGAAAAAAGCGAAACAAAGAGAAGACGATGCGCTTCTCGAAGAGTTCCTGTTGCTGAAGAAAAGAATCGCGAAGGCGGAAAGTCGCGCCTGGTTGCTCGATCTCGAAAAAATTTGTAAATCATGGGCAACGAAACGCTACGGTAACGATAATCTGGAAGAACTGGTAAAATCCGGTTCGTTAGAAGGATGGGAGTCTTTGATTGAAGAATTTGCCCACGCGCGTTACGGTGGCGGAAATCGCGATGCTTTCCAGAATAAAGAAACCTGGAAGCTTGCCGCAAAGCTTTTAAACATAGAAGAAGACGAATGAGGTCAAAATGACAAACGTTCAAGAATTGACGGAAAAAATTAAGGATCAAAGCCATTTTTGCGTGGACCTTTTGCGTGAAGTGGAAGGAACTGTGATCGGCCAAAAAGACATGGTGAAGAGCATCCTCACGGGCATTCTCGCTGACGGACATATTCTTTTGGAAGGCCTTCCGGGCCTTGCTAAAACGACGGCTGTCTCGGCTTTTGCGAGTGCGGTGTCTCTGGATTTTAAGCGCATCCAGTTCACTCCGGACCTTCTCCCGGCGGATCTTCTCGGTACGACGATTTACAACGCGAAGGAATCCCGTTTTGAAACCCGTAAGGGACCTCTCTTTACGAACCTCGTTCTCGCCGATGAAATCAACCGTGCTCCTTCCAAGGTGCAGAGCGCCCTTCTCGAAGCGATGCAGGAACGCATGATCACGATTGGCGATGAAACCTATAAGCTCGACGAACCGTTCCTAGTTCTTGCGACGCAGAACCCGATTGAACAGGAAGGAACTTATCCGCTGCCGGAAGCGCAAGTGGACCGTTTCCTCTTGAAGGTGAAGGTGGGCTACCCGGGTAAGGAAGACGAAATGAAAATCCTGGAAGCGGTGAGCGGAACGGGCCTTAAAACCCCGAACGCCGTGGCGAACAAGGAAGATATCTTGAAAGCCCGTGAACTCGTGAAGGAAATCTATGTTGATGAACGGATTCGCGAATATATTGTGAACCTGGTTCTTGCGACTCGCGATCCGGCGAGCATCAAGAAGTCGGAACTCGCAAGCTTTATTTCGGTCGGCGGTTCTCCGCGTGCTTCGATCGGCCTTGCCAAGGCGGCAAAGGCTCATGCGTTTATCGAAGGCCGCGGCTATGTGACTCCGGAAGACGTGAAGGCTGTGGCGATGGAAGTCCTCCGTCACCGCATCATTTTGAGCTATGAAGCCGAAGCGGAAGAAGTTTCCGCAGAACTCGTTGTCCAGAAAATTTTGGATTCTGTCGAAGTGCCATAATATGCTTTCGAAGGATATTCTCAAAACGGTGAACCGCATTGAACTTTCGGTGCGGGGACCTCTCGATTCGATGATGGCTGGCGCTTACCACAGCTCGTTCAAGGGTAATGGCGTCGAATTCAGCGAAGTCCGCGAGTACGTGCCAGGAGATGATGTTCGCACCATCGATTGGAACGTGACGGCTCGGATGGGGACGCCTTATATTAAGAAGTTCGTGGAAGAACGCGAACTGACCTTGATGTTGATGGTGGATGCCAGCTCCAGTTCGGAATTCGGCTCGGGTAAGGAAATGAAGGGCGAAGCGATGGCTGCAATCACGGCGCTTCTCTCTTTTGCCGCCGTGCGGAACAACGATAAGGTTGGACTTTTGATCTTTACGGATCAGGTCGAACTTTTTATTCCCCCTGCAAAAGGCCGCAAGCACGTGCTGCGTTTGATCCGTGAAATCCTTTACTTTAAGCCGGAACATCATGGGACGAATTTGCAGAACGCTCTCGAATATGTAGGCGGTGTTTTGAACCGTCGTTCGATGATCGTGGTGATGTCGGATTTTCAGGATTCGGGTTTTGAAAAAGCCTTTAAGGTTCTCTGCAAACGTCATGATATGCTTGCCCTTGCGGTGACGGATCCGCGTGAATCGGAACTGCCTCCGGTAGGACTTGTGGAATTCGAAGACCCGGAAACGGGGGAAACGATGCTTGTGGACACTGGAGATGCCGCTTTCCGCGAAGCCTTTGCGCATGAAGCCAAAAAGGCGGAAAAAGCGACTCGTAGCCTTTTCCAAAAGATGAACGTGGATTATGTGCGTTGCCAAGTCCATGACGAATTCCGCGATACGGTGAGCCCGCTTGTGGAACATTTTAGAATGTTGCAGAGACGTCGGAGTTAAAATGTTTAATGCTTGTTCTTTGACAAGAAAGCTCGCGTTATGGATCGGTGCCGTTTTTGCCGTATCCACTTTTGCGTTTAACTTGTCTGTAAAATCTTCAACGACAGCTTCGCAGATTTTTGTGGGCGATCGTTTTAATTATGAAATCGATGTAAACGCTCCGGAAAGCGCCTTCGTGGACTTGCCGAGTTTTGTAGGAAATCTCGGAAGTTTTGAAGTCAAGGACATGCAGCACGAAGAGCTCCCGGTGACGGGTATAAAGAATCAAAAAAGGTTCATTTGGCGGGCAACGCTCAATACGTTTGTCGCTGGGGACTTTTTGATTGCACCGCAAGAGGTCCGTGCAATTTTAGGGACAGATACCGTGGTAACGAAAACGGATCCTGTCGCTGTGAAGGTCGTGACGCGGACGGACGGCTCGGAAGAAGACATTTTGGATGTGGAAGAACCTTTGGATGATCCGAGACTTCCGACCTGGCTTTCTGCCCTGTTATTTGTTCTGTTGGCGATTCTTTTGGTGGCGCTTGGCTGGCTTTTGCACCAAAAGCTCCGCAAGAAGCAGGTTGCGCCAAGGCTTCCTCCTTATGAAGAGGCGGTTCTCGCTTTGAAGGAACTGCGTGAAAAGCAACTTCTTGCGATGGGAAATCAAGCGGATTTTTATACCGCACTCAGCTTTATCATGCGCCGCTATGTCGAACGCAGATTCCTCGGAGAACATCCTTCGGAAGGAATTCTCGATGCGACGCTTTCTCAGTTGAAGTCTCGTGTTTCGCAAATTCCTGGACTGGCCGAAGCCTATAAGCAATCTTTGGTGAAGCTCGAAGAAGAAACTTACCCGGTGAAATTTGCCAAAATGAAAATCGGCGATGACCGCGGTGTCTTTTGGGAAGATTGGGCTAATCGCCTTTTAGAAGATACAAAGCCTGTTCCGGAAGAAGAAAAAATTCGGAATGCAAAGAAGGATGGTGCAAATGGATCTCGCTAATTTGCATTTTCAAAATCCCGAAGCGTTCTTTTTGCTGTTGCTCGTTCCGCTTTTGATTGCGGACTGGTGGTGGCATACGCGTAAGCGAAAGAGTACAATTAAGTTCCCGGCGCTTGCCATTGCAAAGAAGGCGGCGAAGGGTTCCAAGGTGCGCTTGCGCTACATTGTTCCGGCACTCCGAATCGCTGCGCTTTGCTGCTTTGTTATCGCACTGGCTCGCCCGCAGAATGCGACGGAAGTGGAATACACTTCGACGGATGGCGTAGACATCATGCTCGCTTTGGACGTTTCCGGCTCGATGGCAACCCTCGATATGTTGACCCGGGCGGATCAGGCAAAGCTCGGGGTGATGAATGCGGAAAAGGTTTTAAAAAGCGGTCGTTTTTGGAACTATTCCCGCTTAGGCTATGCAAAAAATGTGATGGCTGAATTTGTGCAAAAACGCGAAAGCGATCGCATTGGCCTTTCTGTATTCGCCGGACGTTCTTACACGCTCGTCCCGCTGACTTTGGATTACGGCGCTTTGCTCGAAATCTTGCAAGCGGTTAATGATTCGTCGGCTTCCGGAAACGGTACGGCGATCGGCGATGGACTGATGAATTCCTTGGCGCGCCTAGAAAAGTCCGATGCGAAGTCAAAGGTTGTGGTGCTTTTGACGGATGGCATTGACAATGCAAGCCTTGTCCCGCCGCTCCATGCTGCGGAAGTGGCGAAGGCGTTAGGAATCAAGGTCTACACGATCGGTGTCGGAAAAAAGAATGGGACCTTCCTTGCGTTTGAACAGAATCCGTGGACAGGTGAAATCTCTTGGGCAGAAATGCCGATCCCTGCCGAAAATAGCTTGGATGAAAAAACTCTAGGTCAAATTGCGTCGAGTACGGGCGGACGTTTTTACCGTGCAGAAAGCAAGGAAGATCTGGAAAAAATCTATTCAGAAATCGATGAACTGGAAAAGACCGAAATTCAGACGATCGCTTATGCGCGTTATCAAGAAAAATTTTATCCGTGGCTCCTTGCAGGTGCTCTTCTGATTTTGCTTGAACTTGTACTTGCCAATACCCGGTTTGTGAGGATTCCATGAGATTTGCAGAACCGAATTTTTTGTGGGCTTTGTTTTCGCTCCCACTCTTTTTACTGCTTTTTGTGTATGCGTATCATCGCCGTAAAAAACTGGCTGCGCGTTTTGCTTCGATTTCGATGTTTCCGAAGATCGCAACCTCGCTTTCGCCGTTTCGCCGTGCGATCAAGGCGAGCCTTTTGCTCTTGGGCATTGCTTTTTTGATTTTGGCTTTGGCTCGCCCGCAATGGGGCCGTCAAATGGAACATATTGAACGCAAAGGCTTGGACATTGTGCTGATGCAAGACATCTCGCTTTCCATGCTTGCCGAAGATGTGAAGCCGAATCGATTGGTGCGTTCCCGTCACGAAATTTCGGCGTTTCTCGATACGCTTTCGGGAGATCGTGTGGGACTTGTCGCCTTTTCGGGTGAAGCCCAGACCATGGTTCCGCTGACGTTGGATTATGGAACGGTGCAATTGGTGCTGCGCGATTTGGAACCTGGCTGGCTCATGCCGGGAACGGATCTTTCGGCGGCTATCGATAAAGGTTTGCAGATGTTCCGCAGGTCTAAAGTGCCGTCTAAATATGCGGTGATGGTTTTGATGAGCGATGGCGAAGAACAGGATGCGAAGGCGGTGGAAAAGGCGAAGGAAGCTGCGGAAGCGGGAATTCGCATTTACACGGTCGGCATTGGTTCCAAGGAAGGCGTTCCGATTCCTGAACCATCCAAGAATGGAGAGGTGGCTTATCACAAGGATCGTTTTGGAAATATTGTGACGACTCATTTGGAAGAATCGACTTTGCAAGAAATTGCAAACATTACCGGTGCCCGTTATTTTTACGCTAGCCCGGGAGAATTCCAATTGCAGAAGGTCCTTTCGGAAATTCAGAATATGGAAAAAAGGGATACATCTTCGGATCAGGTGGAAAATTACCAAGACCGTTATCAGATATTCCTTGCGATTGCGGCACTGCTCTTTTTGATGGAAGCGCTCCTTTCGGAACGTGGCAAAAAGCGGAAACAGGTCGCTGGACGTTTTAGTTGATGAAGGTTGTGATCATGAAAAAGATCTTCATTTTGATTTCTCTTTTTGTACTGTCGGCGTGGGCGCGCCCGATTAACGATGGAAATGAACTGTTCCGCAAGGGAGATTTTGCCGGAGCTCTTCAAAAGTATGCAGAGGCGCGAAAGAATGAACCTGCAAATCCGCTGCTTTTTTACAACGTCGGAACGTGCCAATACAAGCTTGGCAATTATGAAGAAGCGGTAAAGGAACTGGAAAGCGCAACGCGCATGCCGGATTCTTCGCTTGCGTCAAAGGCTGCCTTTAACTTGGCGAATACTTACTATCGCATGGGTGAAAAATCGTCGGAACCGTCGGAACGGATTGCCAAATGGCGCGAAGCGGTCGGCTATTTGAAAAAAGCGGTGGATTTGAATCCTGACTTTGAAAATGCAAAGCGCAATGTCGAAATTGTACAGCGCAAACTCAAAGAGGAAATCGACAAGCAAAAGGAACAGAATCAGGATAATCAGAACCAAGATCAAAAGCAACCGGAACTTTCGGAAAATGCAAAACAGATCCTTGCCCGCGCTTTGCAAATGTGCAAGGACGGTGAATATACGCCGGCAAAGAATCTGCTCGAAAATACGATGGCGGCAGATTCTACCGCTTCGAGTTTTGGCTCGTATATTCAACGAATTGAAGATGTGATAGATATCAAGGCTGGACGTGCTCCAAAAAGCAAGATTGATCAGTCCAATGCCGATAACGATTTGGGGGTGATTTAATGAATAAGTTTACCCTGCTTTTGACCGTCGCTGCCGCCACAACCTGTGCCTTGGCGGCTAAGGCGCCTAAAACGGCTGCCCAGTATTATTCAGATGCGGCTTTCCAATATATCGAAAACCGTTTGCCAACGGCTGAAATCACTTGCAAGGAAGGTCTTTCCTATTATCCGGACGATGCCAAGCTGCAAATGCTCAAGGACCGTATCGAAGAGTCCAAAAACGAACAGCAGAAGCAGAATCAGCAAAACAATCCGAAAAACGAAAATCAAAACCAGGATCAGAACCAAGATCAGAACCAAGACAAAAATCAAAATCAGGATCAACAGAATCAGGATCAGCAAAGTCAGGATCAACAGAATCAGGATCAGCAGAATCAGGACCAGCAAAACCAGGACAGTTCCAGTTCGCAGAACGAAGATCAGAATCAGGGAGGTTCAAGCGATTCCCAAGGTGGCGATAGCCAGTCCAGCGATTCGAATGAATCGCAACAGCCCGATCAACCGCAGGGAGAAAACGAGAATCCGGAAGAAGTTCCTGAAGGTCAAATGTCTCCGCAGCAGGCTTCCCAACTGCTCAAAGATTTCGATGAAGAACACGGCGAACGAAAGCCGTGGAAACCGGTACGCGGTCAAGCCCGCCCGGAAAAAGACTGGTAAGGATTAAAATTCAACAAACGCTTTGACGCAGATTTCTGCCATATGATGCCAAAGCGTTTCGGAAAGATCGCTGTAACCGCCCGTTTCGGTGCTTAAGCTGCGAATGAACGTGGGACGGTAGCGGAAAGCCACATCGATGCCGAACGGGCGAACTTTATAACGGATGTTCGCGGAAAGTGCGAAGGAATTTGCCGCAAAGACGGCCGCTTCGCGGTATTCGCCGTCATACTTGTCGTTTCCGAAAGCGGCTCCGTGGACGGACAACCGGGAAAATGCATAACCGAGTCCCGGGCCGACCATGAAATCCTCTGGCCAGAAGAAGTAGTAGCGGTATTCAACGCCTACACGCCAAAAGTTCGCATCGTTGCCGGTGTAAACGTCGGTGTCTTTTCCATAGTTGACGTCCGGGTTCCAAATGCCGAAATGGACCGCAATCGTGTGCTGATTAAAGTTTACGCCCGCTTCGATGGATGGAAGCGGGAATGTTCCGATATAAGGGATGTAAACGGTTTCGTCCGCGTCTTCGCCTTCCGCTTCCAAAAAGCCTTTTCCGTCCAAATCTCCGCCGACGGAAAAAAGCACATCCAGCCCCAAGGAAACAAAGTAACTGCGGTGCCAGATCACTTTATCGCGGTAACCGGCAAAGCTTACACTTGTCACGAAAAGAAGGGCCAGAAGGATTTTAGAAAGAGAACGCATGGAAAACCTCGGTTACATGGCTGCGTAACGGAACATTTCGTCGATGCAGTGCTTGGCGCGGGCCATCACGTCTTCAGAAAGTTCCACCTTGGCCGCCTTTTCCGGGTGACGCAGGGATTCCAGAATGTTTTCAAGGGAATTGGATTTCATGTACTTGCACATACTGCAACTTCCGATGAATTGCTTGTTCGGGAATTCATAGTGCATTCGAGCGTTCAAGCCGCATTCGGTGAGGAGCAGGAATGGAGTTCCTTCGGGCTGGTCCTTGATGTACTTGACCATTTGACCCGTGCTTCCGACGTAATCGCTCATCAGGGCGACGCCCGGGTGGCATTCCGGATGGCTTACGACGCGAAGTCCCGGATTCTGGCTGCGGAAGAAGCTGATGAGTTCCGGGTCATACTTTTCGTGAACGTAGCAGCAACCGGAGAACAAGACGATTTCCTTGTGGATGCCGTTCTTTTCAAGAGCTTCCTGAAGATTTGCGCCCATCAAACGGTCCGGAACAAAAATAATCTTGTCGTTCGGGAGGTTTGCAATGATCTTGTAAACGTTTGAACTCGTGACGCAGACATCGCATTCCGCCTTGACGTCGGCGGTCGTGTTGATGTAGCAGGCTACGGTATAACCCGGATACTTTTCGCGGAGCTTTCGCACGTCTTCGGCCGTAATGCTGTCGGCAAGGCTGCAACCGGAAAGCGGGCCAGGAATGATGACTTCCTTTGTCGGGTTTAAAATCTTGGCGGTTTCGCCCATAAAGCGGACTGCGGCAAAGATGATCATGTCGGCCTGAACTTTGGTAGCGTCCTGGCTGAGCTTAAAACTATCGCCGTCGTAATCGGCAACGCCAAGGACGATTTCCGGAGCCACGTAACTGTGGGCGAGAATCACCGCATTGCGTTCTTTTTTCAGTTCATTGATCTCGTTGATGATGGGAATCAGTTTTTCGCAGTATTCCATGGTGTAGCTGCAAAGAACGGCACCAGGCTGAATGCTTTTAAGACGATTGAAAAGTTCTTGAGCTGTCATAGTATTTTAAAAGTTAGAAATTGACATGGAAAAAGCAAAGAGTGGGAATCTCCGTTAGAGCTTCGGAATCACGACTTTCTTTTTGAGGTTGATCGGTGAATAGACTCTAGCGGCTGGAACTGTATAGAACTTTTTTTCTTCTAGGCAGTAGGCGGTGAGAGCTTTGCCGTAAACGCAGCCGGAATCGAGCCCGAGGAATCCTGGAATGTCGACGATTCCTTTGGCGGCCCAATGCCCAAAAATGATGCGCTTGGGCCATGACGCACATTCAAACCAAGCCGGATCGTCTTGATTGTTCATATCCTCGCCTTTGCCGTCCCAGGTGCGCACGGAAAGGATCACGTCGGGATTCATTTCTTCGAGCTTGGATTTGTTGGGCTCGATGCCCGCGTGGACGAGAAGCGCTTGGGGCGTGTCGATCCAGAGCGGCCACTTTTTGACAATGGATGCAATCCAGAACGGGTCGACTAGAAGTTCGGTAGAACGTTTCTGTTTTTCGGACCATTCGGTTTCTGGAAGCGAAAGAAATTTTAAAAGCCAAGCTTCATGGTTTCCCATGACGCATTGGAATGGATTCGCCAAAATTTCTTTGACGACTTTTATGGAGTCTGGACCTTTGTTGATCAAGTCTCCGGTAAAGTAAACGGTATCTTCGCCCGGCGTGTAATGAACCGTGTCGAGCATTTTCATCATTTCGTCGTAGCAGCCATGAACGTCCCCAATAAAAATGGTCCGTTTCATTAGGCTTCTCCTTCGACGGCTTCGCGGAGAATCTTTTCTTCTGCGCGGGTAAGTTCCCGGAATTCGCCTGTCGGCAAGTTTCCAAGTCCAATGCCCGCATAGGTTACGCGTTTTAGGTCGCGGATCGTGTAACCGACCTGTTCGAGCATACGACGGATTTCACGGTTCTTGCCTTCGCAAAGGACCATTTCAAAAAAGCCTTCGTCAAAGAAGATTTCTTCGGCATGGGCGGATTCCATGACGCCTTTTTCGTTTTCCCCGATTTCAACGCCATCGACTAATTTCTGAGCGTCGGAATGGGAAAGCGGGCGAGTTGTCCAAACGTAATAGCTTCGGGGAACTTCGAATTTCGGATGTGTCAGCTTGTAAAGAAGATCTCCGTCATCGGTGAACAGCAAAAGTCCGCGGCTTTGCAAGTCGAGCCGTCCGATGTATTTCATGGAGCGGTATTCTGCGGGGAGATAATCGTAAACGGTCGTGCGTCCTTGTGGGTCGCTTGCCGAGCAAACGCAGCCGGCTGGCTTGTGGAACATGATGACCGAAGTCTTTTTAGGAGGCTGAACGCGCTTGCCATCGACACGGACGTCGTCGCTTTCGCTCACTTCTCTGCCGAGTTCCTCTAAAATTTCGCCATTGATCTTAACGCGGCCTTGGCGAATAAGGTCGTCGGAAGCACGACGGCTAGCGACACCGCAAAGCGAAAGAAACTTATTGATTCGCATCTTCTGAATCCTTTTTCTTTTGCAGCCAGGGAGGAAGCTTGCGTTCCTTCTTTTCTTCGGACTTTTTCTCTTCCGGTTTTGGCGGATAAAGAAGTCCAAATCGTAAACCGGCTGTGCTGATGCGGAAGGATTCCGCATGCAGGCGGGTAAGCAGGCTGCGCAGCCAGTACAGGCCGCAGATAATGACGTCGGAACGTCCCTTTTCGAGACCCGGCATGCTTGCGCGGAGTTCCTTCGAAACGTTTGAAATTTTGGTAATTGTCTTTTCTAATTGATCCAGGTTGATCTCTAGACCTTCGATCGATTTAAAATCGAATTCGGGCAGGTTCAAGTAAACCATGGCAAGAGCCGTTCCCGTACCACCTACGAGATAGACCTGTTTTTTGGCGTAGGGGCGGAGAGGATTGCCTTTGAGGATTTCCTTTTCCCACTTCTTATATTCCGGCCCCGGAATCGCTCCCATCTGCTTAAAGAGATAGAGGGCTCCAACCGGAACGGAAACCGCCTTTTTCCCGTCGGAAATTTCGGTGGATCCACCGCCGATGTCGAGCGTGACGATGTCTTGACCGTGCCATTCTTCGACAGCGCGGTAAGTGTAAGCGGCTTCTTCTTCGCCCGAAATAATCCGGGGCTTGATCCAGAGCGCCTTTTCGACCGCTGCAATAATCGCTTCGCTATTGTTTGCCTTGCGAGCGGCTTCCGTCATGGCACAGGCTTCGATTTCTGCACCGAGGGCGTGTGCCGTTGCGCGGTAGTTCGAAAGGATTTTGGAAAGCTCTTCGAGGCGTTCTTCCGAAACGTTTCCGGTGTTATAAACATCTTCTCCGAGACGGCAAACTTCGACCTTTTGAATCTTCGGCTGGAGAGTCGTTTTTCCGTTCGCATCGGTTTCGAAATCGGCGATCAAAAGGATCGTCGAATGGCTGCCGATATCTACCGAGGCGGGGAGCGTTTTTACAAGGTTAGCCATTTTCTGCAAGAAGCCCGCTGCGGATACGGTTTGCAATTTTTTCCGGATCGGTAAAGAATTGCTTTGCGAGAGGAATCGCCTGTTCGACGAGTTCCGGGGAATATTTTTGCATCCATCCGGCGACGATTTTGCCTGTGGTGCTGCCGAGTTCTTGACCGGTCTTGATTTCTTGCGCCATTTTCAGGGCAAGATAAAGTCCAAGTTCAAAAGCGGAGGGTTTTTCTTTGCCTTCTAAAAGCTTTTCCACGCGGAGAGCTTTTTCGTCGAGACCAAGGGATTCAATTTCTTGCAAATCTTTTTCGGAAATCATGCCTTAAATTTAGAAAATCAGGATATGAAAGCAAAAAGACCCGGCTTTTGCCGAGTCTTTTTGCTTGATTTTTTAGCAAAGAGAGAAATTTTTCGAATTACTTCTTGGCGGCTTTTTTCGGAGCGGCCTTTTTGGCGACAGCCTTCTTCGGAGCAGCCTTCTTCACAGCGGTCTTCTTGGCCGGAGCGGC
>DGSB01000001.1 GCA_002390045.1 Fibrobacter sp. UBA4373
ATCCGGGTCAAACCTATTACTTCGACGTGATTTCCGGCGCAACGACCGACAATAATTCCGGAAACCATTACAGCTTCACCACGTCTTCGGAAGCAACCTTTGTGGACTTCCGCGTCTATGTAAAACCGGCGAACAAGAATTCTAGTTGCTCCGACTGGAAGAGCTGCAACACATTCTTTGTGATTGTCACGAACAGCGACACACTTCCCTACTCGGATGTGGAACTGCGTTTTTATTTAACCAAGAGCGTTTCGGCAACCGGTTGGGGACAGCTCGCCAAAGTTTCTTATGATGACACTTCGTCTATGTCGCTTTCTTACGGAGCCGCCCAATTCGATGCGACAAGCGGTGGATATTATTTACCGATTACACTGCAAGGAACTATCGGCGTTTCAAGCAGCTTCCAATTCGAAATGCAATTTACAAATGCCACCTATGGAGACTTGGACGGATCTTGGTCGCTTCGCGCCCATACGGAATCGACAGACCCCGAATATTTCTCAGGCATCGACCTCACCAAGGGACCCTTGTATACTGGCTCGGAATCGACATTCCTTGAAGAAGTCAACGGTGTGACGGAATCCGCCTATACCAAGGATCCGTATGTGACGATCTTCTACCACGGTACACATATCTACGGTTACCCGCCTGATTACGACGCCTCTTCTAGCGATCTTTCCATCGCTAGAACCATTACGCTCGACTTCCTTACCCCATTTGAAACTCCGGCAACATCCAAGGAAGATACCGTCAATACGGCAACTTATACCGGCGAAAGCACTGTCTCTCCGTCGGGCTTCCTCGATGACTTCGAAGGGAATGGAGTCTCTTACTTTGGAACAAATACGCAATATGTGAACAAGTACGACGATTACATTTTCTCGATTTCCAAGAACCTCGCTTATGGCAACAATATGATTGACTGGGTTTCTTGGCACAATCACGGAGCGAATGCGAAGGGCAGTTACGATTGCGCCTGTACAGTCGTCCGTTCGAATGTGGAATGGGATTCCATTGTGACGCCTTTAGAAAAACGTTACCTTGTATTCAACGTGGATACAGCCAAGGCCTATGTGGGTAAACGCGCCCAGGTGATCGTTACTTTGTACGATTCCACAGGGGCAATCATTACCGATGACGACATCACGATTTCGCTTTCTGTCGAAGACGGTTCTGCCTTCTTCTATACGTCGGCAACGGCAGACATTGCGACAACCACCCTTACCCTTGTGAATGGAACAGCGACATTCTACGTTACAAGCGACACGCCTCTCGAAACGATCCTGTACGCAAGCTCGGTCTCTTCGAGTTCCAAGTACAACTACACATCTGCGAAAGCGGTTCTGTTGATCGAAGAACTCCCTCCTTGGCCGATTATCGATTACGCAAAGATGCTCGATACGGACTGCGATAACATTCCGGATCAGTTGAGTATTCTTTTAACCGCCTCTTACCAGGCTGGTCAAAGCTTTACATCGGTAACCTTCGAATACCGCGGCGATACGCTTACCGTCACAAGCGCAAACATTCAAGATTCCCTCATCACGATTCCATTTACGCCAAAGGATTCTTCCGTTTATACGAATCCGGAAGGTTTCGTCACGCTGGAAAGCAATATTTCTGGCGAAACAAAAACGCACACGGACTTCTACCAAGACGGAATCTCTCCGACGGTACTTTCACTTTCCGTTTTGGAACGTTTGGACACCGCTACGGCAGACCGAATTTACATCCAGTTCTCGGAACCGATTTCCGCTCCGGGTCTCGCTTGGCCGCTCGCCCTGTTTGACGCATCGGGCAACGCTCTCGACGTCACCCCGAACGTTACCAATTCCAAACTTTACAACGAAAAGCTGAACGTCTGGGAATACACGATTTCTTTCGATGCAAGCGGCAACTCTCTGATTACCGAAGGCATGAAAGGACAGCTTCTTTCGACTGCGACCATTACCGATAAATCGGGCAACGCGATTTCTACAGTCTGTTCACAGCCGATTCTCACGTTCACCCTCAAGATCTTGCCGATTCCGCTCAAATACGCAAGTATTTCGGATAGCGACGGCGACGGTCTCGCCGACCAAGTCCATGCAGAATTCGTCCAGACTGTAGACAGCCGTCACGCTCCGGACAGTGTCTCGGTCATCTTCGGTAGTGCCGTTCCCGAAACGCTTTGGACAAATTCCTTCAGCTGGAATTCCGAAGGAACCGAAGCGACAATCACGCTCAACCCGGCATTCAAACTCGGCAACACAAACGGCAATTACTCAGGCATCTCTTCGAAAGGTGGCGACATCATCGGAGCAGGCCTTCTCACTCAGCACAAGGGTAGCGGCGCTAATTACGAAAGCGACTCCACCCTTGCCGAAGACTTGACAGGTCCTGTCATCGTCGCGGGCACGATCAACGAAGCCGGATCATTCGTATCGCTCCTTGTTGAAGCAAGCGAACCGTTGGTCGTTGGAGATTCGACATTGAATCTGATCCAGCGTGAACGCAGCGGTCCGGTAAACGTCGCCGCCTACCGCTGGACTCTCGGTTCGAATACATTCAACATGCTTTACGAACAGGAATCGGAAACAGCCGTCCAGGAAGGCGACCGCATTCGCTTTACTCCGCTTGACGGAAGCCTCTTCCTCGACAAGAACGGCAATCAGCCATCGCTTGAAAACCCGTGGGCAACGGTCCAAGGTTCTGGCGATCCGCAGATTACCTTTAACGTGCATCCGGAATATCCTGTTTCAAACATTCCATCCAAGTCCGAAACTTGCACCGAAGCCAAGTCTCCGTTCCGCTTAATCGTTTTGAATCAAGAAACTCGTAAATGGGATATTTACGAAAAGGATATGCTCATTGAAAGCGTGGATACAAACGGTTATGCTTTTGACGGAATGCTTTACATTATCGACATGGGAATTCCTCGTGGCACGAGTCTGGGTGAAGATCCGGCATGGACATCCATCCTTCTCGATATCGACCTTCCGTTCTACACGAACATCGGCAGTTTTGTCAATCGCTACGACAGAAGCTTCAATCTGACGCCGAAGTATCTTTCGAGCGACAACCAAGTCGTCATGCGCTTGCAATGGCTCTCAAACTGCACCACGGGTCTTTCCTCGGAAAGCGGACGTGCAATCGGAACAGGTGCATACATCGCGAAGATCGACATTCAGGCAAGATTCCATCCGAATACGGAACTGGATAGCACGACAGTCAAGCGATTCTCGTCTAAGGATAGTTACACCAAGACGCAGACATTCGGCATTCGTCGCACCAAATAATTTTTCGAAATGTTCCAGGAAAAGTACGTTAGAAATAACGTACTTTTTCTATTTTAATGGTAAGTTTAAGCACTTCATATATTAGATTGAGAGGGTAAGATAGCGGTCTTTCATGGAAGCATTTGAATTCAGCGTACACTTTATGCATGGGTTTATCGCCCTCCTGACATGCGTTGCTTTGCTTCCCATGATTCTTACGACGTTGCTATCCAATACTTTTGCGAAGCAGCTCCAAAAGAACCTCATCTACCTTTTGATTTTAAACATCATTTGGAATGTACTCGCCTTTGTTGAGCAGCTCCCCCGCGTTTACATTTCCGATGACGTTCGCTATGTCATTTATATACTCGGCTCGATTTGCTGGGTTCAATACGGCTATGCAGTTTTCCGAGTTATCTGCGGCATTGCAGGCGAAAACATCAATCCCGCTTGGAAAAAGCTTGGATTCTTTCTCACAATATGGAATATCTTTGCCGTTTTGTTCTGTCTCATTACAGGCTTTACCGGGCATTTTTATACGGGAATCATTTCGACGTGGTATGGCTTTACGGCCACGAATTCAAACCTCGCGAATGTGGCGATTCTCCTATTCCTCATCATTCCGATGTTCCTGTCTTCCATCGTCACTTACCAGCTGATGAAGCGGACCAACGCGGAAAAGATTTTCCGATCCATCTTTGTGGCTCAAATTACATCCATTATCGCCGGATTTACCATGGACGCCATCCTTCCCGCCATGGGACTTTTCATCTACGGCGAAAGCGCTTCCATCTTCCTATTTCTGATTACCTTCGTCCTTTTCCGCGCGACGGCAGCACTGGCACAAACCGGACTGGATATGTCCAAGTCTCTGAAATCCGTCATCCAGGAACTCGAAGAAGGCATCCTGATTTTGAATTCCAACGGCAGAATCGAATTTTCGAATCATGCAGTCAACACCATGTTCGGAGTCGGCGAAAAAGGACTTTTCCAAAAACCGATTACACAGTTCATTCCGGATTTGACAAGCCTGAATCCCATGAACAATGTTCCGATCTACCTGAAGAATAATTCCGTATCCGCAGCCATTACGATTACCCCGTTAATTTCTCACGGAATTCTCTTCGGCTATAAAGTGATTCTCCGCGATTTGCGCAAGACCGACGACACCCAAATGCGTTTTTCCCGTCTACAAGCGGAATTCAACGACGAGCGCGATGCTATCCGTTTACGCATCGTCAATTTGCAAAAGCTTTACTTGCAGCAGCAGATCTTTTTGAACTCCCTCTTAAACAATCTGCCATCCCGTCTTTGGGCGAAGAATTTAAACGGAGCCTATACCCAACAAAATAAGAAAGACATCGAAATTCGCGGAAATCTCAAGAGCCACATCGAAGATCCGATTTTTACCGAGCAGGAACTTCAGGCGATGGAAAGTCCAGGCCGAATCGTGATCAAAAATGAAACCACCCAAGACGAAAACGGGAAGAAGCACTGGGAAAAGCATACCGCAATTCCACTCTATGACGAAGCAAAACGCGTCAAAGGTGTTCTTGGCCTCATCGAAGACACAACGGATTTCCATGCGCTCGAAGACGAAAGAAACCAGCTTCGTGAAAACTTGGTCAAGGCCTCGACATTTGAAGACATGAGCAATGTCGCTGGCGGTCTTGCACATGACTTCAACAACCTGCTCGCAGGAATCATCGGATACCGCGATCTCGCCGAAGCGACCCTACCTAAGTCCGAAGACTGCACCCGGACTCAAAAATATCTGGCCAACATGCAGAAGTCCTTGACGAACGCAACGGAACTCGTGAAGCGCACTTACGACCAGCTCAAGGAACGTCAAGGCAACCACGCCAACAAATCTTCGAACTTCAACGTGGGACTCGTATTCGACGAAGTGCGCAACGCGTTGTCGGCAACCCTTCCATCCAACATCAAGATTCTTAAAAATTCCAGCGACGACATGATCGCCTTCGGAAACCAGACCGATTTCCACCGGATTATGTTGAACATGGGCAAAAACGCGATCCTCGCGATGAAATCCGGAGGAACCCTCACCTACGGATGCCGAAAGACCCATGTCGCCCAACAGATCGTTACCCAGTTTTCCACCATTCCTGCGGGCGACTACCTTTACATCACCATCAAGGATACCGGCGATGGGATGACCCCCGATGTCGTCAAACACATTTTTACACCTTATTTTACAACCCGAGCTCCGGGACAAGGGATGGGAATCGGCCTTTCAGTGGCTATGCGCCTCATAAAAGACGCTGGAGCGCACTTGAATCTAGAAACAACAATTGGAAAAGGAACTAAATTTATCTTGTACTGGCCCATCGCTAAAAAATTGGAGGATGAGACAAATGCCTAAAGTATTGATCATTGACGACGAAGAAGATATTCGTTCTGTGCTCAAAGACATGCTCGATATGTCTGGATATGAAGTGGATACCGCCGAAAACGGTCGTCAAGCCAAGGACCTTTACGACAAGACTGAATATGACGTCGTGATCACCGACATCATCATGCCGGAACAGGACGGATTCGAAGTCATTCTCGACTACCGCAACAAGAATCAGCTGGACCGCATCATTGCCATCAGCGGCGGTGGACGTACTTCTGCGGAAGACTACCTGAACATCGCCAACCATTTCGGCGTTTCTTCGATTTTCTCGAAGCCGCCTAACTATAAAGACTTGATTGCCAAGGTCGACGAAATCGTAGCGTCTCACGCTTAAGGTTAGGCCAAACTGATGAATGTCCTGTTAGCCGATGCGGACAGGAAGATCATTGACCACGTGACCTCCACATGGTCTCTTCCGGACGTGTCCTTATTTACAGTTTCTAATTCGACAGCCCTTTTTAACACAATCGAAGAGAATCCGATCGACTTTGCCTTTGTCGACATTTCGCTTTTATTGCACAAAGATGTCGATGTCATCAGTTTTTTAAAATCGCACAATCCCGAAGCAGAAGTCGTCATTCTCTGCGAGCAATCCGCAGCCAAAGATGCCGAAAAAGCCCTTTCCCATGGAGCCGCATCTTATCTGGTGAAACCGGTCGAGGTTCGCACACTCGAGGATGTCGCCAAGAAATATCTTCAAGGTCTGGAACATTCGAGCGATTACCGTGAACTGCAGAACCATCTTTTGGAAAATCTCCTCGGGAATACCCCCGAGATGCAAAAGATTTTACGCCTGCTTCGCAAGGTCGCTCCCACGACAAGTTCCGTGCTGATTACCGGAGAATCCGGTTCGGGTAAGGAATTCCTCGCCCGAATTGTCCATCGCCTTTCCAAAAGAGCGAACGAACCTTTCGTCGCGGTGAACTGTAGCGCTATTCCAGAAAATCTTGTCGAAAGCGAACTTTTCGGCAGCAAAAAGGGATCCTTTACCGGGGCCACCGCCGACAAAAAAGGCCTCTTTGAAGAAGCGAACGGCGGAACCCTTTTCCTCGATGAAATCGGGGAACTTTCCCAAGCGACTCAGGTCAAGCTTTTACGCTTTTTGCAAAGCCACGAAACACGGCGCGTCGGAGAAACGGAAACGCGCTATTTGGACGTGCGAATCATCGCCGCAACCAATGCAGACTTGGCGGACGCAATGGTCAAGAAGACTTTCCGCGAAGATCTCTATTACCGATTGAACACGTTCCATTTAAGCGTTCCTCCACTTCGGGATCGCCGTAGCACCATTCCGAACCTCGTCAAATATTTCATCCTTAAATTCGAAAAAGAGCAGCACAAGACCATTCATAAAATCGACGATGCGGCTCAGGTCGCCCTTGCGACATACAATTATCCAGGAAACGTCCGAGAGCTTGAAAACATCGTCGAACATGCGATGGTCCTCTCCGAAAACGGAACCATCCGTCTGGAAGATTTGCCCGAAGAACTGACCCAGCAACCGATCCACCCAATCAAGGATCTTTTGCCGGCGCCCAAAGCCCAACATCACCTTTCCGACAATCGGACGGATTCCGAACAAACTAATTCAGAAATCAAGGCGATTGGCTACAGCAATCCGGACGAGATCATTCCTCTCGACGAACTTGAAAAGCGTCATATTTTACATGCCCTCGATGTGTGTAAAGGCAATAAAACGGAAGTTGCCGAACGTTTAGGCATTAGCCGAGCCACGCTTTGGCGAAAGCTCAAAGATCATAAAATCGAAATTTGATCTTTACTTGACGCAACGAACCGAAAACCCAAAAGTTTTCGGTTTTGTCATGTAAGAGAAGCCCATCGATTTGGAAGTCATATACCAGACGTTTGCTTCATCGTCTTCGGAACTTGCACTCCAAAAGAAGGTCATCTTGCTTAAATTTCCATAGTTGCCATCGTCAAAGCGATTACCTGCGGGCATGGCGCTGAATTTGAGCGTATCGTTGCCGTTCGTTTCGCCAGACCAGCCGTACTCTGTTTTTAAAAGATAGGCGGCATTAAAATCGGCGCCGGCTGCTTTCCAAAGGCTTTCAAAATCTTCATCGGTCGGTAGATGAAACCCAGCAGGGCAAGCTTTGCTTGCCGCATTCCAGGTATAGAGCCTTCCGTATGCCATGCAATTATTTTCGTCTTCGGCATAGCAAAAGCTATCATCCGTTTTAAAATTCAAATTGTCGGCAAGCCATTCCCTGCCATCAATTTTGACCGTTCGATATTTTTGCTTGTCACGGGCATCCGTCACTTCGGATTTCTTCACTTTAGAAGTTTTTGCTTTGGACGCTTTCGTCGCCTTTGCCGCTTCCGAAGTGCAGAACAAAAGAAGAAGCGTACAGAGAAAGAATTGGAAGGATTTCACGAGATTACCCCACTTCAATCATGACCGCAGAAAGAGCGCTTTCCTTGCGTTTGCCCGAGCCCGGAAAATCTAAACCCTGACCACGCGCCCAAGCGATTTTTGCATTCGGGAACTGAGCCTTCACCGTTTTTAAGGTTTCCTTCGCCAAAAATTCCGGTGTCATTGCGCTGTAATTTGTACTGGCGAGGAAAAAGGCTCCCGGAGCGAGCAATCCAGCAACTTCTGCGACGAGAGTCTGAAAATCGGTCTTGACGGAAAAGACTTTTCCTTTATTGCGAGAAAAGCTCGGCGGATCGAGAACGACTCCGTCGAATCGAAGTCCTTTGCGAAGGCACCACGCCAGGTATTCGCGGCTGTCACCTTTAAAGAATTCACCCTTCAAAGGTTCGATGCCGTTTAAGCGGTAATTTTCGCGACCCTTTTCCAGGATTTTTCCGCTGATGTCCGCATTCACGGCACGAGTTGCGCCCCCGATTCTTGCATGGACAGCAAAGCTGCAGGTGTAGCTGAATAGATTCAGCACTTCTTTTCCACGGGCACGCGCTTCCACGTCCAAACGGCCATCCCGCATGTCTAAAAAAAGGCCCGGATTCACCGTATCCAAAAGGTCCACGTGAAAACGGCAGTTCCCTTCACGAACGACTGTCGACGAATCCGTTTCACTTCCAATTTCCACATGCATTTCGGGCTTTTCCAAAGATTTGCCCGAAGGGGAAAGGCGGAATTTGGAAACCAAGAATTTAGGCGAAAAAACTTTCTGGACCGCGGATACAATTTTGCGTTCCTGCGATAAAAGTTCCGGGCCAAAATACTGAATCTGAAAACGGTCGCCGTATTGGTCGATGGCAACACCGGGGAATCCATCATCCAGGCCGTTCACCACGCGAAAAGCGTCCGTCAGTTCCAAGAGTCCAGAGCGTTTGGAATACGCGGTTTCAAGAAGGGCAGAAAAATCGTTCACAGCCATTATTCTTTGCGAGGCGTTTGAGAGCGGGAATCCAACTGCATCACCTGTTTTACAAATTCGTCAACTTCCTTAAATTCGCGGTATACAGAAGCAAATCGAACATAGGCAACCGCATCGACTTGGCGAAGCTCTTCCATGACCAGATTTCCGATTTCCGCATAACTGACTTCCTGCGTTTCGCTCGACATCAAAGTATTTTCAACGCGCGTCACAATTTCTTCAATCGCTTGACGGCTCACCGGACGCTTTTTGCAGGCAGCATCGATTCCGGCCAAAAGTTTTTCCCGTTTAAATGGTTCATGGCGACCATCTCTTTTTGTCACCGTCAAAGGAACGACTTCGACATATTCATATGTGGTAAAGCGCCTTCCACAAGCAAGGCATTCCCGGCGACGTCGAATCGACAGTCCGCTCGAACGGCTATCGACAACTTTGTCTTCCGTATGGTGGCAATAAGGGCAAATCATACGTACCGAATATAGTTTTTTCGCCCAACCTTTTCTAACTTTTTGCTGAAAATCCCTTCTGGAGAACATTATGGATATCCCGGAATCTACCAACTTTATTCAAGACATCATCGTAGACGATTTGAAGTCCGGAAAACGCGATCACGTTCTGACCCGTTTCCCGCCGGAACCGAACGGTTATATTCACATTGGACACGCAAAGAGCATTTGCCTGAACTTCGGCACCGCCAAAAAGTTCTGCGGCAAGACGAATCTGCGTTTTGACGACACGAACCCGACCAAGGAAGACACCGAATACGTGGATTCGATTTACAACGACGTACACTGGCTCGGCTTTAACTGGGAAGAACCGGTTCACTATGCAA
>DGSB01000078.1 GCA_002390045.1 Fibrobacter sp. UBA4373
ATCCAGGTTCCTGTCGGTTCGCCGTCTTTGTAAAAATGTTCCCAAGCGAGGGTTCCGTCTTGAAAGAATCCTTTCCAAGTCCCTTGTTTTTTTCCGTTTGAATAATCGCCTTGCGCTTGCACCTTGCCGTCGGTAAAAAATTCGGTCCAGGAACCTTCTCGAAGTCCGTTCTTGTAGACTCCGGTTTCTGCCAGATCGCCGTGGGATGTCCAACGCTTGAACTCTCCGTGCGGCTGCCCGTCCTTGTAAGCGACTTGCGTCTTGCGAATCCCGTTGTAGTGAACCGTTTCGCGGACGTCTTTTTCACTGCAAGCGGTGAAAAGCGCCCCGCAGAGGGCAAAAACGGCAAAATTTTGAAACCTGATCATATTTATAACTTAGAAAAAAGGTAATTTCGAAATATGGTAGGGAATCGATTTCAGTCTATCTCGGAAATTTTGAAGAGCCGGATCAATACGCCTTTGGTGTGGGGAGTATTGCTTTTGACGCTCGTGCTGACGACGCTCTTTTATTTTTCACAAAAACAGCAAGTAGAAATTTACAGCCGTTATGTGGAAACGCTTTCGGATTACAAATTTTTTGAAACTCGGGTGATGCGTAAAATGGAACAGATCCGTTTTAGCCCGGAAACGGATTCAACGCTTTTGATGTCTTCGCTGCGCGGTCTTCGAGAAACGGCAGTTTCGATTTATGCGGCTTCGGAAAGCGCGCGTAAAGTGGAATGGATGCCTCCGGAACAGGATTTTTCGCTGTTTGAAACTTCGGTCCTAGGCTGGGTCGCATCGGTGCGCCGTTATGCGCCTCTTCGCGCCAAGTGGCTTGAAGAGGAAAAAGCGCTTGTCCAGGATTTAAATCGTTGGAATTTGACGGGAGCACTCCCGCTTGTGGAATCTTTGGATCAGGCGCGCACGGGTGCCCTGGTATCTGTGGATGAATCGATCCTCGGAGGGGTTCCGGAGTCTCTTGTCAAGCGTTACCGGAATCTCTTGGCGCGCAATGCGGAATTGTCTGCAATCTGGGATCGGATTGATAATGATGAATCCCTTGTGCGTTGTGAGAATCTTTTGCAAGCTTTTAAAATGCAGACGCTAAAGACGCGAGAAGTTAAATTCTGGATTCAACAGGTGTTTTATCTTGTGTCGATCGTTCTGCTCCTGTTCACGTTGTTTTTTGTTATTCGTTCGAGGAAGTAAATGTCTCGAAGCCTTCGCTTTCTTTTGATTGCATTCGCCGCGTTCTTTTGTTTTTTGGCGTCGTATCTTTTTTTGCATACGCTTCCATTTTACAAAAGCCTTTACGGCGAAGAAGACTTGTTCTACGGAAAGATTTCGTCGGTGTCGATTCCGCGAGGCTGGGCTGGGACGGGCGTGCCGTTATTTGACAAGACTTTCTTCTGCTTGAATGAAGACCGGGCTGCGGTTTTTACGCTCGCCTTGCCGACAGAATTGCAGTCGGAACTGGCCGAATGGATTTCTTTTTGGGCCGAGACGGGAACCCCTGCGCCGATTGAAGTTCGAGGCATCCGCGTGTCAAAAAAAGAATGGATTGTGACCGGCTTGCAAGGAAATGACGGCGCGCTGGATTCCGCGGAAATTTTCGAATACCACTTGAGATCCGCGCTTTGGTATGCACTTCTAATTGCGGTATTCATAACCCTTTCGTTCCTTTCTTTGCGTCGTGCCTTAAAACGTCGAAAATGAAAACGTATTTCTTGGTTCTTTGCCTGGCGGTTCTTGCCGTGGCTTCTAAACCGGCTCCTTTCCGGGCGGATTCTTTGACGATTTCCGTAGGAACTTTTACAAGTCCGTCTGCGGTTTGGCATAAAGGTTCGCCCAAGCATCCCCAGGTGTACGTCTGGTTCCACGGTGGCATGCAAAGCTCCAAATGTGCCAAAGGTTACGAAGCGGGCGGCATGCTCGTCCCGTACCTTGAAAAATCCCAAAAGGAAAATATCGTCGTCAGCGTATCCGCTTGCAAGGAAAATCATTGGCTCACCCCGACCGTTCTGAAGACCGTGGACGTCATGCTCGATTCCGTAGAAGCCCGCTTCCAGATTCAGATCGATACGGTTTCGCTTGTCGGCGTTTCGGACGGGGGACTTGGCATCGCGGGCTACACGCTTTACGGCAAACGCGCGGTGCGCGCAAGGCTTCTCGTCAGCACGAATCTTTCGGCGGTCTCCGACGCCCGGAACCTTTCGAAAGCGATTCGGGTGCGTCAGGGCTCCTGGACTTTTTTGCAGGGTGGCTCCGACCGCCTTTACCCGTCGAACCGGACAATGCCCTGGCTAGACGAATTTTGCTCTGTTTTAGGCGCTAAACAGTGCGTGATCCATTTTGATAACCGCGGCGAACACGACTGGTCCTGGTGGACTGCGAATCGCGAAGGCTGGATCCGCGACTTTGTCCCTTGACAAAAGAATGGAATTTTTCAAAATTTGTTGCACACACTCGCGGGTGTGGCGGAATTGGTATACGCGCTAGATTCAGGTTCTAGTGTTCGCAAGGACATGAAGGTTCAAGTCCTTTCACCCGCATAAGTCTCGTCCCTCAAAAGACGGGACTTTTTTTATGCGCATTCTTGAAGCGCACTTTGCTTTGTGAAATTTTGAATTCATTATATTATGGGCATGAAGACCTTGTTTGGAATTTTGACTGCTGTATTTCTGGCTCTCTTTTTTGTGGCTTGCGGAGACGGTAATTCGTTTTCGACTTGTCAAGAAACTACCGTGGTGGGGCTTCGTTCTCTGAAGGCGGAAACGGAAACCGCTTCGTTTTGCCGCACCATTTATGGGGAAGTCTCTTATCAGTATACAGGGCGTTGCGCACGTAAAGGCTGCTTCTTTTTGTATGACGTGGATGAGAACGGGAATCGGGTGAAAGGCGATAGCATTTATCTGTCGGACACTTCTGCGTTCCCCAAAAAGTGGAAAGATCCAGACGCTGTTCATTTGACACGTGTGACGGGGGAATATTTCCCGAACAAGGATTATTCCTGTGAATCCTTGGCTGACCAAGAATGCCAGCGGGCTTTTTATGTCGAAGACGTCGAATGATTTGCATGAAATGCCGGAAGAGGTTCTCGAAGGTGACCGCGTTGTACTCGCCTTTTTGGATGACGAAGATTCGGAAGAGCTTTTGTATTTAGTGGATTCTTCCCGCGAAGAATTGGACGTTTTCCTTCCCTGGGTGGAATCCTTTTTGGAAATGGGGGATGCGTACAGTTCGATTTCTGCGTACAAGATGCAGCGGGACATGGCGAACGGCGGTGCTTTTGGAATCCGGAGAATTGAAGATGGAGCTCTCTTAGGCGAAGTCATTTTGCAATGGATCGATTGGAAAAACCGTTCCGTTTCGTTCGGCTATTTTTTAGGCTCGGAATTTTGGGGAGAAGGATATGCGACCGAAGCGGTGAAGCTGGCTTTGGATTATGTGCGCCGTTTAGGAATGCACCGGGTCGAAATCTCGGCTGCGGTGGAAAATAAACGAAGTTGCGATCTTGCGAAAAGGCTCGGCTTTGAACAGGAAGGTGTGGCGAAAGATGCGGAATTTTTGCATGGAAAGTGGCACGATATTGCCCGTTTTGCTCGAATTATCCCGAATTAGAATGTATTCTCTCGGTTACAAAGGTATACATTAAACCCCGATCGACCCTCGTCAATTTTCCGGAAACATCTATTTTATAGTTATGGAAAAAAGTGCAGAAAAGGTGAATCCGTCCATGCCGGACGTTTTGCAATACACGAATTACCGTGTATTCCTGCACGACTATTACGCTTTTAAAAAATCCACATCGCCGGCGTTCAGCTTGCGCTTCTTTGCCGCGAAGGCTGGGCTTTCGAGCCATGCGCATTTGAAGCTTGTGATGGACGGAAAGCGGAACATTACCAAGAATACCGTTGTGAAAATCATCCAGGGGTTGAACCTGGTCGACGAACGGGCAACGTATTTTGAAAACCTTGTGTTTTTTAATCAGGCGAAAACGGATAAGGAGAAGGCGTTCTATTACGGAAAGCTTGTCAAGTCGACTCCGGGATCTCGTCTGCATAAGATGGACAAGGCGCAGTTCCGCATTTTTACGGAATGGTATCATTCCGTGATTCGGGAAATGGTGGAACTCCGAGGCTTTAATCCGGCTCCGGAATGGATATCGAGACGGTTGGGCGGAACGATTTCCCCTGCCCAGGCTGCTGAATCCTTAAAGCTTTTGACCTCTCTCGGTCTGATTTCCAAAACGGCAAACGGCTATCGCCAGTCGCAGTCCTTGATTACGACGGACGACGAAGTGAATGACCTGCTCGTGAAGCAGTATCATGGACAAATGCTCGACTTGGCCAAGACGTCGATGGAAAATGTTTCTGCGGAAAAACGGGATATTTCTGCCGTCACTTTTGCGATTCAGCGCAAAGATTTCCCTGCTTTAAAAAAACATTTACAACTAATGCGAAAAGAACTATTAGATTTCTCTAGTGAAGCGGGTTCTGGCGAGGATGTTGTTCAAGTGAACATCCAGCTGTTCCCATTGACGCGAGGAATGTAATGCGGTTTGGTAGATTCTTACAGGGTGCGTTAGGCGTGTACGCCTTTGGGCTTATGGCGTGCACTTCTTCGGAGCATGCGGGAATTGAAATTGGAAATCCGGAAGTCCAGGCGCATTCTTTTTCGGCACACTTCTTTGTGGATTATGGATTCGGTGATCAGGCGGATTCTGTACAGTTAGATGGATTGAAACTTTCCCTTTCTAAGATTTCTGCTTATTCAAGCTATTATATCTATGTGAGCTTTGATGCGGAAGACGGTTTGACTTTGTGGCCGGATGTGGCATCGGACGCTCCGATGACGATTGCGTTTACGGAAGATTCAACGACAACGATCGATGACTGGATGCGCGCCTTTGGAGATATTTCCATTGATGACGAAGGCCTGTTGAAGGAAATCGGTGCGCATTTTGCTCCGGTCGCTCTTGCCCCTCAGGTGACGGGCACTCTCAAAATGGCCGACAAAAACGTTCCGTTTGTATTCTCTCTTGCCGGGCTCGATTCGTTTGAACTTCGCTATATGCAGGATCGACTGGATACGGCTGAAAATGGAGAGATTTCCTTGATGGTACGCTTCTCGGTTCCGACGTGGACAGAGGGCCTTTCGATGACGATGTCTGCTCTCGACGGGGATACGGTTCGTTTCGATGCCTTGCACAATACAGTTCTTTGGGATTCTTTGACGGCTCGCTTTGTGGAAGCCTTCAGGGCTTCGCATTATGAAACGTATTTTGCGAACGGAACTTCGGAAGACGAATATGCGGAAGATCTTTTAGACCGCTATGATGTAATTGATTCCAACTGGGTTTCGAACGGAACTTTTGTAAACGGCGACGATTGGATTCTAGTGCGCCAGCTCGGCGGTTATGCGGATTCTTCCGTTGCGAATAATACGATGACGGTGAATGTGACGTATCCTGGTCCGTACAGCTACAGCGTGCAGTTGATTCACGAAGATATTCCGCTGTTGAAAGGCCGCAAGTACAAACTCATTTTCACCGCTTATGCGAAGGATTCTGCAAATGTAACGGTACGCATTGGCTCATACAGCACCTACGATACCGAAGCTTTCCAGAAGCATGTGACGATGGAACCGATTTGGCGCTCGTATGAATTTGAATATACAGCGTTGGTCGATGATCTTTTTGCCCGCTTGGAATTCAACTTGGGCAAAAATCAAACGAAGTATCAATTCAAGGATGTGAAAATTTATCGCATTGACTGATGGGCCTCTTTAGAACTCGGGCATCTTGAATTTGCCGTAAAGCTCTCTTCCGTCAAAAACCCAGACGACGACTTTTTTCCCTTTTAAGAATTTGGATCGATTCTTGAACAGGGTCGGACCGAGGTTCCCACCGCCGATACGGCTGCGGGTAAAGGTTTTGAATCCGGTCGCCTGAGCGATGAAGGCGCCGATGTTGGAGGCGAAATTCCAACAGTAGTCCGCATTGCTGTCGCCGATAATCACGATAGGGGCGTCTTTTGAACCCCGGTAGTTTCGACCCTTCGCGTCAACGGTCTTTAACAGGTGTACGTCGTAATCGGGGTAGGTATCGTATTTGAGGTGATACAGGTTTCCTGAGCCCGGAACGATCGTGTCGCGCAAGTACCACTTCTTTTTGGGAAGGTCTAGGTTCATCTGGTTGATGGTGTCAGCGATCATCTGGGCGAGGGTATAGCGACCGGCGCTCGTGTAATGGCTTTCGTATGCTTCGAACATGGGCGTCTCTTCGTTTCTTTCTAAAAATTCATCGACCGCATCGATGACGATGACGCCTTGCTCTTGTAATGCATCGATCCAGTTTTCGTATTCCGGAGCGATGATTCCGTCGGAAAGTTCGTTGGAATAATGTTCGGATGCGATTTGCAGTTTGTCGGGAACGGGAGCGACGATGAGGGTAATGCCGCGCTTTTTGAGGGAGTCGTTGAAGGCGATGAACGCTTGCTGGTTATCGTCCCAGTCGACGACGAGATTGACGAGGCTTTCTTGCAGGAAAATCCAGTTGTCTTCTCCGGTGACGGCGCAACGGACTTCTTTCAGAAGTCCTCCGCATTTTTGCAGGTCTTTGCGGATGAGGCGTTGAATGTTGTCGGGAATGCCCGGGCGATTGAAAAAAAAGAGTGCAGAAAGGATGCTGAGAACGGAGCAAATTCCTAGAAAAAAACGGAAACCTTTTTTATGTATCATTGAAAAAATCCTAATGGCGAATTTTCGCTTTCGCCATGTTGACCGTGTAAACGCCGAGAATGATCAACAAGATGGCAAGAGCTTGGCTCGGTCCGAAAATCGCAAGTCCGACGGCAACGGAGACGACCGAAGAAACGGTCGGCTGCACGTAATTGTACATGGCGACGATTGTCGGTGAAAGCGTTTTTTGCGCATGCATCATCAAGAGGTAGGCGAGGAAGGTTCCTCCGAGAACGACGAAGGCGATTTCGGTCCAGGTGACGGCTTGGACTTGTGCGAACGGAATCTGAAGCACTTGCGGTAATGTGAGCGGTAAGGTGGTGACTGCCGAAAAGGTGAACATCCACTTCATGCAGGTGATGGTATTGTATCGGCTGATGACGTCTTTGAACAGGGCGAGGTAAATGGCGAAGCAACATTGTGCGGTGACGCAGAGAAGGTCGCCTGCAATGTTTCCCGCTTTCGCATTTGTTGCAGAGGCGCTTCCGAGAATGAGAATCAACGTGCCGCTAAGACCAAGCGCGATGCCTAAGACTTTTTTCCAGGTGATGCGTTCGTGTAAAAAGATCGCGGATGAAATCAGGGCGAAGATCGGAAGGGAAGTCGTGGCGATCGTCGCGTTGATCGGTGAAGTGATGGAAAGTCCGATGTTGTAGCAGGTCTGATTTCCGACGATGGAAAAGAATCCCGCGCCAAAGAGCTTGAGCAGATCGCGGAGGGGAACTTTTTCGCTCCGCATTTTAGCGGTGCAAAGGGAAATCAGCCAAAAGCTGATCGCGGCGCCTGTCGTGCGGAAGAAAACCATGTCGATTCCCGTAATGCCCGAAAGCATCGCCGCTTTCCCGACCGGAGCCATCAGCCCCCAGATAACGGCCGCGGAAACAAGACAAAGATGCGCATGGAGAATCTTGCTGTTTTGCATAAAACGCTCGTGAAAAACTTTCGCCCCAAATTTAGCTAACGAGCCTCCCCTCCGCAAAACTCTCGCCCTCAGGCTCCCAAGCCAAAGGCTCCCCAGACCAAACCGCTCGTTGAACTGTCCCCGCCGCGAGGCAAAGAACTTCTCTTCCAAGAAAAAACGTGCCCTAGGGGGTAGATGCAAGAAAGGGGGACCTCGGGCTTCGTAACTCTGAGAGGTCCCCCTATCTTGCCCCCGGCCGGGGAGGCCAAGCGGTTCGTTCCGAACCAAAGCCTTCCTGCCAAAGTAGACCCTTTAAAAAGAAAAACCTCGGTATTCCACCGAGGTTTCTCTTTGGAAAGTTCAGACTTTAAGCGAGTCTCGAAATCATGTAGCCTGCGCAAATGGCAGTACCGATCACACCGGAAACGTTCGGACCCATGGCGTGCATGAGAAGGAAGTTTTGCGGATCGTACTTCGCGCCTTCCACCTGGGAAACGCGAGCCGCCATCGGAACAGCCGACACGCCTGCGGAACCGATCAACGGGTTCACCGGGTTCTTCGGGCTGAGCCAGTTCATGATCTTTGCCAGGAGAACTCCTGCGAAAGTCGAGAATCCGAAAGCGACGACACCCATTGCGATAATCATCAAGGTCTTCGGCTGCAGGAAGATGTCTGCGGACATGGTCAAGCCGACGGAAGTACCGAGGAAGATCGTCACAATGTTCATGAGTTCGTTTTGAGCCGTTTTCACGAGACGTTCCACGACGCCCGCTTCCTTGAAGATGTTGCCGGTCATGAGCATGATGATCAAGGCGGAAGCATCCGGAACGACGAGCACGCAGACCACCATCACCATCACAGCAAAGATGATGCGTTCAAGCTTCGAAACTTTGCGGAGGCTCTTCATGCGGATGACGCGTTCCTTGGCGGTGGTCATGGCGCGCATGATAGGCGGCTGGATGAGAGGCACAAGTGCCATGTAAGTGTAAGCGGCGACGGCGATCGGTCCAATCAAATGCGGCGCAAGCTTGTTGGCCGTAAAGATGGAGGTCGGACCATCTGCACCACCGATGATACCGATGGACGCTGCTTCACCGAGTGTGAATCCACCAAATGCGACGGCGCAGAACATGGTGATGAACACGCCGAACTGTGCACCGCCACCGAGAATCAGCGTACGCGGATTGGCAATCAGCGGTCCAAAGTCGGTCATGGCACCGACGCCGAGGAAGATGATGGGTGGGAAGAGCTCGAGATGAATGCCTTGGCTGATGTAATAAAAGAGACCGGCAGTCGGAGTGAACATTCCTTCGATGCCCCAGCCGCCTTCATAGAAGCCGCGGGACGGAATGTTGACGGCGAGTGCGCCGATCGCAATCGGCAAGAGAAGTAAAGGCTCGTACTTCTTGACGATTGCAAGGTACATCAGCACAATGCTGACGAGCCACATGACGATCATCGGACCCGTGATTCCTGAGAATCCCGTGCCGTTGACGAACATGTCTGTGACTGAGTTTATGATTCCACTCATAGGAGGCCCTCTTAGGCGATAGTCATCAAGACTTGGCCTTCGGTTACGGAGTCTTGTTCCTTAACAGCGATCGAAGTGACGGTACCGTCGCACGGGCTCACGATGGAATTTTCCATCTTCATGGCTTCGAGAACGGCAACTTCCTGGTTCTTCGTGACCTTGTCGCCGACCTTGACCTTGAGCTTGAACACGATACCCATCATCGGGCTCGGAACCGGTGTGCCTTCGCCAGCCGGAGCTGCTGCAGGAGCCGGGGCCGGAGCTGCGGCGGCAGGTGCTGCAACCGGAGCGGCTGCCACAGGGGCTGCGGCGACCGGGGCAACCGGAGCGACAGGTGCAACTGCAGCCGGAGCCGCGTTGCCGAGAACTTCGACTTCAACGTCGTAGGTCTTGCCTTCAAACGTAATACGGATAACTTTCTTCATAGTGTTTTCCTTTTGAGCTTAGAGCCCGTTGGATTGTAATTCTGAACGACCCTGAGTAGTCCAAGCCCATTCGGTCGAGTTTTGAGTTTTGAATTTGACGATTTTCACCGGACCGCCGAGAACTTCTGCGGCTGCGACTGCAAAAATCACAGCGAGCTTTTCATTCGAAAGACCCGGGTGGATTTCCAAAGCGGAAACCGCCGCAATGCTTAAGAATGCTTGAAGCTGCTTGTTCGTGAATCCCGGGTGTACGCTCGGAGCGTCCGGGTCGCCAAGTCCTTGTGCAAGGTTGATCTTGATGGGTTTCGAGGATGTCGAAGCCTGAGGAAGAGCCTTGGCTGCTGCCGGTGCCTTCTTTTCCTTCGAAAGGATCGGCGTGACGAACTTGTTCACCACGTAGCTCATCAGGTATGTGAGGAGCATGATGCCGATGATCACGACCATCACGATGATGAGACCCGTCATCTGGAATTCGGCGAGTTTGCCGAGCGTAAACGTTTCGGCTTCGCCTTGTTCCGTGATGTATTCATCACCGAGTTTTGCTTTTGCAATCGGAAGAGCTTTGTTGGCTCCGTTGACAGTTCTAATGCTGTCTTGGCGAGCGTTGGCTTCACGCGACTGCGCATTCGTCTTATAGAGAATGGAAACTTTGTGACCGCCTTGGTAAATCTCGACGACTGCCGAGTCGGGCATCAAAGTCAATTGCTCTTTAAGAGGGGCGCTAATCGAGTCTGGCAAAATGGCCAGCTGTTCCTTAAACCGTTCAGGAACGGGATAAGGTCCAGTCGCTTTGACGACGCCTTCTTGTTGTTCTGCTGTTGTCATAGAGGACTCAACCCGTGTTTCTTATTTGGACGTTTGACACGCTTCGAGAGCAAAGTTCTCAGAGCGAGCGAAACCTTAGCGCGGGTTTCTGCAGGATTGATGACATCGGTTATGATGCCCGATTCTGCAGCTTGGTAAGGCTTCGAGAATTTTTCGCGGTAGTCGTCGACAAGCTGCTTGTAAAGAGCATCCTTGTTTTCGGCTGCGGCGAGTTCTTTCTTATAAATGATCTTTGCCGCACCTTCTGCACCCATCACGGCGATTTCGGCAGTCGGCCAAGCGTACACGACGTCGCCGCCGAGATCCTTGGAAGCCATGGCGATGTAAGCACCGCCGTAGGCCTTGCGCATAATGACCGTGACGAGAGGAACCGTGCAAGATGCGTAAGCATAGAGCATCTTAGCGCCGTGGCGGATAATGCCGCCGCGTTCCTGGGCGAGGCCCGGCATAAAGCCCGGGACGTCGGTCAGGGTCACGATAGGAATGTTGAATGCATCGCAGAAGTTCACGAATTCTGCGCCCTTGTCGGAAGAATCGATATCGAGGCAGCCTGCCTTGTACTTCGGCTGGTTGGCGACGATGCCGACGACCATGCCGTTGATACGGCCAAAGCCCGTGATGATGTTCTTTGCGAAGTCGCGCTTCACTTCGAGCCATTCGTTCGGGTCGACGAGGCGTTCGATCACCTGGTAGGCGTCGAGCGGGTGGTTGGCGTCTTCCGGAATAATCTGGTTCATGCTCGGATCGTCATCGAGTTCGATGTCGGTGAGCTTGTGCGGCGGAAGTTCGGAATTGTTCGACGGGAGGAAGCTGAGAAGCTTCTTGATGATCTGCGAAGCGTGCTTGTCGTCGTTTGCAACAAAGTGAACGTTGCCGGATACCGTTGCGTGAGCGGCTGCGGAAGCGAACTTTTCGAGCGGAGCTTCTTCACCGGTGGAAGCCTTGATCACCTGCGGACCGCAGATGAACATGTTCGTGTTGTCCTTCAGCTGGATGCAGAAGTCCATGAGTGCCGGACTATAAGATGCACCGCCTGCGCACGGACCTGCGATGACCGCGATCTGCGGAACGACGCCCGAAGCAAGAACGTTTGCGCGGAAAACCTTACCGTAACCGGCGAGGCTCTTGACGCCTTCCTGAATACGGGCTCCACCGGAGTCGTTCACGGAAATAATCGGAGTGCCGAGTTCAATCGCGCGCTGCATCGCTTCGGACATCTTCTGAGCGTGACGGCTACCGAGGGAGCCTCCGCTGACCATAAAGTCCTGGGAAATCACCGTGACCGGGCGGCCGTCGATGTTGCCGATGCCAGTCACAACGCCGTCACCGGCGAGCTTCTTCTTTTCAAAACCAAAACCGCGGACGTCGTGGTCCACGTACATGCCAGCCTCTTGGAAGGAACCGTCATCGACGAGGTCGTCGATACGTTCACGGGCGGAAAGAAGACCCTTGGCATGACGTGCTTCGAGTTTCTCCGGACCGCAACCAGAGGTAAGAGCGAACTTGCGACGCTCTTCAAGTTGATCGAGTAATTCTTGTTTAATAGCCATTTCTAGTTTCCTTTAGGATTCTATAGTTGCGTTTGAAAAATAGAATTCCAAAGCGTAGAGGTTATTCTTTCATCGTTCCTTTGGCAAGGAAATTAAGATGCATATTGAACGCCCGATCAAGAGCGAACGGAATATGTTTTCCTTTCGAGGACCGCATACTGTAATCTAAAAAATCATTGAGCTGTTGGCGATAGTCCGGATGGGCACAATTTTCAATTATTTTGTGCGCACGGGACACCGGATCAAGCCCGCGGAGGTCTGCAAGACCTTGCTCCGTGACAAATATGTGAGTTTCGTGATCGGAGTGATCCAAATGTGTCACATATGGCACGATGGCACTGATTGCCCCGTCTTTTGCCGTTGAAGGCGTCATAAAAAATCCGAGCAGGCAATTTCTTGAAAAATCGGCTGATCCGCCGATTCCGTTCATAATGGAAGAACCGCAAACATGCGATGAATTGACATTGCCAAAAATATCGCATTCCAGAGCGGTATTCATGGAAATGACTCCGAGACGCCGGATGACTTCGGGGTGGTTCGAAACTTCTTGCGAACGCAAGACAAATTTTTGCTTTAAGGTTTGGGCGTTTTTCTTAAAATATTCACGTGCGTCCGCAGAACAGGTAAGCGCTGTACCGCTTGCCCCGACGAGTTTATCGGCCTTGATGAGTTCAAAAACGGCTTCTTGGATGACTTCGGTAAAAAGGCTCACCGGTTCCTGCAAAGAATCTCGCGCCATGGCGGTGAGTACCGCGTTTGCGACATTGCCAACACCGCTTTGGTAAGGAAGTCCTGCGGGAAGGCGTCCCTTTTTGCGTTCATGGGCCAAAAATTCAAGAATCTGACCACCGATAGTTTTGGAAACTTCGTCGGGTTCTGTAAACGGTCGGATTGTATCGCCGTGATTTGTGCGCACGACGGCCACGATCTTTTGGGGATCGACCTGTACATAGTCCTTTCCGCCACGGTCCAGAACGTTTACCACCGGAATCGGATGCGTATACGGAGGAAGCTCTGGCAGGTAGCAGTCGTGAATTCCATGGAGGGCATCTCCGTAGATGGAGTTGAGTTCCACAATGATGCGGTCTGCCATTTGAAGATATTCGACCGAGTTTCCGCAAGAAGTCGTAAAACGGATTTTTCCGTCGGGCGAGAGTTCGCTCGCTTCGATGATCGCTGTCGTCGGACGCGGTAAAGAACCTGTGCGGACAAGATGCCCCATCATGCCGAGATGCGCGTCTGTATAAAAAATTTCGCCACGATTAATGGCGGCTCGCAAATCCTTGTTCGACTGGTAAGGCGCTCTCCATTGGATCGCTTTGGCTCGGGCTAAGGCTCCGTCGCATTCGTCTCCGGTCGAGGCTCCCGAAAAGAGCGTGATTTGAAAACTTTTCCCTTGGGCGTGTAAACGTTCCGCCCTTTTGGCGAGAGCCGTGGGAACCGCTTTAGGGTAGCCGGCGAGAGTGAATCCGGAAACGCCAAGAACTTCTCCATCTTGAATCAGTTCTGCCGCTTCTTCTGCAGAAATTTCTTTGGAAACCAGGTTAGAAGTCATGCGTAAAAATTATGATTTTTTGCGCAAAACTGGAAATGATTTTTTGGGAGAGTTCTTGTTTTGGAATCCAAGAGCCTATTAGGCCTTTGCGAGATTTTGCTTCGACGCATAAAACTCGGCATTGGATTTTGTAACGGGTAATGGAATGCTCGACTGTTCCCGTAAAGGCAAAACGTTTTACATTTTCGTAGGGGATCACGTCTTCTGCAATTCCGGGAAAAATGTTTTTGAAAGCATCTGCGTATTCGAACATGGGGAACGTCAGCTGATTTTTGAGAAACGGAGATTTGGGCGAAGATTGCAGTAGAAAATTTCCGCTGCCGTCGCAAATGGCGAGAGCGAATCCGATCCAGGAAACATATTGCGTTTGCTTTTTAGGCGGAAATTCTGCAGCCCGATTGTTTTTGTAGGCGTTACAAATTTTTTGAATGGGGCAGCTTTCACAAAGAGGATTGGATTTTTTGCAAACGGTTCGCCCGAGCTCCATCAAAGCTTCATTTGTAAGGAAAGCGTCTTCTGCGGTCGCCCAATTGTAGGCTTCTTCCCAATAGGCGTCTTTTGCCGCCTTATCTTTGGTCGGTAAAAAATCCCATTCTTTGAGTCTCGAAAAGATGCGGACCAGGTTCCCGTCCAAGATCGCTTCGTTCTGGTGAAAGGCGAGGCTTAAAATGGCGCCTGCGGTGTACGCGCCGATTCCCGGCAGCGCTTTTAGCTCTTTGCGGTTTTGCGGAAATTTTCCGCCGTTTTGAACGATCTGTTTTGCGGTTTTATGGATGTTCCTTGCGCGACTGTAATAGCCAAGGCCTTGCCAGTGCAGCAAGACTTCTTCTTCGCTTGCGCTTGCGAGCGCTTGGACGGTAGGAAAATCCTGCATCCATTTTTGAAATGCAGCTTGAACCGCGGAAACCTGCGTCTGTTGCAGCATCGTTTCGCTGATCCAGACGGCGTAAGGATCTCGGTATGAAAATAAGTCTGCGGGCCGCCAAGGAAACTCGGCGTGGTTCTTTTGAAACCAGGCGCAGAGCGCCTTATTTGCCGAGGTAAGCTTCGTGATAGACCTTTTTATAGAATTCCCACTGCGCTTTGGCAGCCTTTTCGAGAGTATAATCCTTGCTGCGTTCGTAGGCGTTTTCACGCACTTTTTGGTAGGCGGCTTCGTCGTGACGGAGTTCCACGCATTTTTCGATTTGGGAAAGCCATGCGCGAGTGTCGTCTGCCGGGAGAACTTCGCCGCATCCTTTTTCAAAAATGATGTCTTGAGGGCCGCCCATGTCGGTGACGATGGCCGGAGTTCCGGAAGCGAGCGCTTCGACGACTACGTTTCCAAACGTATCGGTCGTGCTCGGAAACAGCAAAAAGTCGGCGTCGGCGTAAAGTCCGGCGAGGGTTTCTCCGCCTTGAACGCCTGCGAAATGAACTTCTGGCGCGGTGGCGAAATCCTTTTTGAGCTCTTCTAAGTACCAGCCGTCTCCGACGAACATCAGTTCGGCGTCGTTATGCTTTTTTCGAAATTCCATCCACAAATTGCGGAGCAGCGGAAGGTTCTTTTCTTTGGAAATTCTGCCGACGTAAATAAAGCGGACTTTTCCTTGAAGGTCGGAGAATTTTTCCCACGTGCCTTTGCCTCGGAAATCCGGACTGTAATTTTCGAGCGGAATCCCGCGACGGATGATTTCGATCTTATTTAGCGGAACCTTGATGTCTTTGTGCAAAATGTTCTTGTAATCTTTGCATGGGCTGACAACGGGTCGGGTAAATCCGTAAAAAATTTGCATGAGCATCAAAACGTAGCGGTGCATCCATTTGGCTTTGACAAGAGTCTTGGCGTAGGTAGGAACATCGGTCCGGTAATGGCTGATCACTTTGATGCCTAAGATCTTGGCGCAGAAGGCGATTGTCCAGGCGCCTGGACTCGGGGTCTCGAGTTCAATGATGTCGACTGGGTAACGCTTTAACAGACGAAGAATCGGGCGTACGTGCGGAATCGCCAGTTCACTGTTTGCATACCCGAGCTGTTCCATGCTAAAAACGCGGGGCAGCAAAATGACGTAACCGTTTTCGATCACACCGCAGGGCCGCGTATTAAATGCGCTTCCGACAAGAGCCGCCTTGTAACCGTGACCGCGCATATAAGAAATTACATGACGTAAATTGTTCGCGATACCGTTCACTTCGTCCAGATTGTCCGAATAAAAGGCAACGCAGATATCGTCTGCGGAATGTTCCTTGCGTTTTTTCTTTAAATAGAATCTCAGTTTCAGTAAACGGGGCAAATTGCGGAGCACCTGCCAGAATACGACTGGCGGAATCATGCAGGTTCGGATATTTCCAGGAGGTTGGTGCTTGAACGAAAAATAGGGCGGGAACGTGCTCGTTACGGTCCGCCCGAAGATAGGTGGACGGGAGTCGTAGGTATTTTTCGATTCTTCAATTGCCATATCTTGCCGATCTTATTTAAAATCCTAAAAGCCTTGCTTTTGGTTAAAAGCAACGCAGTCTTTGTATCGGGTACCCGATCCACCAAAAATATCTAGGGAACTACCGATGGTCAAGTCCACTCGTCCGCCGGAAATTTCATTACAGCGGATTAAATCGTCGATGCTCTTTGCGCCACCGGCGTAGGTGACCGGAATGGGACTTTTTTCCGCAAGAAAACGAATCAACTCTTCGTCCATGCCTTTTTCAAGACCTTCGACGTCGGCGGCATGGACTAAGAATTCGTCGCAGTAAGAGGCGAGTTCCTGCAAAAGAGTTTCGTTCACGACGGCATCGGTGACGGTTTGCCAACGGTTCGTGGCGACATTCCAGCCGTTTGCACTGCGGCGGCAGCTCAAATCCAGAACGAGCCGTTCCTTGCCGATGGTGCGTGAAAGCGTTTGGACTTTTTCCATGTCGAGGTGTGCCCCGTCAAAAATCCAGCTGGTGACGATCACATGGCTTGCGCCTGCGTCCAAATATTCTTGAGCGTTTCCCGGATGGATTCCGCCGCCGATCTGAAGCCCGTTTGGATAAGCGGAAAGAGCCTCTTTGGCAGCGTCCTCGTTGCCCTTGCCGAGCATAATGACGTGACCGCCACGGAGACCGTCTTCCTTGTAAAGGTTTGCGTAGTAGGCCGGGGACTTTTCACTCACAAAGTTTGTCTTGGGAGTGTCGCTATCGGAAAGGGTTCCGCCGACGATTTGCTTGACTTTTCCTTGGTGAATGTCGATACAGGGACGAAAAAGGGTCATATCAGAATCCGGTAATGCTCCAGTCGTAGACGTAGCCTTCGTTCGATTTCGTGCGTCCGCGCCAGAAGAAAATTTCTCCGCCGAGCATCACTTTGGTCGCTTTTTTGGCGAGCCAGCCATCAAAGTTTTCGAGCATTGAAAACTTTTGACGAGGTTTCGACATGTCGAGAGTCAAAGTGTCTTCGGCATTTTGCCACGTAATTTGCAACGCGGCTTTCGGAAATTTAGAACCTTTATACGGCTTTCCGTTTTCGAGAATTTCTTTGGGAAGTAGAATTTTCGACTTGTCTCCTTTTTTTTCAATGATGTAGCCAAAAGGGGCGCCGTCTTCGTCGAGAGCAAGACGCCCGGCGTAGGCTCCGCGGGTCGCTTCGCTTAAATTAAAGGCTCGCACCGCAAGATCGGTCGGATTGCCCGATTGCCAGGTATGTTCGAGGTAACCGTAACCTTTGACTTCGAGAGTGTCGCTGTTGAAGGCGATTTTCCCTTTGACGCGTCCGTAGGGAATCAAAATCGCTGCACCGTAATGAGCGCTTCCGATTTTCCAGTTTCCGTCGCCGGGAACTTTTCCCTTGTTCGCGCTCGAGAAGGTGACGTCTAGCAGGAATTTGCCGAAATCTTCCTTGTTTGCCGAAAAGAAAACTCGGTGACCTTTACCGGGCAAGCCTTCCAAAACATATTCGTCTTTGATCGAAATCTTGTTCTGGTCCTTGAATTCCCAGATGCGTTCTAGGGGGTATTGGCGTCCGATATTTGGATTTTTCCCCTTGAATCCATAAAACGAAATGTCGCAACCGATTTTTTTCCCGGAGGTAGGGATGATGATGGTCGCGAAGTTGATATAGGCGCGGGTCCCGTTGTCGAAGACGAATTGATATGTCCAGGCTTCGGTGATTTTTTCGGATTTGATGCTTTTGGCGAAAAAATCCGATTTTTCAACATTCCGCTCGGTGAACGAAGGCGCTTGAATGTTCGCCGCCGATGCGGCAAAAAAAAGGCCAGAACCGATTAGAACAGTAAAGATGTTTTTTAGAAATCCCATACCTTTCAACATAGAAAAAAAGAACTAAATTAGGCACAATATTTTAAGCTGAATGCAAGTTCTATTCATCTATGGGAGGTCTTATGAACTTGAAATTGTTGGCTGGAGCAAGCGTGCTCGCGTTTGCCTCTGCTTTTGCTCAGGACGGCTATTTTGCAGAAGAAACGGCTCCTGCCGCTGCAGAAACGGCTCCTTCGCCATATGAAGCGGAACCGGTGGCACAGGCTCCGGTTGCGGAACCGGTCGCGGCTCCGGCTCCAGCAGCAGCTCCTGCTGCAGAATCTGCCCAGACTTCGGGTTCTTTGCTTGCAAAGCTCGATGTTCTCCGTGGCAATGCCTATAATTTCGTCGGTAGCGAACTCGCTGCAACGACGGTTGGCGATCAGTTGGATTACCCGTACATGATGGCTCTTGGCCAGTTCTTGTATGTGGAACCGACAAACGCTCTTGGCTATGTCGCTTTCAATAAGGGCCTTACCTTCTACGGTGGTCTTGACAATTCTTCGAGTAACGTTGGCCTCTTTACGGCTGGTATCGCTACTGCAGGCTTCGGTCTCGGCTTTGACATCGGTCTTTCCAAGAGCTTCGTGAGCGAAGGCGATGACGACGCTACCGTCGTGAATGCTGGTGACGATCTCGGCGTGACGTTTGCAATGCCTCTCGGCGCCTATGCTTTGAGCTTGGAAGCCAACTGGCTTACGATCGATGACGAAGTATCGACGGACGATGTCGAAAATGACTACTGGGAACTCGGTTTGATTGCTCGCTTCACGAACTCTCCGAGTGCAAGCACTCTCGGTTGGACGGCGGGTGCTTTGCTCCTCCGTCATGCTGAAACGACGGAAATGACGATTGCCGGTAAGTCTTCGACGAGCGCAGATGCGAATAGCCGCGTGGAAATCGATCCGTACTTCAATCTCGCTGCACAGATTCTCGGCAATGACATGGCTCGCGTCATGATCGGTTCTAACAATACGTTGGCGATTCAGCTTTATGACGGCGGCGATGCTGGCATCAAGTCCCACACGGAATTCGGTCTTCAGCTTGAACCGAACATCTGGGCTGACTTCGCTCTCAACGAAAACTTCCTCTTCTTCGGTGGCGTGTCTCACAACGTTCTCCTCTTCGGTTACGAATCGGTGAAGTATGTGGATGGCGGCAAGAGTTCTGCAATCCAGCTCCACACGGAACGCACCAAGGCTCAGCTTGGTCTTCGTGCCCAGTACAAGATGGTGGCTGTCGAAGCTAGCTTGACCGATGAAATCTATTCCAAGACGATTGCCGCCGTCTTCAATGGCGACAATCTCGTTGCTGACCTCGGCATCTTCCTCAACTTCTAATCCAAGGAGAATGAAAAATGAAAAAGACTTTGATTGCAATGATGGCGACTCTTTTCGTTTCCTTCGCTCTCGTCGCTTGCAGCGCAGACAGCGTTTCTGGCTCGTGGGATGAAGGCGTTGTCGACAACAGCCTCTTCTCGGATGCGGCTGAAGAATAACGATTTGTTTTGACGAATAAAAAAAGGAGTCCTCTTTCGAGGACTCTTTTTTTTGGGGGGATCGTGTGAGATTACTTGATCGAAATCGCGGTCTGCTTGTTTCCGATGCGAAGAATGTACTTGCCGGAATTTGCCACGTTCAGGTTCAAGGAGCTGCCGTTCGTGTGACCCTTTGCCATGACCTGGCCAAGCATGTTCGAGAGCATATACTGGCTACCGCTTACGATTCCGCTTACGGCAATGTTCTTGCCTTGCACGGAGACGTTCAGAGGAGAAACCTTGGTGGCGATTGTCGGGAGTGCGGTTGTCGTATCGATTTTAACTGGGATGTAACCCGACACTTCTTCTTCGCATTTCAGATCTTCAATCCAGAGGGAGGAATCAAAGAAGTCATTTGTGACTACGAAACGGAATGCGGTAGCTGCGTTCAAAACCGGATAAGTCGGGATGCCTGTCTGCCAAGCGTTGCTTGTCATCCAGCCGAGATCGATGTGAACGGTTTCCCATTCCGGAGCGTAAGGCATTTCGACAAATGGATAGTCCCAAACTCCTACGCCGAAGTAATCCACGCTTGCGTTCCAGTCGTAGTAAAGGGTGAATTGGTGGTTTGCGCCTTTGTACTTGTAACTCACCATCTTGCAGTTCGAAAGATCAACGCCTGCGCTGAAGGTGTATTCCGCACGAATGTAGGGCGCATAATCAAAGCCTGTGCCGACCGTGTCGAGAATCATGTTGTCCATCATGACCGTGGTCGCGGTGGAATTGTTGGTGAATGTGGAGTTACCCTTGTCTCCCTGTTCGTCGCCGTAGTCGTCAATGTCGCTAGTGGCGCTCCAAGTTCCCGGAATAGCACTAGAAGTACCGTAGGTGACGGAGCCGGGCAGGTTATCGGTAATGGATGTTTCCCAGTTCACGTTCTTGGTGTATGTCGTTTTGGCCGGAAGAATATTTGCCTTGATGTAGTTGTCGACGTCGTTGTCTTCGAGATAAGGTTTTTCTACATCCCACTTGGCGGTCGAAAGTTTTTTCTCGTTGACCCAAGAAAGGAAACTTTCGAGCTGAGTTTTGTGGGAAGCGTTCGAAAAGATTTTGTCGATTCCGCCCCATTCCGTCACGAATACGCTGAGGCCCGCCGCCATGGCCGCGTTTGAACTTGCGATGTGACTTGAAGTCTGATGCAAGTCGGCGTAGAAGTGGTAGGTGTAAGCGATGTTGTTATCCTGAACCGGATTGTTCACCGCGTCGCCCGCCATTGAGGACCATATCGGGGTTCCGATTACAACGAGATTGTTCGAATATTTACGAATTTCGGTGAGGACTGTGTCGGCGTAAGCCTTGAGATCGTCCCAGCTTTCGCTGACCGGCTCATTGTAGATTTCAAAAATCACGTGCGGATACTTGCCGTAGCGTTCTGCCATGCGACCGAAGAAGGCGGCGGCATCGGCTGCGCTGAAGCAGGTCGAGTTGTCGTTGAATTTGTACACCGGAGTTCCGTTCGGGTGAATGCAGTTGTAGTAGCCGCCTTCACTGTGCCAGTCGATCAAAACGTAAACGTCATTTGCGATCGCAGCCTGCACGACCGTGTCCATCTGGGATTCAAAATATTCCGGTCGGGTCATGTAACCGCCGTGACCCCAAGGCGGAACGACGCCCATTGCGGAACGCACAAGTTCCACGTTCCAGGATCCAACGAGAGTGTCGATAAAGGAATGCCCGTAGAAGCTCGAACCGTACGGCCAATATTGGCTCCAGGTAAGGCTCATGCCGCGAACCTGAACTTCTTTACCGTCTACGACACCGTCAACGCTGCCGTAAATGCGGCCTTCGCCGGCAGCATTTTTGCCGGTCATCAAAGCGCCGTATTGACTGACGGGGCCGACGCGTGTCGGCTGGATTGTTGCAAAAGCACTGCTAGCGAGTGCGATTGCGCAAAGGGCTGTTACAGCCTGGAATGATTTTTTCATTGTCTCTCTCCGAGCCCAAAGGCTCTATGGTTGTCGTCGCAAATTTAACGGTTTAGAAACGCATGCCTAAACTCGGCCACATACTGGGAGAAATCCCATTGAGCCGAATGTTGTCCAGGTAAATTTCGGCATCGCTTTCGACCATGAAGTTCAAAGAGTTTACCGCAACGAGCTCTGTATCGAAATCTTCGGCGGTAAAAGTGACGTGCTGCCATTCTTCCGTAAGGGTAACGGGCCACGTTTTGTGGTATTCGCGTTCGCCGTCATCTCCCCGTTTGGTGATTTGCAAAAAGAGTTCGCCGGATCCTTTCACGTCGAAGGAAATTGCGGTAGCACTTCGCAAGTCGTAGAAGGCAAACATGTCGTCTTCTTCAAAGTCGTCTCCGATGGAAAATCCGGCGACGCCGTAATGGCCCAAAGTTTTCTCATCCAAATCAAAAATCAAGTGTAGACTGCTGCCGTCTTTGGCGCTGTCTCCTGAAACGAGAATGTTCGGGCTTGAAATGCCGTTTTGAACGCGACTGCCACCACCCTGAAGAGAATCCGTACAAATGAACCACCAGCCCTTCCCAAAACTTTTGCCGAGAAGGGTTTGGCGTTTTTTCCAATTTTCAAAATCTTCGATGACGGTAAAGATGCTGTCGGCGATGTCGATATTGTTCGTCGTCGCCTTTTCGTCTAAACCGGTCTGCATTTGGTAAGAGAATTTTCCAAAATAACCTTCAACAAATGCGTAATGAACGCCTGCGGGTAAGCTTTCAAAAGAGAAACTTCCGTCAGACTGGGTGACGCTGGATTTGTCGAGAATCGAAACGGTGGCGCCTTTGACCGGTTGCCCGTTGTTGAAAAGGGTTCCTTTCAGCGACACGCTGGAATCCGCAGCGAGTGTTTGCGACGGTTTTTTGCCGAGGTCTACCCAGCGCATCACTGAAAGAGAATCTCCGGAATGAGTTTCGATGAGTTGAAGAGAAGAATTCTCTTCGTTTCGAATGCTGGACTTGAACTCCAAAGTCCCGGACTCATTCAAAGTGTCTTCATAAGCGATCCTCATCGTATCTTCTTGCAAAATCCAAACGCGAGCTTTGGCGTGGGCGAGAGGTTCCCCATTGGAATGGGTGACGGTGATGATGCCTGCCAGTTCTGTTTCGCCGGCGTTGCTGCCGGTACCGTTGGCAACGGATTCGTGGCTGCAACTTGAAAATGTGACTACGCTCAAGGCGCATCCGAAAATGACGAAAATTTGAAGAAGGAATTTCATCATTTTTCCTCCTTTAAATTCACTTTGG
>DGSB01000020.1:0-13626 GCA_002390045.1 Fibrobacter sp. UBA4373
CGCCGATGGTACCTGGCCTCCGGGCTCGGGAGAGTAGGTCGCCGCCGGATCCCCGGGCCCCCGCGAGAGATCGCGGGGGCCCTTCCTTTTTTTGCCCGCCGGAGCGGGCCGCCCCCCCGCCATGCCCACCCGGACCTTCCCCTGCAATCCCTTTGAAGAAAACGTTTATATCGCCTTCGATGAAGTTTCGAAAGAGGCGATTGTCATTGATCCTGGTTTTTATAACGAAGAAGAATTCCTGAAAGCGGATTCTTTTTTAAAGCAGAATGGACTTGTTGTACGGCGTGTACTGAATACGCATTTGCATTTAGATCATTGTATTGGGAACGGATGGGCTCTTCGAAAGTGGAATATTGGGGCAGAAGCCTCTGAAAAGGATCTTTTTTTAATCCGTAATGCGGCAATTCAGGCGCAAATGTTTGGTCTAGAATTGAATGAAGCTTTGCCGGATCCTTGCAAGTTCTTAAAATCGGGCGATTCGATTTCTGTTGGAAGCCTGCAATTTCTTGTTTTGGAGGTCCCGGGACATTCTCCAGGTGGCCTTGCTTTTTATTCGCCTAAAGAACGGGTTGTTTTTGCGGGCGATACGCTCTTCCGCGGAAGCTATGGCCGTACGGATTTACTTGGCGGTAATACGGATCAGCTGTTTAATTCGATCCGTACGAAGCTTTTGACGTTGCCCGATGATACCGTTGTGTTGTGTGGGCATGGACCTGCGACAACAATTGGCGAAGAAAAGCTGAATTTTTAATCGCGATATCATCAAATCGGTTTGGGGCTTTGCAAAATCCATTGCAAAGTGAATTCGTTGTAAATTCCTTATCTTAAAGAATTGATGAGGAATTTGTTGTTTCATAATTTATATTAAGACCGGGTGTTTGTATAAGGACTTTAAGGAGATTCTGGATGAGATTAGTCCTTTTGTTTAGCCTCCTGTTTGTGGTTGCAGCTCAGGCTTCGCTTACGTTACATATTCAATCGCCGTGGCGCAATGATGCGACGAAATCGTCGTATAAGCTGCATATTCTCGGTAGCCCTACAAGCTACAATCCGAGTTTCGATGCCAATTCGGTAACGAAGATGACGTCGGAAGGGAACGGTTGGTTTGTTTATACCTGGGATAAGAGTGTTTCGGATTTCCAAAGCTGGGAATCCTTTAGCGTGAAGCTCTGCCCGGATTCTTCGGATCTGAATTACAACAACAATAACTGTATTGCTTGGTCAGACGGATCGAATGCGGTTTCGTTTTCTCCGGCTACGCTTTTTGGCACGGACACGGAAGTCTGGCTTTATACGGAAAGCGATGGATCATATACGAAATCCTTTGCAGCTCCAGGCTCCAAGATGGTTTGGTTTAAGAGCCCGTGGGGAAACAAGGCTCTTCCTCGCATGATTTTTGGTACAGACTCCATTTTGATGCGCTTTGCCGTGGATGATTCGACGAAATGTGGCTGGTTCTATGGTGCGATAACGCCCTCTGCGCTTTCGAACAATCCGCTGAAGACGGCCTACTTTGAACGTTACTACGCCTCTTATATGACCCTTCCTGCAGAAGGGACTGTGGATCTTTCTTCGGCGTTGGCTTCTTCGGATACGATTTTTGTGGATGGTACCGATTCAAAACTATCCGTCTCGTCCAAGATCGGTTCGCTCGGCGCATGCTTTGATTCTTCCCGTACTTTGCATATTTACCATCCATGGAGAACGAATACGTCTTATCGTGACAGTACGTTCTACATCTCGGTTCAAAATAATATTTTGGGAAATCCGACCGAATTGGATTCGACGGGTGAATATAAGCGTTGGTGGCATTATACCTTCTCGGCAGAAACCGCTTCCAAGCAGGAATGGGTCTCGACAGGTGCTCTTTTCAACATTTATCGCGGTAAAAATGATTGGCCGGCGATTACATATTTTACGGATGCCAACCGTCCTCTGATTTCTTCGTTCTTCCCGAAGGGAGTTTATGAAACATGGCTCTTTACCTATACGAATGAACGGTATGACGTTTCCTATGCTCCTCTAGAAGAAAAAGTGGTCCGCGTCATGAGCCCGTGGGATGATATGTCTCCTTCGATGATTGTAAATGGCGATACGGTTAAAATGGGCCCGTTTTCGAGCGATACATGTGGATGGTATCAAGGCGCTTATTATAAGCATGTGACGGATTGGGGAATTACATTAAAGCAGACTTTTGGGTTTGATATTTATACGGCAGCAGGCGCACGGGAAGGCAATCCGATTCAGATCGATTCGCTGATGGCGATTTCGGATACGGTTTGGCTTTATCCTTACCCGACGTTAACAAGTAAACCGGCTTATTCGACGACTTTCCCGGGACGGCTCGGCATTTGCCCGACATTGCAGATTTCGGCAATGGTTCTTGACTGGGCGGGTGAAAATCATCACGATAGTATCGATGTGGACTTTGGCGGTATCTACAACGGTAACGACTATACGATGGTGACCTATCTGGATTCCACGGGAGAAATTGCGACAAATAATAAATGCGGTGGTCATGTTCTTGGCATGGTCCTGGATTCTTTGGTGAATGGAAATCCTGCTCGTGTGGATTCGTCGGTTTTCCCTTGGTCAATGTGTTCTGCTGCGCGTGAAATCGAAAAATGGTTTGTTCCGGAGACCTTGGCGACTGATGCTTCGGGCAAGAAGTATACGAATGCGGTTTGCCGAGACATTGACCTGACTTTGGATGAAGAAGGCTTTTGGCTTGCGGATATTACGGAAGCGGGCGATTGTAACGATCCGGATAATCCAGGATTTTACCCGATTGACGACTTCAAGTATCTGGATTCGGCGATGACGCTGTACAATCCGAAGTACGATTCTGTGGTCCAGGGATGCAGACATAACTACAGTTTCTCGATGAAGATTTCGGCACAGTTCCAGTATGTGAAGGGACAGTATTTTGAATTCCGTGGCGACGATGACGTTTGGGTGTTTATCAACAATCGCCTTGTGGTGGATATCGGCGGATGTCATAGCCCGGTAGAAGGCTCTGTGAATTTGGATACTCTCGGTCTTGTGGAAGGCAATGAATATCCGTTCCATATCTTCTTCTCGGAACGCAATGCGACGGGTTCGAATTTTAAAATGCGGACTTCTATCAACTTGCAGACGGAAAAGACCTATTACCCGGTGGAAATTCCAACGTCGGATGGAACGATCCAGTATGAAATTTGGCAGATGCTGGTGGATGAATCGCTCAGCTGCGATGTTTCGAGCGTGACGAAGGTCGATACGATTCCAGCCGCTTCGCTTTTCATTTTGATGGGCCCGGGACTTCCTGAAGAAGGAGACACTCTCGCTCCGGGTGTCAATTATGGCGGCATTACGGTTGCGGAAACGATGGCTGGATTCTCGATCGATACGAATGCCGTGGTGAAGTCGAGAACGCTCGCTCCGGGAACTTATACGCTATACTTCTACCTGGAATCGGATCTTTCCCAGTCTTCGAAGGTGTATTTCACGGTTCCGGAATATCCGCTTCCGTCGATCGTTTTTGCGGATTCTCTTTGGAATGAAATCAATCCGGATACGGTAAAACTTGGCCAGTATGCGTTTATCCCATATCCGGTCCAGGTGATGGTTTATTACATGGGGACGCTTTGTGACAGCGGATGCGATGCGGCGCTTTTCTTCTCGACGGCGGATTCCCTTGCGCTGACCGATGAAATGGGAGGCTTCTTGGATTCCATTGTTCCGGTAAAGGGGAAAGCCCAATTCTACGTGATGGGAACAGCTGCCGTGGAAAATGGTTCTTTCCAAATTTCCAGCGTATCGTATGATAACATTTTGACCTGGTCGAATATTGATCTGGAAAAGCCGCCTGTACCGATTCCTTCGGGCGGATACATGTTTGACCGGGATGGTGACGGCGTCGCGGACAGCTTGATGCTGAGCTATGGAGAACCGATTGTCGATGAAGATGTTCCGGATTCTGTTTCTTGGCAGTTCGGGGATTCTACCTGGCATCGGATTGTGAAGAAGGATGTGGAAAAATACCGCTATCTGGATTCGCTTCTCGTTTTTAAGGATGATTCGCTGCTCGAATTCCTTTTCACCGGAAACACGTCGGGTGAAGTCTATGCGGGAAGCTATACGACGCTCTTCAAAAAGGCCGTGACGGATTCGACGACCGGTGTAACGGATACGCTTCCGTTCCGCGTGTCGGGAAAGATCCATGATCGAATGGGACCCGTGATTACAAATGCGATTGTAACGCCGCGAAGTGAAGACATCTACCAGTTGGCATTTGTCTTTAGCGAAGCGATTGATACGAACAGCATTCCTTTGGATTCGATATTTGAATTCAAGGCTTGGAGAAATGGAGTCGAATCTTCGAAGAACATTTATCCGATTTCGGGAACGCGTCGTACGGCTCGTTACGAAGTCATCTATTCGAATAAAAATGGAGTGCTTCCTTCTGTCGGCGACAGCGTGCGCATTGCGCCGGGCGTCCTTTCGGATGTTTCGAAGAATCCGTCGGCAGAGAACAATCGCTGGGTGCGCATCGTGGGCGAACAGTACATTGTTGTCGAATCGACAAAGCTTTTCAACAGCCAGAAAGAAAAGATGGATGAATTCAAGGATTCGTCGGTCGTGACTCCGTACAAGGTGACGCTCGGCCTTCCGTTTGAATCTGCGGAAAAGCAGATAGGAATCCCAGGATTCCTGATCCGTTACGATCTGGGCGAGCTTTCCGCATCGACAGGAATTGGACCGGACAGCCTTTATGTGAAGTATGAAGCGGACTTCTTTACGAATCTCGGCTCGTTTATCAATTCTTCGAGCGGAACAATCCGCTGTACCGATGATATCTTTGGCGGTGACTGCACGCAAAATCCGGGAAATATTTATCTCGGATGGAATATGCGCAGCAAGTCGAAGCGTTTAATGGGAACCGGCGCCTATATTGCAAAACTCAAGGTGAAAATCGGAGCTATTGGCGGGGATTCCCAAAAGAAGGAAATCGTACGCACTTGGGGCGTCCGGCGGACATCTAAATAAACGAAAACGATTACAGCGGGAATTTTTTTAAGGCTTCTTCCAATTCGGCGGAAGCCTTTTCCCATTCTGCGTAAGCTTCGTCAGTCTTCTTTTTGGCTTCTCCTAGATCTTTGGCAATCTGGGTGATTAAAGCTCCGTCGTTCTTTTCGCTGGCTTCGACGAGTTTCTGCTCGAATTCCGCAGCGAGGGCTTCTTGCTTTTGAATTTCGTCTTCCCATTTTTTGATGCGCTTTTCGATAGGACGAACGACTTTGGAACGTTCTTCGACGTAAGCGGCTCGGGCGCGACGGCTCTCTTTGTCTTTTGCAACAGGAGCTGCCCCGTTTGCAGAAACATTGGAATTTTCGACGGCGACCTTTGTCGTGCTTTCGCTTTTTTCTTCTGCCCACCCGACTTTTTCGAGGAAGTCCGCATAGGAGCCTTCGAACATAAAGCATTTGCCGCCGTCAAAGACGATCAGCTTGTTGGCGAAGACGTGGAGCAGTTCTTCGTCGTGCGAAACGACGATCGCTGTGCCTTCGTAATCTTCCAAGGCGTCGATCAAGCTTTCGATGCTTTCCATGTCCAGATGGTTTGTCGGTTCGTCAAGCAGCAAAAGGTTGCAGGGGGTGGCGAGAATTTTTCCGAGCAAGACACGACTGCGTTCGCCACCGGAAAGAACCTTGATCTGTTTTAAGGCGGCATCTCCGCTGAACATCATCAGACCGGCAAGGCTGCGGGCTTTTCCGCGTTCCGCGCTGGTGATCGAGGATTGCAGTTCTTCTTCGACGGTCTTGTTCAAGTCCAGACGGTTGATGTTTGTCTGCCCGAAGTAGTTGATGATGACATTCGGGTTCAAGGAAACTTCGCCACTGACGGGTTTCAGTTCGTTTGCAATCAAGTTCAAGAGTGTCGTTTTGCCGCGACCGTTCGGGCCGATGATCGCAATACGGTCACCTTTGAATATTTCGGCATTGAGATCCTGGATGAGGGTTGGACCGCCTTCAAAGTGAAAATTCAGATTTTTAATCTGCATCATGCGCTTTCCGGGGAAGTCCGCCTGGTTGAACGAAAATTCCAGATTGCGTTCATGTTCTAAACGGGTGACTTCTCCAAGGCGCTCCACGGCTTTGATTTTGGACTGCACCATCGCAGCCTTGCTTGCCTTGAAGCGGAAACGGTCAATGACTTTTTCGAGCTGTTCGCGTTTGTGAGCTTCGTTTTCTTGAGTGCGCTTGACGACTTCTTCTTCGATCGCGATCGTTTCTTTGAGCTTTGCGACTGTACCCTGAATTTTGCGCATCTTTTTGTGGTAGATGCCCACAACGTGCGTACAGACGCTGTCCATAAATTTGCGGTCATGCGTAATCAGCAGGACTTCGCCTTTCCAGCCCCTTAAAAAGCGGGCGAGCCAGCGGGTCGAAACAATGTCCAAGTAGTTCGTCGGTTCATCGAGCAAAAGCATGTTCGGTTCGCTCGCAAGCACCTTTGCCAAATTCAGGCGGATCTGGAAACCGCCCGAAAGGAGCATCGGATCCTTTTGCATGGATTCTTCGTCAAAGCCGAGACCGAAAAGGATGGATTCCACTTGGTGCGTATCGAGCCAGCCGTCTTCATTGACTTTAAGAACGGAACAGGCTTCTTCGTGAACCGTCTTGTGCGTGAAGGCGATATGCTGCTTCAAGTATCCAAGCGTATAATTTTTGGGAATGTCGATGTTTCCACCGTCGATATATTCCTCGCCGAGGATCATCTTGAAAAGGGTGGACTTTCCGCAACCGTTGCGTCCGACGATGCCGACGCGTTCACGGGGGGCGACGAGAAAGCTCGCGTCGCGGAAAAGATCTTGGGTTCCGAAAGACTTGGTAATGTTTTGTACTTGAATCACGCTTGCAAATTTAGAAAATGGAATGGGGCTGACGGATGGCTTTTACAAGAATTGATAAATTATATTGCAATTGATGTTTATCAGTAAAATTTAAGAATAGTGGAAAACGACTGGTGAAAATCTTATCTTATTTTATCTTATCGCTTCTCTTCGCTATAAGCCTGTTCGGAGAGAAAATCCCGATTCAGGATGGGGCGGGTTTTGATGGGGAATTTTACCGTCTCGTGGCTGAAAATTTTTCAGCCGATTTTTGGAATCAGGGCTACGACGCTTTTCGCATTCAGAGAATTTTCCCGTTTTGTGCAATTCACTATGGATTTAAATTTTTCCATGTCGCGACAACTCATGAAAATTTGATGGATGCGATGCTTGGGTTGCATGGCCTAAATTTATTGCTGCAGATATTTTTGTTTACTCGGATTTCCAAAATTTTGCAGTGGAAGCCGACAACCGAAATCCTTTTATTTGCCGCCTTTTTCTTGAACTTTTTTACGCTCAAGAATTGTGGCTATGAACCTTTTCAAAGCGATGCGTTTGCCATTTCACTTTCCCTCTTGAGCCTTTACTTTTATTTGAAAGGAATGAAATGGGGGAATTTGGGAATCGCTCTTTTAGGCGCGATAACCTGGCCGCTGATTACGTTGCAGTGCATTTTCCTTGTTGCTTTTGACAGACCGTTTTCGCTTGAAAAAGAAGGGGGAAATCTCTCGGGAAAATGGGCTTTGCTTTACAGCGCTTTCGCCGTTTTGGGGATTGCGGCGCTAAAGATGACGGGACATGGAATTGTGGTGACGAATTTGCTGATGCGGGATTCTAACCTAGCTTGGACAGCGGCGTCGATCCTGTTTATCTCTGCGGCGCTTTGGGGCGTTTTCCGTTGCATTCCGCGGTTCCACCTGAATTGTGGAAACCTTGTGAAAAAATGCGATTGGAAATTTTTGACGCTTTCCGTTTTTATTTGGGTAGCTGTAAAAATCTTTCTTAAATTTCATACAAATGAAGAATTCTTTAGTAGCAGTTCGATTTTTGCGTTACAGATTTTGCTGCGTCCACTCAAGTATCCGCTGATTTCTTTTGTGGGACATGTCGCTTTTTATGGAATCTTGCCCATTTTAGTTGCATTTACATTTAGAAATTTTGTAAAAGCATTCGTAAATCGTTCTGTGGGCTTCGCTCTGATTTTTGCCTTGCTGATGGTGTTTGCATTGGACAGTGAAAGCCGGCATTTGGCGACTCTGATTCCGCTTTTGTTGCTGCCACTGGGCGAAGTGTTGAATTCATGGGAACTTAAAAAATATCAGATTTTTTCCCTAGTGGGAATTCAACTTTTGCTTTCGCATTTTTATCTTCCGATCAATTCTGAAAATATCCTTTCGGAAATGGAAGCGGCAAATTGGACGGGTGAAGCGGCGCAACGCTACTTGATGAATTTTGGCGCATACATGAGCTTGGAATCTTACCTTCTGTGGCTAGGAATTTCTGTACTTGCGATCCTTGCTTGCTACGGAATTTTAAAAAATCCAATCAAAACGGAAAATGAGATTTCCAGATGGCGGTGAACAATTCTAATTTTAAAGCATATGGATAAGAATGTGGAAAAAATTGTGATGATCGGGGACCGCATCTTGCTAAAGCCTCAAGAAGCCGCCTCGAAGACTGGAAGTGGACTTTATTTGCCGCCGGGAGTCCGTGAAAAGGATGCCGTCCATACGGGAACCGTGGTCAAAGTCGGGCCGGGCTATCCGATTCCTTCTAACGATCCGGATTCTTTTTTGAAGGATGCTTCGGATCCGATTAACTATGTGCCGCTTCAAGTGGAAGTGGGTGATCAGGCTCTCTATTTACATTCCAATGCGTTCGAAATTGAAATCAATGGCGAACGTTATGAAGTTGTTGGCCAGAACGCGATTCTTTTGGTGATTCGTGATGACGGCCTTGCTGAACTCGGAGTGTAAATGAAGCTTTTGCCGGTTAGAATTCCTGTAGCGCTTGCCGCAATTTCTGCGGTCGTTGTTCCTGTGTCTGCGTTTGCTTACGTGGGACTTTATGCGATGAGTTTTTCCGGATTGCTTTCGATTTTTTCGACGACTTGGATTGTTTTGGATGTTTTATTGGCATTTCTTTACCTGCTTTTTGTTTGGGGAAATGTCAACTTGTTGCATGCGGTTATCCGTACTCTTCCAGAATTACCAGAAAAACGGATCTTTACCGGATTATGGAAATGGATGGCGGGCTTTGCGGGAATCCTCTCGGTTCTTACGCCGCTTTACTCTCTCTTTCCGGATTCAACTTTGATGATTCGCGGATGGGCGTTTGCTTTTGGCGTTGAGCAGGTGACGTCGATTCTTCTCGGGTGCTTGCTGATGCGCTTTGCGCTTCGAGGACGAAACTCCATGCTCTTTGCGATTGCACTTGCGCTATCGCTATGCAGCGCTTTCCATTTCGGAGGATTTCGCGTTTTCCAGTCGGCGTTAGACCGAACTGTAGCTGCGGAACAAAAACTATCGGAAGAATTGGTTTCTGGCGAGACGCTCCTGTTTTCGCTGTGGGGCCTTTCTCCCTCGGAATTTGATACGTTGGACGATGAATCGTTGGCAAATATTCAGGAAGTTTCGTTGGGCGTGGTCATCGCTTGCGGAGTAGGCTTTGCCGGATTCGTTGTGTTGCATACGGTTTCGTCCGTTGTTTTTTACGTGTTGGTTGCTCTTTATTTTGCACGCAAAAATTCGCCTCGTCCTCAGACCAAATGGCGTCGCCGTCAATTTAAACAATCAGAAGTTCAAATATGTTAAAAGTCGCTTTGATTACGGCAGGCTTGCTCGCCTGCTCGAATCTGTTCATGACCTTTGCCTGGTACGGTCATTTAAAATTTTTGGGCAATAAACCTTGGATTGTGGCGGCTATCGCCAGTTGGGGAATCGCCCTGTTTGAATACATGATCCAGGTTCCGGCGAACCGTTACGGGTATACGGCTTTAAATGTGGTGCAGCTCAAAGTGATTCAGGAAGTCATCGCCCTGACCGTATTCGCACCATTTGCCGTGTTCATGATGAACCAGCCGTTAAAGCTGGACTATCTGTGGTCCGCTCTTTGCTTGATCGGCGCTGTGTATTTTGCGTTCCGTTGATTACTGAATGCCGGTAGAGGCTTGGGCGATCGCCGCTTCGTACTGCTGCAATTCCTTGCAGAAGGCGCTCAAAGCCTTGTAACGCTTTAAGATCATGTCCATATAGGATTTATATGGGCGCATGGGCAGGAACGGATCGTTTTGGAATTCAGAACTGTTTGTGTACAGGCTTTTTAAGCTCTTGAGACTTTGCAGGGCTTGCGTGATGACTTCATAGAGCTTTTCGTGTGCATTCTGCAAACCGAGCTTGTTTTGCTCCATAATTTCCGGATCGTTTGTCTGCAAAATTTCCGAAGGCAACTTTGCGTAATCTTCGTAAACCGGAGTCGAATTGGAAACGCTGGAATTGTTCTGCATAATGCTGGAAGCGCGCATTCCGTTACGTTTGGCTTTGGAATCGATAGAAATCTTGCAGACGTCTCCGCCCATGAAATTGCACTTGGCACGGGTTTCTTCGTGGTGCAATGCGTTCAACGGATGGAAATCTTCATTGGTGCCTACGCGGGAAAGCGGGGCGAACAGAGTGATCGGTTCGTTGAACACCGTAATCGAATAGCTGATATATTCTTCGCCGTTGATGGTAATCGTCTTGTAACGGTTTCCGTTGGCATTTTTATAATGCTCGGCAGAAATCAAAAGCTCTTGCGTTGTCTTTCGGAGACATTCCGGATCCGGCGCATAGGCGTTCAAAAATTCATACAGGCCGTCGGTGTAGCCTTTGCGGATCGCTTCGCTTGTCGCTCGCTTTCCCCAGAGATCTTCCGAAAGGAACAGCAGGTCGGTAACGCTCGTTTGCGAACGACCTGCAAAAAATGCTTGGGCACGAGCCATCTTCGCAAGTCCACGCCAACGTCTTGCTGAAATGTAAACGTTGCTGCGTTCGCATTCCACGGCGATCGCTTTTAAAATAATCAGGCTGTCTTCGGAAATTTGAATTTTTTCGATTTCCTCGGACCACTTCTGGACTTCTGCCGGCGTAATCTTCAAGTCATCCGAAATGGCGTAATTGCTCGGGTCTCCGGCATCGGAAAGCAAATCTTTCAAAGCGCTGGGAGATACCGAATCCGGGAAGGAGATGACCAAATGAATGCTGTCGGAAATTCCGGCTTGAGAAAGCGATGCATCCGGACGAAGCCTTCCGGAGAGAATCAGTTCGTGCGCAAGGTGTTCGTCGATGACCGCATTGATGGCGCTCGTCATCGGAGGAAATCCGCTGTCAAAGCTTGTAAAGAGAATGATGTTTGCCGGTTCGGTAGGTAAATTGAAGCTGCGTCGTCCATAGGTTTGGACGGACAGACCTTTGAATCCGGCGAGCATGTGAGTGACGACGGAGCGCTTTCCGGATCCCGCACGGCCGTAAAGGTAGGTAGATTGGCGAGTGAGAACGGCGAGAAAAAGCAAACGCAAAATATTTTCGCGTTCAACAAGGCCTTGTTCTGCTTCGCTTAAAAGTTTTTGGATTCTCTCTGCAATCGTCATAAATTCTCCTTCCGCCACAAAAAATATAGCCGATTTTTCTAAACTAATAATATGTTCGACGCAATTCTATTCGTTCAATTGGGCTCTCCGGAAGACGCTTCCCCGAAGAGCGTTGAAAAATATTTGGTAGAATTTTTAGGGGACTGCCATACTTTAGGAAATCCCCCGTTTTATTGGAACTGGCTGCTAAAGCATATTATCGCTCCGAAGCGCTCCGTAAAAAGTGCCAAGAAGTATCAAGATCTTGTGGACCGCGCAGGCCTTGGCGAAATGCCTCTGATTTATTACACGCGACTTTTTGCGGAAGGAATTGCTCGCGAAATCGGACCTGAAATTCCGGTACGCTTCGCTTTTGAATTCGGCGCAAAGCCTTCCATTGTGGATGCGCTTCAAGAATTTGAAGAACTCGGCAAAAAGGATGTTCGGGTGATTCCGTTATATCCGCAGCGATCTTTGGTGACGACGGTGGCTGTACGTGATCTTTCGCAAGCGGCGTTTCAAAAGTTCCCCCGTCTTCGCATGCATTTTGTGGATGGCTTTCCGCTCAATGAAGTTTGGCTCGAAGAAACCTTGCAAGGCATTCTCGAATGCTGGGATAAAAAATGTCCCATCCTTTTTTCGTTCCATGGCACGCCGCAAAAGTGGGCCGAAAAGGGGGATCCGTACCATCTTGACTGTGAAGCGGAAGTGGAGTGGTTCCGCAAAAAAATCCAGGCCGAAAATCCCGAAGCGGAAATTCGCATGACTTATCAAAGTCGATTTGGACCGGTGAAATGGCTTGGGCCGTTTACTTCGACTTGTGCAGAAGAAATCGGAAAACAGCATCAAGATCTGCTGGTCGTTTGCCCGTCCTTTACCGCCGACAATTTGGAAACGATTTATGAAATCGATGTAGAACTTCAAGATGTTTTCAAAAATGCGGGAGGTGGAAATTTTACACGGGTCCCGTGTTTGAACATTCGGCCTTCCTGGGTGGAACGCTTTGCAAAGGAAGCGGTTCGTGAAAATTGGGAGGGCTAGGATGAAGATCTTCCGAATACTTGCGCTCGCATCTTTATTGAATCTTGGACAATCCGCATTTGCCGAAGACGACACTTCGAAAAAGGATTCGTTTCAACGCTTTGCTGCGGTGCCGGTTTTAGGATATGCGGAAGAAACCGGCTTAAAGTATGGCGCTTTGGTCATGCTTTTCACGCGTCCGGATTTCCCGGGCGCCGAGGCGAGTTCTTTTGATTTCGCGGTCATTGGAACGACGAAAGGCCAGCTGGAAGTCGATGTCTCTCCGGATCTTTATCTGCTAGGAGGACTTGTACATTCCGATATTTCGTTTGTCTATTGGAACTGGCGAGCGAAATACTATGGAACGGGAAACGATCCGGACCGCGACCGTTATTCGCGTTACGACATGGATCTGTTCAAGCTGACATTGCCTGTGGACATTGGACTTTTGCCACCGCCTTATTCGCGCTATTTGAGCTTTGGCCCCTATTTTTATTTTGAGACGAACGATGCATCGTTCCATTCGGGAGATGTGTCTTCGCCCGAGTTGTTGGGTAAAAATCGTACCGGTCTCGGTTATCAGCTCACGCTCGATACTCGGGATAATGTGAACTGGCCTGTTTTCGGGGTGTACGGAAAATTCCGTCAGATCTTTTATTCCAAGGCGTTTGGGGGTGATTACAACTTTTTTGCGCAGACGGTGGATCTGAGAGCCTATACGTATCTTTTTTGGGGAACCTCTGTTGCTGTAGGCGCCTATTACGATATACGAAAGGGCGATGCTCCTTTTGATATGCTCGCCACGCTGGACGGTCTTAAAAGATTTCGCGGTGTAGAACGAGGAATGTTCCTCGACAGGCAATGCTTTTCTTCGCAGATTGAATTTCGCAAGACCCTTTTTTGGCGGCTCGCGGGAACCATCTTTTTTGAAGCGGGAAAAGTCGGCCCGTATTTTTCAAAACTCGCAAGGAACGACTGGCATTATGCGCCGGGATTTGGCGGAAGGCTTTTGCTGAATAAGTCCGAAAAGACTTATGCCCGCGGAGACATTTCTCTTGTGGACGGAAAATATTTAGGCTTGACCATTTATTTGCGAGAAGCCTTTTAGTTACAGATCTTTTTCAAA
>DGSB01000020.1:13671-20302 GCA_002390045.1 Fibrobacter sp. UBA4373
TTTTTCAAATTTTCTCGATTCTTAGTCCGACAGCTTGTTCCAGTCGAGGACTCCCTTACGGTAGAGGTAAAGGTATCCGCTTTCGAGAATGAGCAAGAAGGCGAGAAGCACAACAAGCAGGCTCCAAGGGCTCGAAAGGAAAACGACGGCGAGCGGGTAGAGGAAAGCGACTTCGATATCGAAAACCAAGAAGAGCATGGCGACCATGTAATACTTGATCGGGTAGCGTTCGTTTGCCGTTCCTGCGACATGGGCAAGACCGCATTCATAGGGTGTACCCTTGATCGTCGTATTTTTGAGTCGACCCGGATGAAGGATCCAGTTCGAAAAGAGGAGAAGCAGGGGGACTGCCACAGCCAAGATGACGAGAATCGTCAATGCAAAAGTCGAATCGAAAATTTCTACGTTACTCATAGTATCCTTTAAAATAGCTATTTCGAAAGCAGTTTGCGAGCTTCATTTGCCAAAATGTCGCTAGAGTCCATTTGAATGACCTTTTCGAGGGCTTCTCGGCCCTTTTCTTCTTCCAAATGTTCTCTTAAACGAAGATCTCCCACGTAAAACAGGCCCCGGCGGCGAACTTTTTCGTCTTTTTCGACGGAGATTCCCTTTTCGTACAGATCCACTGCTATTTTGGGCAATTTCTTTTTGATCGCTTCGGACCCCCAGGACATCCATACCATTCCCGGAATGGTAAAGAAGAAGTGCGGGTAGAGCATGGATTCGACCGTTTTTTCAATCGCGGGAATATCCAAAGGATTTTCGCGGAAGAGAAGCCCAAAGTATTTAGAAAGGATCTCGCTTGCGTGTTCGTATTCCGCCTTGTTGGCCAAATCGATTGCGTCTTTTAATTCTTGGCGGGTACGAATTTTGGGATCGATGACGGTTTCACTTGGGACGGAAGATCCTTTTTTCGAAGAAGAGGCGCTGCCGGTGAAATGGGGCACGTGAACGCCGAGAACGGCACCGATTCCAAAGAAGATGACTTCGAGAATCGCGACCCAACCGTAAAGATTCGGGTTTAGGTTCCAGTTGGTCAAAACGTCTGCGCAAAGAATGGCGATGGCGCCTGCTGTCACAGGTTTTGCCACGGTATTTTTGGGGCCAAACGCGACAATTCCTAAAAGGATAGAAAGGGCAAGGCTCATTCCCATGTAAGGCGTGTCGGAGTATCGTTCAAAATACGAAAGAGAAAGGGTTCCAGCAAAAGCAAATCCGCTGATTAAAATTCCGATGGCAAAGAAAAGGCTGCTTTGCAAGTATCCCCAACGTTTTTCCATGAATTTCATCGCGAACAAAAATCCTATCGCAAAAAAGACAAAGGATAATGCATTTGGGAACAGGAACCAGCAAGTCAATAGCGAAGCGAAACTTGAATCTTCTGGAATATAGAAGAGCTGGTATTTGGGAATGTTTTTTGTATAGCCTTGGATGTAACGCTTGAGTTCTTTTTTGTAAAGCTTTTCGTCGGGGGCGACTTCGTTCACGGCGTAAGACTTTTTCCCGGTCGTTTCCCACCAGGCTTGGAAATCTTCCGTCATCTGGGCGATGCGTGTTTCCGGTACGAGCGTCGGATTGTTCGCATGGAACTTTTTCATGAACGCATCGCGTTCTTCCGTATAAATTTTTTCTGTCGGCTCCACTCCGACATCCTTGAATTTTTGGGCCCCTTCGGATTCCCAGTAGGCGTCAAATTCCTTGAGCGCGGCGCGGTCCCGAGACCATTCGGCAAGCTCCGGTGCATATTGAATTTTGAGATTCAACACCCCTAAAAAAAGAACGAATACAATGCAAATCGTCAATGGAGATTTGCAGAACGCAAGAATACGAGCCATATAAGCCTCGAAAGTTATTGCCGTTTAGTTTCTCCGCGGTATTCCCGCAGCTGATTCCACAAGAAGTCCGTATTGACATCGCGGTAGCCGAGAGCGTTCACGCGTTCGCGCAGCTTGTGGGCGATGTTAAAAAGGTTTTCGCTTTTCTGCATCCGTTCAATGCTGTCGAATGTGGTCAGTTGGTCGATCCAATCGTGAATTTCCGGGAATCGGTCGTCGTAGAAAGTGTTTTCGCGACCGGTACGCAGATATTCGAGATAGCGTTCCGTGATGTGGTAATGGTCTTCCGTAAAAATCTTGATCGTATCCGGGAAAGGGTTCTTTCCGGTCAGATACTCATGCATAATAATGCCAAAGCTAAAGTAGTCGACGGAGCTAGAAAGGTTTTCTCCCATCACGGCTTGCTCCGGAGCGCTGTAGGCGGGGGTCATTTGTCCGCCGTATTCCGTCACGCTTTCACGAAGCTTTGCCTGGGCGTAACCGAAATCGCATACCAGAATTTTATGGTTGTTGATGTGCGTCGGATCTTGGCACAAAAGAAGATTCTTGGGCTTTAAATCCTTGTGTACAATCTGGTAGTAGTGCAGTTGGCTGATGGTATTCGCCAGGTAGGCGATCTGAGCCACGCGCGGAACCAGCTCGTCTTTCGAGATGTCATGCTTGAACATCTTGTCGAGCGAGCAACCTTTGATCAGTTCCATTTTCAAATAGGGAAGTCTACCGGCAATGCCGCCTCCCAAGCTTTGAACGACGCCTTCTACGTTTGTTGCGCGGATCAAATTGTTAATGCGGATTTCATCCTCGAACGAACTGATAATCATGTTCAGACGATGTAAACGGTTCGGTCCAGGAGGCACATAATATTTGCAGAATTTGATGACGATGTTGCGTTCGCCGTGGCGTTCATCATCGCCGGGACGCTCAATCCAATAACTGGCTCGGAACAGATCGTTCGTCCCATCTAGGGTCAAACGGTCTAGCAACTGGATTCGTTCTACCGCACCGCTGTGCAAATACACGGGGTTGTGGTCGAGCCACCACTGGTAATCGTCCATCGTGTAATGCTCGCGGACGGCGAGTTTACGCGAAAGACGGTCAAAAAATTCTGCAAAACGATTTTCAATCACGCGCGCAATTTAGCTATTTGTGGTAGCCAAAGAAGTGGAGCCCAGCCTTGGAAGGGAGTTTCTCGTGTTGCTCAAGCCTCTGGGTCACATACGCATAAGCATCACCGATATCGCTTGTCATATGGAAAATCTTCAGATCTTCCGGATTGATCATGCCGGTGTCGACAAGGAAGTCCCAATTTAAGAGTGTTCTCCAGTACTCTTCGCCGAAAAGTACGACGGGAACCTTGTTGTGCAGCTTGTTCGTCTGAATCAAGGTCAATGTTTCGAAAAGTTCGTCCAAAGTTCCGAATCCGCCGGGGAATACGATCAAGGCGCGGGCCTTGAACATAAACCAGAATTTGCGGATAAAGAAGTAGCGGAACTGCAGGTTCGCTTCCGGATCGATGTACGGGTTCGCATGCTGTTCGTAAGGCAGCTTGATGTTGAAACCTGTCGACGGCACGCCGGCATCGTGTGCACCACGGTTTCCGGCTTCCATAATGCCCGGGCCGCCACCGGTGCAAATTGCATAACGGCTTTCTTTGTGCTTCTTGATCCAAGCTCCAAACAGTTTGGCGAGCATGTGAGCAGCGTCATAATATTCAGCCACTTTGGAAAGCTTTTCCAAACGCTTGATTTCTTTGGGATCCTTGGCGGTTTTCAACTTCTTTTTCAAGTCTTTTGTCCCGATTGTTCTCGCGGAACCGAACATGACGATCATATTGTCGATGCCGGCTTCTTCGAGGACGACGCCTGGTGCCCGGAATTCCGAAAGAATGCGGACTTGGCGACCTGCGTCGCTTTCCAAGAACTTTGTGTTCAGATACGAGAGTTGCGGTTCTGTTCTTTTGGAAACCATAAAAAACTCCTTGCTTTATTCATTTTCAAAATACACCCAAAATGAAAAAGGGAATCATTTTTTTTGAATGCAAGTTTTTTAGATTGTTTTGCGGAAGTTTCACCGCCTTTTCAGGGAAGCAAAGTTCCGTATGATTTTCCTTATTGTCTTCCTTTTGCTCGTCCTTTATCTGTTTTTTCATTTCCGGGCGGTAATCCCCGGGGTTCGGGGAACGCTGTTTTCGGCTGCCATCATTCTTTTGTTCGTCGGAGGTTTCTTTTTTCGGGAGTCCTTCGTCGGAGCGCTTGTGGGAGCCTTTTCGACGGTTTGGCTTTGCGAAGCCGCACTGGTCTTTATTATTTGGGATATCGTTCGCTTCTTGCACCGGATAGCTTATAGGAAACGGTTTGCGCCAGGCTGGTTGCTTCGGGGCCATCGAATCGCGTTCGCTTTGGGCCTTGCGACGACAAGCGTATTCTTCTTGATAGGTGTCCCGCTGAATTTGAATTACCGGATTCGGGACGCGCGCATCGTAAGTCCTGCTGTGGAAGAACCTTTTACCGCGGTGTTTTTCAGCGATTTGCACATAGACCCTCTTTTTTCCAAACAGAAACTGGTCCGCTTGGGCGCGGAACTCGATCGCATCGCGCCGGACTTCCTTCTCTTTGGCGGGGACCTTGCGGACGTGAATGACAAGGCGCTTTCTGAAATGGGGTATGACTCTCTTTTTCGCCGTTTAACGCAAACGGCGAAAGTAGCCGCTATCGGAATCAACGGGAATCACGAAGCCTATGCGGAAAGATCTGGCTCGGAACCGGAAAACTGGATGCGTCGAAACGGAATGATCGTCTTGGACGATTCCACAATCTGCACATCTCTTGCCTGTTTTACGGGCAGAACGGACTTTCAGGTGGCGCGCGCTCGTGCGGTGGAACGCAAATCCTTGAAGGATCTTTTACCGTCGGATTCCGCAAAGCTCTGGATTCTGCTCGATCATCAGCCCAAAGGAATTGAATCGGAATATCGGGGAAGACTTCCGCTGCTTGGACTTTCGGGCCATACGCATAACGGGCAATTTTTCCCGGCTACCGCTTTGATCGGGTTCTTTTGGCGCCTGTCGGACGGTTTGGGAACTTTAGACAAAGTCCCGTGGATTGTATCCTCCGGGATCGACTCCTGGGGGCCTCCGGTTCGTGTCGGCAGTCGAACAGACATATGGGTCATCCATTTAGATCCTATCCGATAAACGAATCCACAAAAAGACGTAGGGATGTTTATATTTAGACTATGCTAGTTAAAATTTGGACAGATACTTTTATCATTACGGGCGAAATCGATACGATGCGTGATGAACGCCTTACCGATTATGTCCGTGAAAATAAAGAATTTATCGCTGTAACGCAGGTGAACGTCACTGACCGTGAAGGCAAGGATTTGTTCCGCACGCACTTCCTGAACGTCAGCACGAGTCACATCGAAATCATTCTTCCGGCAGAATGATCCCCGGCGGAGGGTATCCGCCAAGGGGAGTTATTTTGTACGTAATGGCTAGACGGATTCGTTGAAGAATGCCTTGAGGAATGGCTCTGGCGCGTGGCGGCAGGGCTTGTCGTGCATTGTAAAGATGTGCGTCGTTTTTCCTGTTGTGCGCAGTTCTCCGTTCACAGTTACCTTATAGAAGAATGCAAAACGCAAGCGGTCGATTTGGGCGAGCTGCAAGTGAACGTCTACGATTTCTCCGTAACGGCACGGCTTAATGAATTGCGTTTCGATCGAAAGCAAAGGGCTGTGGTAGCCTTCTGCTTCAAATGCGGAGAACGGAACTCCGTTTACTCTGAATATTTCCGTTCGAGCCTGTTCAAACCAGATGGCATAAACGGAATGGTGAACGATTGCCATCGCGTCGGTTTCCGCATAGCGGACTTCGATGTGGGCGGTGTATTCTATCGGGCTGTATTTGATTTCTTTTTCCATGTTCCAAAAGTATATAATTTGTTGATTCCGTTGAGGTTAGGAGAAGTTTAAGGCTTATTCACATTAGCAAACAAACTATTTACATTTTATCCACATTTTTCTTGTGGAAAATGGACAAAAAAACAGGAAAAAAGATTTTTTTCATCGAAGTTTGGGTTTATTCCTTGACAAAATCCAAGAATCCATCTAGATTTGCCGCACTCCGAGTTTGACTTTTCGAGTTCAAAGACGGAGACTTGCCAAAGTAGCTCAGCTGGTAGAGCAGCTGATTTGTAATCAGCCGGTCGTAGGTTCGATTCCTATCTTTGGCTCGACAAAAGGGTCGTTGCCCGAGTGGTTAAAGGGGACGGACTGTAAATCCGTTGACTTACGTCTACCGTGGTTCGAAACCACGACGGCCCACGCTAAAATGCTTCCCCCGTTACGAACGTAACGGGGGAAGATTAATGCCCAGGTAGCTCAGTGGTAGAGCACTTCCTTGGTAAGGAAGAGGTCTCGAGTTCAAATCCCGATCTGGGCTCTAAATAATTCGGAGGCTATAATTATGGCAAAAGAACATTTTGAAAGAACCAAGCCGCATTGCAACATCGGTACAATCGGCCACGTTGACCACGGTAAGACGACCCTGACGGCCGCAATTTGCACGACTCTCGCTGCAAGGGGCCTCGCCGCAGCAAAGAAGTTCGATGAAATCGACAACGCACCGGAAGAAAAGGCTCGTGGCATCACGATCAACACCTCCCACGTTGAATACCAGACTGCAAAACGTCACTACGCGCACGTCGACTGCCCGGGGCACGCTGACTACGTCAAGAACATGGTGACCGGTGCAGCCCAGATGGACGGCGCAATCCTCGTCGTCGCAGCGACTGACG
>DGSB01000071.1 GCA_002390045.1 Fibrobacter sp. UBA4373
TAGCCGACCAGATGCCCTTCGTAATCCACGGTAATCTTTTGATCGTTTTTGACGAGGGCGATGATTTTTCCGACGTCACCGTTGAAAACGTTCTTTTCGTAATTGTTCCGCAATTGCATCACGCGGTCGCCGAACTTCCAGTTAATGCCTTGCGATTTGAATTCCTTGGTGGAATCGTTCAAAAGCTTTTGCAAAAAGTCGTTCAGCTCGATGGTGCCGAGAGGACCTTTGTGCATGGGAACGAGAACTTGTAAATCCTTGACAGGGCCTTTCAAGGTCTGCGGAATGCGTTCCGTGACCAGTTCCGATAACAGGTGCAGAGCTTCGTCTGGATGCTCGAACGGAATGTAGTGAAAGTTGTTTCCTTCGACAGGTGAAGGCTTTCGTCCTTGATTGATGAGCGTCGCCTTTTCGGCGATGTCGTTTCCGCCCGCTTGACGGAAAATGCGTTCCAGTCGAATGCAGGGAATCTCGGGAATCGAAAGCAGGTCGCGCAAAACATTTCCCGGCCCAATGCTCGGCAGCTGATCCTTATCGCCGATGAGCACAAGGTGCGTGCGTTCCGGCAGAGCCTTCATGAGTCCCGCGCAAAGCCAGGTGTCGACCATCGAAAATTCGTCGACGATCATGATGCCCGTTTCGATGGGAAAATTTTCGTCGCGGGTAAAACGGCGGGTTTCCGGATTGATTTCAAGAAGCCGGTGCAACGTTTTGGCGTTGTGGCCGGTGACTTCTTGCATGCGGCGTGCGGCGCGGCCCGTGGGGGCGGCGAGGGTGACGTCCACTTCTTCGGATTCCGCGAGGGCGAGGATTCCCTTTAAGAGGGTCGTTTTACCGGTGCCCGGACCGCCTGTGATAATAAAGATCTTGCTTTGGAACGCTTTGACGATTCCCGCTTTTTGGACGGGGTCGTAAGTAAAGCCTTGCGCCGCTTCAAAAGCCGAAAGGAACGCTTCGAGTTCTTGGGTGTTTCCAAATTCAGAAGCGTCTGCATTTTGAATTCGGCCTGTTATAAAATTTGCCACAAAGGCTTCAGAACGGGCAAGTCCCGGTACGGCGATTTTCCCGGCATCGTCCAAAAGCTTTTGCGCTTTCAAGAGTTGCTCTAAAGCGTAATGCAGGTCTTGGTAAGCTTCTTCGCTGTCCAGGTGCAGGCGCATTTCCTGCGCGGCATTGGAAAGAAGGGTTTCTTTTGGCAGGTACGTGTGTCCTTCACCGGAAGAAGCCTTGAGCATGGCGTAGCAAATGCCCGCTTCTAGACGCTCTTCGCTCCATTCGGGAATCCCGACTTTGCGGGCGATTTCGTCGGCTTTTAAAAATCCAATGCCCCAGACTTCTTCGCAAAGAATGTAAGGGTTTTGGGTAATGATCGAAATGGTGTTGACGCTGTACTGTCGCCATAATCGAAGCGCGACACTTCCCGTAATGCCGTGACCGTACAAGAAGAGCATCGTTTCGCGGCTTTCGCGCATTTGCTTCCAGTCTTGCAAAAACTGCGTGACTTTTTTGCCGGAAAGCCCTTTGATCTTTCTTTTGGCAAGTTCGTCGCCGTCCCCGTCGAGAATGTTCACCAGGTCGTCGCCGAAGGTATCGACAAGGCGTTTGGCGGTCGCTTCGCCGATGCCCTTAAAAAGCCCTCCCGAAAGATAGGCGACAAGTCCTTCGCTTGTTTCGGGAAAAATGACTTCGCTTTTTTGGCAAAGAAACTGGCGGCCGTACTTCGGGTGGATTTTCCAATCACCCAGCATGCGCAGGTTCTCCCCGATCGAAAGTTCAGGGAATGTCCCTGTGACGGCGACAGGGCGCGCTTCTCCTGCCACAATGAACTTCAGCACCGAAAATCCGTTTTCGGTGTTGTGGTAGGTGATGGTTTTGAGCGTGCCTTCGATCTGTTCCATAAGCCAAAGATGCTAAAAATTCTCTTTAAAATCCAAAAGGAATGCCTCGTGAGCATTCCTTTTAGCAATTTCCGTATGTCTTCGGAAAGAGATCAGCTATCAACTAGCGGATTTTCTTCTTCTGACGGTCACGACGACGACGCTTCTTACGCTTGTGAGTCGCAATCTTCTTACGCTTTCTTTTCTTTCCGCAAGGCATGTGCTTATCTCCAAAAAGGGTGAAACTTCAGTTTGAACGCCCCCAAAGAGAGAAAATTTTACCCCGTTTGTCAAGGGAGAACCTTCTCCTCTCCGTGCCTTCAAGTGCTTTTTTGTGGAAATTTTACAAATTTTGGCGGTTTTTGCGCAGAAATGGCAAAAATGAAAGTAAAAAATCTTTAAGCTTTTTTGCCGGGGTGCGGAATTCCGAGTTTTTTCCGCAATTTGTAAATCATCAGGTAGGCGATCGGCGTTGCACAGATCGCTTCGACGCCAAGCTTGAACACGTACTGGATTCCGATCATCGAAAGCAGGTCGATAAACGGGGCGGTTCCCGCAAAGGCGAGAATCACAAAGAGGCCCGTGTCGAGCATGTGGCCGATGACCGAGCTTCCGATGGTGCGCGCCCAAAGGTGCTTTCCGCCGGTCTTTTCACGGATCTTGATCAGCGACCAGGAATTTGAAAGCTCGCCGATCAGGAACGAAATCAGCGAAGCGATCACGATGCGCGGCACGTAGCCGAAGATCTGCGCATAGGCGTTCGCCGTTTCCGCCGTGTAATCCGGATAGGGCAGGTAAACGCCCACGGTCGTCGCAAGGACCATGAGAATGTTGCAGAAAAAGCTCAAAACGATCACGCGCTTGGCAGCCTTGAATCCCCAGATTTCGGTGAGGACGTCGCCGAGCATGTATGCAAAGGGGAACGTAATCGTTCCGGCGTCAAAGATCGTAATGCCGAAGATGGAGATGAGCTTGACCGCCATTAAATTCGCGGTCAGGTATAATGTGATGAGGCTTCCCGAAATCAGAAGCAGGGCTGTATGGCTTGCTTCTTCACGGTTTTTAACAAGGTTTTCCGCAACTTGGTTCATAGTGCCACTAAAAATAGTTAAATTCGCCTGTAATGAAAGCCTATATCATCCGCAGACTCCTATTGATGATTCCTACGATTTTAGGAATTACGGTCGTCTGCTTTGCCCTGGTGCAGTTGATTCCCGGCGGCCCGGTAGAAGAGATGATTGCAAAGGTCCAGTCGGCGGCTGCGATGCACGGGGGCGCAAATGCTTCCAAGTCGATTTCCCCGGAGCAGATTGCGGAAATCCAGAGTTATTTCGGCTTTGACAAGCCGGCATGGCAGCGGTACCTGGACTGGCTGTGGAATGTGGTCCATTTGGATTTGGGGACTTCCTATACTTATGGTCTCCCTGTCTGGGACGTGATTTCTTCGCGGTTTCCGATTTCGCTCGCTTTTGGCCTGACTTCTTTTTTGCTGAGTTATCTCGTGTGCATTCCGCTTGGCCTTGCGAAGGCCGTGAAGAACCATTCGCTGTTTGACAAGGTTTCGTCCGCGGTGATTTTTTCGGGCTACGTGATGCCGGGTTATGCGCTCGGCATTTTGCTGATTATCTTTTTGGCGGGAGGCTCCTTCCTCGATATTTTCCCGCTTGGCGGAGTGGTCTCGGAAGATTTTGAAGACTTGAGCTTTGGCGAAAAGATCGGCGATGTTTTAATGCACTGGACGCTCCCGATGGTCTGCTATATGATCAGCGAATTTGCGTTCCTAACGTTCTTGATGAAAAACAGCGTTTTGGAAGAACTCGGGCGCGATTACATGCGGACGGCGATGGCGAAGGGACTTTCCTTTAGGCAGGCGCTGGTGCGCCATGCGCTTCGCAACGCGTTAATTCCGATTGTGACGCGACTTTCCGAAGTTTTTACCCTGCTGTTTGCCGGAGCGCTTTTGATCGAAAAGGTTTTTGACATCGACGGCATGGGCCTGTTGTATTACAACTCCATGGTGAACCGCGATTACAACGTGGTGATGGGCGTGATTTTACTTTCGAGCGTGCTCACGATGTTCGGACGTTTGTTCAGCGATATCTTGTACACCTTTGTCGATCCGCGGATTAGGTTCAACTGATGCGATTCCTTTCTCCAGAAATGCAGAAAAAGCTGCGCCAGTTCAAAAAGAACAGAATTGCGTTCGGATCGCTTTGCGCTCTGCTTGTGCTGTATGCGTTTTCGCTCGTTTCGCCTTGGCTTGTAAACGACGAACCTTTGATTTTGCGCTATGAAGGCAAAACCTATTTTCCCGCGTTCGTGACTTATGCGGAAACGGAATTCGGCGGGATTTATGAAACGGAGCCGGATTATCCGAAGCTGATTGCGGACGCCGAAGAAAGCGGTAAAAATGTCTGGGCGCTGATGCCGCTCATTGAGCAGGATCCTTTGAAGGCGGATCTTTCGGCGGAAGGAACGCCGCCTTTCGCTCCGAGTTCAAAACATCTTTTGGGAACGGACGCGCATGGGCGCGACGTGCTTTCGAGGCTTATCCACGGGTTCCGCATTTGTATGAGCTTTAGCTTGCTTTTGACTTTGCTCGGCACGTTCCTCGGCATTGTCATCGGCGGTATCCAAGGTTACCTCGGCGGGAAGTGGGACATTTTGATGCAGCGCGGCATTGAAATCTGGTCGTCTCTCCCGTTCCTTTACGTGGTGATTTTGATCGGGTCGATTTACGGCAGAAGCTTTGTGCTGCTGATTGCCATCATGGCCGTTTTCAACTGGATTTCTTTGAGCTATTACATGCGTGCGGAATACCTGAAACTCCGTTCGCAACAGTACGTGCGTGCGGCGAAAATGCTCGGCATGGGCCATATGAGAATCTTCTTCAAGGAAATCCTTCCGAACGCTCTCACCCCGGTGATTACGCTCTTTCCGTTTACGCTCATCGGCGGCATAGGAAGTTTGACATCCCTTGACTTCTTGGGCTTTGGCCTGGAACCGCCGACACCCAGCTGGGGCGAACTTATGAGTGAAGGCTTGAACAATCTTTACGCACCGTGGATTTCCATTTGCACGGTCGCCGCCCTCTTTGTGACGCTCCTGCTCACGACGTTTGTCGGGGAAGGCATTCGCGACGCGATGGACCCGAAATCTGGAGACCGCTATGAATGATGCTCCGGTAATCCTTTCGGCAAAAGACATCTCTGTCGCATTCGGCAGTAAGCAGGTGACGTTTAACGTTTCGTTCGACATTCACGCGGGGGAATTCTTTGCGCTGGTCGGGGAATCGGGCAGCGGAAAAAGCGTGACTTCGATGAGCCTGCTCGGGCTTTTGCCAAAGCCTTCGGCAAAGGCGATTTCCGGTTCCGCAATCTTTGACGGCAAGGACCTTTTGAAGCTTTCGCTTCCTGAACTTCGGGGAGTCCGCGGCAAAAAAATTTCCATGATTTTCCAAGAGCCGATGCAGGCGCTCGACCCGGTGAGAACGATCCAAAGTCAATTGCTCGAAGCGATTCCGGAAGTTCCCAAAAAAGAGGCTTTGGAAAAGATTCGCGAATTTCTGAAGTCCGCCGGTTTTGCGGACCCGGAGCGCGTGATGCGCGGTTATCCTTGTGAAATGAGCGGCGGGATGCTCCAACGCGTTTGCATTGTGATGGCGCTTCTTCCTCATCCGGATTTGATTATTGCCGATGAACCGACGACGGCTCTCGATGTGACGGTTCAAGCGGCGGTTCTTGCCGTTCTGAAACGGATGGCGGTGGAATCTCACACGGCTGTGCTGCTCATTACGCATAATATGGGGCTCGTGGCGCAGTACACGGAACGTGTTGCAGTCATGTATCAAGGCAGAATCGTAGAAATGGGCCTAAGCCGTGATATCATTTTGCATCCGAAAGAGGATTATACTCAAAGGCTGATTGCGGCAATCCCTAAAGGTTGATTTAAAAATTTTGCCTTAGAAGTGGATCCCGAAGGAAGCGTCGAAGGCAAAACCTGTTTTGAACGGAAGGTATTCCGTTTTGGATTTGGAGGACGATTCCCCGCCTAACGAAATGGAACTTTCGTTTCCGTCTGCATCGGTTTTATTGAGCTCCTTAAACAATGCAATCGGAGCGATTTGGTATGCATTGGCGTCTAAAAAGAAACGGCGTTTGGGGCTTTCGATGGCGAATGCAATATTCGCAATGACGCCGAATGTCTTTAGGTTTCCTTCAAAAGTCTTTTTAGAAACTTTGGAAAAAATGAATGAGGTTGTCACGTTTTCTTGGGCGCCGTCGAGTTCTCCTTGCACATAAAAGAAGTCTGCGCCAATGGCCGGGTGCAGGTGAAATTCCCCCGGTGTAAATTCGAATGTCCGTTTTATTTTTAAGTGCGAAAGGAATCCCGAAAGATCGCCATACATGCGGTAGTTGATCTTGTAAAAACTGGACGCTAATACTTGGAGCAGGGAATAATCCAGGGCGCGGTTCGGGGCCAGAGTTTCAAAAAATTTCTCTGCGTGACGAGGCACTTCTAGCTGTAAAAAGAAGGCGCCCGCTTGCAGGTCCCATTTTCGATTTTCATAAGAAAGGTTGGCGCCTTCCAAGTTACCCTTGAGTTCCAAATAGCCAAAACGCTTTACGTTGTCTTCTTCGGAACGGAGCAAAAAGAATTCTGAATTCAAATGCGCCCAAAGCGCTAAAAATTGGAAAGTCCCTTCGGAAGCATGGTAACCATAATGGAAACGTCCCAGAAAGCCTTCGCTCGAATCTCGAATGGCATAATGGACGTCTTCAAAAGGTGCCCGACGTGTATGGAAAAAATCCCAGTTGACTTCAGCCGTATGATTGAAAATTTTGGATCCGATAAAAACGCCTTTCGTTCTGTAACGCGTTTCGTATTCTAGGTCCATCGTATCGAGCATTCCGTTCGGATGGAGCATTGTCCACTTGGCGTTTATAGTTCCTACGGATCCTCCGCCAAAGCGTGTTCCGATGTAAGCGAGGGAATCTGCGGTTTGGATTGCCGATTCTGCGAGACCGCGTAGATGTTCACCGTTGCCGGCGACAGAGGCTTCTAAGACAAGATGACGGAATTTTCCACGGGTTCCGATTTCTGCTTCGGGTACGTTCCATTCTGGCTTGATTTTCCAGCCGTTATACATCCAAGAGGCTTTTGCACTATAATCGCGTAACTTGGCGTCGACATCTAAAACGCTTGTGCGAACGGAATCCAGAATTTGGCATCCGAAAACGTTCGCACTGGCGTTTGATTTATTCAACAAAAAAAGCCCGCTACAGCGGGCCATGCCCGTCTCCTTCCACTCTGCAGAAACCAAAGCTGCGAAAGTCAAAAAGAAGACGAGGATTTTTTGAAGCATCTGCTTTTAATTATTTGGTTGCGCTAAACAGCATCATCAAGAAGATGTAGCTCATCTTTTCCTGGGTCATGTTCGGGAAAACTCCGTTGATGGTCGGATCCGGGAAGATGATGTATTTAGATGCGTTTTCAGGATCGAGGTTGCCGTTTTTGAATTCTTCGACAAACTTCGTGAGCGAAACGGTCGTGTTGCCTTCAGAATCCGTGAAGTGGAAAACGGTTGGAACGAGATCCTCGCTAAGAGATGCGAATAACATTTCTTCATTTTCGGTTTCGATGCAGTATTTTTCCGAAAGGCCGAACAGAGCTTGTGCAAGTCCAAAGCTTGCGGGACCGGTTACGTTTTTGAATGCGACTTTGCAGTCGTCATAAAGGTCGCCTTCTGTGATATTTTTCCATACGAGAGTTGCTTGACCGGGGTTGGTTTCGGTATAGTAAATAAGCGAACTATCGTTTTCGAAAATAACGTCTGTGATGGTGTCGAAATTGACCATGATTCGTTGCTTGAGATCCATTTGGGCTAAGTTGATTGCGTCAGGCGTATTAAAATCCGGAGTCCATGTGTATAAGCTAGAGTCCTCCATGAAGTCAAACCATTCGTCCATAGGAAGCAACTTGTAATACGGGAGGTAGTCCTGAATACCGTCGACAATGCCGAAGAATTTTTTCGGGCAGATTTCAAGAGTCATGTCTTCACCGAGATTGACAGTAACGGATGTACGAATGATTTTTTGAGCGGAGCTGAGAGCGTCGATAGCCTTTTTGACATCCGACTTGGAAATATCGCCCATTTCGCCGTTGCTGATTGCAAGGGCTGCGGAAGTGGCTTTCTTTTTCGCATCTGCGCTGTCCAAAAGTGTCTGGAGACCGTTTTTCACGTTACCCACGGCGCTGTCGAGCAAGTCCGGAATGGCGGTATACTTGGTTCTCCAAGATTGCTTGATGCTGAGGAAATTCGTTTCGGTGCTTAAAAGGGAAAGAGCATGATCCACAGCATTTGAATAGAGGCGAGCTTTGGTGCTGTCTGTCGTGTTGTAGCTGGAAGTTCTCAAAGACTGGATCCAGTTGTAAGAACCGTCGAGCGATGCATCGAGATCGTGAGAGGCAAGAATTGTAAGAGCTGCTTCAGTTGCCTGGAGTGCGCCTGCGGTAAGTTGGAATTCTCCCTTGCCCAAGGAGAATTCAATTCCGTCGGCTTCGTAAACGTAATAGAAGTCGTTGTCGATTAAATTCTTGAAAATTTTAAGGGACTGCTGCACAGTCGGGAGTGCGTTCGATTCAACGATACCTTGAATGCGGTCCGTAATCAGAGTCGTGTTGGCCTGGATTGCGGTCTTGACGACTTCGCTTGCGTAGTTTTCTGCCTGATAGATGTTGATCAAAGCTCTTTTTTGGTTGGAGCTTCCGTTTAAAAGCGTGTCGATAATCGTGTTGAGCTCTGCATCGTTCAGAAGGTTTACAATGCTGACGAGAGCGTAACCGAGCTGAGCTTCGCAGTTGCCCGGCTGACTTTCGAGAGCGGAACTGAAGAGTTCTGTTGCATTAGCGATTTCGGACTGGAAATTCTTGTAGTTTTCGACAGTTTTGAGAGCGAATTCGCTCGAATAAACCATGTTCATGAATGCTGCGGTAGCTTCAGAAATCTGTGCCTGGAGCTTTGCGTCTTTAGCTGTTTCGCAGTTGCTTATATCGAGTTCTTCTACAGAGCTCGAAGAAGAGCTTCCTTTGGAGTCGGAAGACTTGTCCTTGGAAGCGGAAGAAGATTCCTTGGAATCTGAAGACTTATCCTTGGAAGCGGAAGAGGTTTCCTTGGAATCCGAAGACTTATCCTTGGAAGTGGATGAGATTTCTTCGGCGACAGAAGAAGAACTGTCATTGTCCGATGCGCTCGAAGAATTGTCGCAACCGAAGATAATGGCACAAGAGGCTACGATTAGCCCCAGAAAACGGAAATGTTTCATAAGAACCTCCATGAATACATGTTTCCCCGCAGTGAATTGCAAGAGAAACTTAGAAAAAAACTGCCTATTTGAAAGACTGTTTGATATAGAAAGTTTCAAAAAACTTACGAATTTGAAGAAACGGCTGCGTTGATATACTTCCAGGCGGCGACGGCGGCATTTGCGCCGTCCGCGATTGCCGTAGTCAGCTGGCGAACATCCTTTTTTCGGCAATCGCCTGCGACAAAAATCCCGGGGAATTTTGTCGCGCCGCTTTCATTCGAAATAAAGTATCCGTTTTCGTCCAAATCCGTTATTTGGTTGAAAATGCCGTTGTTTGGAACTTGCCCGATGGCGATGAATGCGGCATCGGTTTTTAAGAGCTTTTCGGATCCGTTAAGCTTATCGGTATAACGGATGGCTGTCAAGTTTCCGGAACCTTGAAATTCTTCGATGTTCACGTTCGGAAGCCATAAAATGTTCGGGATGCTCCTTGCGCGGTCCATCAAACTTTCATCCGCACGGAATTCGTCGCGGCGATGTAAAATGGTTACTTCCGAAGCGATTGCCGAAAGGTAAATGGCGTCGGTTAAAGCTGTATTTCCACCACCGATCACTGCGACCGGTCGTCCTTTGAAAAAGGCTCCGTCACAGAGCGCGCAGTAAGAAATTCCGTGTCCTTGGAATTCATCTTCTCCCGGAACGTTCAAAAGGCGGTGTTTAGCGCCCGTGGCAAGAATCACGGCACGCGATTCAAAATCCCCGTCTTCGGTCACGACAATGTGCGTCCCGTTTTCGCCCTTTTCAATTCGAAGAACCGCCGACAGTTCGAACTCCACCCCGAGCGACGAAACCTGTTCGTACAAATTATCGGCAAAGCTCATCCCGCTCATTTTGGCTATGCCCGGATAATTTTCCACAAGCGGCGATTTGGCGATTTGACCGCCGATCCCTTCGGCATCGATGATCTTAACCGTCTTCCCTGCCCGCGCGGCGTAAAGGGCTGCGGTTAACCCTGCTGGACCTGCTCCAACAACAATCAGATCCGTCATCCGCTAGCCCTTCACGAACTTTTTAATGTTCGATACGTTCTGGATGCGCTCCACAGAATCTCCGTCCACAACAACTAAAGTAGGAGCCTGCTTCACATCGAATTTTTTGGTCAGATCCACATCGACTTCGGCGTCCACGACTTTATACGCATAATGACCGCTGTCGAGAATGGACTTGGCCATTTTGCAGTTCGGGCAAGTCTTGGTGGTAAAGAGCATCGCGATTTTTCCCATATCGGCGCTGACCGGAGCTGCGGTAGGCGCGGAAGAAGCCTGAGCCGTTTCACGGGTAATCGTGTGCGAAAGCTTCGAAGATTCTGGCTTGTAAACCTGTCGATCGTTGAATTCTTGCAGCTTTCCGTCGTTCCAGTTTTTGACCGGGCGGTAGTAGCCGGTAATGCGGCTCCACGTTTCGGTGGGCTTTCCGCAGTGCGGACAAACCTTTTGTTCGCCGTTCAAGTAACCGTGATCGGTGCAGATGGAATATGTCGGAGAAAGCGTGTAGTATGGAAGCTTGTAATTTTCCGCAATCTTCTTCACCAGATTGGCGGCAGACTTCCAGTCCGGCAGGCGCTCGCCGAGGAATGCGTGGAAAACGGTTCCGGAAGTGTAGAGCGTTTGCAGTTCATCTTGGACGTCGAGGGCGCTGAAGATGTCTTGCGTGTAGCCGACAGGCAAGTGCGAAGAATTGGTGTAATAAGGAGAACCGTTTTCGTTTGCGGTAATGATGTCCGGGAATTGATCCTTGTCGTGCTTTGCAAAACGGAACGCAGTGGATTCTGCCGGAGTCGCTTCCAAATTGTAAAGGTCGCCGTACTGTTCCTGATAATCGGAAAGGCGCGATCTCATGTGGTTCAGCACTTTCTTCGCGAACTCTTGGGACTCTTTGTGGGTCAGGTCCTTGCCGATCCATTTGGCGTTGAGCGTGGCTTCGTTCATGCCCACGAGACCGATCGTGGAAAAATGGTTGTTGAAGGTTCCGAGGTAATGCTTGGTGTACGGGTAGAGGCCTTCGTTTAAGAGCTTGGTGACTGTGGTCCGTTTGACTTTCAGCGAACGGGCCGCAATATCCATCAATTTATCGAGACGGGCAAAGAAATCATTTTCGTTGTTTGAAAGGTAGGAGCAGCGTGGAAGGTTGATGGTGACGACCCCGATGGAGCCTGTACTTTCGCCGCTGCCGAAGTAACCGCCGGATTTTTTGCGGAGTTCACGCAGGTCGAGGCGCAGTCTGCAACACATCGATCGCACGTCGGAAGGTTCCATGTCGCTGTTGATGTAATTCGAAAAATAGGGGGTGCCGAACTTGGAGGTCATTTCGAACAGAAGACGGTTGTTTTCGGTTTCGGACCAGTCGAAGTTGCGGGTAATGGAATAGGTTGGAATCGGATACTGGAATCCGCGACCGTTGGCGTCACCTTCGAGCATCACCTCGATGAACGCCTTGTTCACCATGTCCATTTCCTTTTGGCAATCTTTATACTTGAACGGCATTTCCTTACCGCCGACAATCGCGTTCAATTCCGCAAGGTCGTTAGGGACTGTCCAGTCGAGAGTGATGTTCGAGAACGGAGCTTGCGACCCCCAGCGGGATGGCGTATTGACTCCGTAAATAAAGGATTCAATGCACTTTTTTGTCTGTTCGTACGAAAGGGAATCCGCCTTGACGAAGGCGGAAAGGTATGTGTCAAAAGAAGAGAATGCTTGAGCGCCGGCCCATTCGTTTTGCATAATGCCGAGGAAGTTTACCATCTGGTTGCAGAGCTGTGGCAAATGCTTGGCCGGGGCGGAAGTGATTTTCCCCGGAATGCCGCCGAGACCTTCTTGGATCAGTTGTTTTAACGACCAACCGGCGCAATAGCCGGTGAGCATCGAAAGATCGTGGATATGGATGTCCGTATTGCGATGGGCATCGGCGATTTCGTTGTCGTAAATTTCGGAAAGCCAATAGTTCGCGGTAATGGCTCCGGAGTTCGAAAGAATCAAGCCGCCGACAGAATATGTTACCGTCGAATTTTCCTTGACGCGCCAGTCGGAAGTTTTTACGTAGCCGTCCACGATTTTTTTGTAATCGAGCAGGGCGGATTTCATGTTGCGGATTTTTTCGCGTTCACGGCGGTAAAGAATGTAGGCCTTCGCAACGTCTTCGTAACCCGCGCGTTGCAGAACGCGTTCCACGCTGTCTTGCACATCTTCGACCGCGATTTTGCCGTTTTTAATTTTTTCGTTAAAATCGGCGGTAACCTTCAACGCCAAAAAGTCGATCGTGTCGTCGGTGTATTCTTTATCTTTCGCCTTAAAGGCTTTTAAAATAGCTCCACGAATTTTTTCGATGTTGAAATCGACAAGTTCTCCGTCGCGTTTGATGACTTGGTACATAAGGCGTCCCCTCCCTTTGCTGCAATATTTTGAACTCCGCGAAGTTCCACGTTTGGAACATAGGCTGAGACAATTTCTTTAAATAGGTTCATTTCACGGGCATCGACTGAATGCAGGTGAAGGCTGCCGACTAAGTTTCCCGAATCGACAAAGTGTTGTAAAAAGTAAGGCTCGTTTCCGCGAATCCATTCTCCGATTCGGAAGAACGCTTCGGCGTCATGAAACTCGCGGATGACCGTGGTGCGGAATTCAAAAGGTTGCTTTCCGGAAAGCAAAAAATCGACGCTCTCTTCGACAGCGGTTATGCTGAGGTTTTGAATTCCGACGGTTTTGCCGTAACGCTCCGGAGAATTCTTGATATCCATGGCCACGTAGTCTAAGAGGCCTTCTTCGGAAAGTTTACGCAAACGTTCCGGAAAGGTCCCGTTCGTGTCGAGCTTCACCAAAAATTCCTTTTCATGGATCTGGCGAATGAAATCCTCTATACCCGGCTGCATAAGAGCCTCACCGCCCGAGATGCAAACTCCGTCCAGAATTCCTTTTCGCTTGTCTAAAAAAAAGAAAAAGTCTTCGAGAGAAATTTCGGGCGACCCAAACTGGTGAGGAAGTACTAGGGACGCGTTATGGCAAAATGGACAACGAAAGTTACAGCCCCGAGTGAACACGGTGCAAGCGAGCTTGGCCGGGTAGTCGAGAAGTGTTAATCGTTGCAGTCCCTGAATCTCCATACAAGGAATAGTAATAAATCCTTGTTCAAGAAGCAAGTAAAAATACACAACATTTTGTATACGTAAAGAAACTTAACCCAATTTATGGGGTAAGTTGTTGATTCTTAAAGATTTAGGATGACTTTGTTGAAAGCTTTTTGTAAGTAAATTGTAAACGTTTAGAAACGAACACAATTTAGCTCCCTGATGGGTATCTGAGGAGCGATAAAGGGAGCGTGGCGTAATGGCCGTGGATTATGCTTTGACGTCTAACAGGTGCTTGCGCCATTTACCGCTCTTCCAGCGGTAGAAGAAAATCAACGGTGCTGTACTGTAAACGGCAACGACTGCAATCCATGCATAATGCGCCGGCAAATGGAAAATGTAGGCGGCAACGTAGAGAGATCCTGCCACGCCCCAGTTCATGATGGCGCTTGCAAACATCACCCATAAGGTGTCCCCGGCTCCGCGGAGGGCCCCTGCGTAAATGACGAGCAGCACTTCCACAAAAATATAGAGGGTTGCAAAACGCAGCATAAAAAGGCTCATGGGGCGTGCGCTTTCAAAAATTTCGATTGCAGATGCCGTCGCGCTTGCGTCTGGCCTAAAAATATCGGTTAAAACTCCGGGTAAAAAGATGAACAAAATGCCGATAAAAGCGGAATATGCCCACCCGATTCGAAGACCGGAATATGTGGAACGTTTAGCGGCAGCGCCTTCTTTTGCGCCCACGTAACGGCCGACAAGGCTTGTCGCCGCGATTTCAAGACCCATCAAAGGCACGTAGGCGACCATGTCCCAGTTAAACATGACGGAAGAAGCTGTAGCGGCTTCAGGTCCAAGGGCGTGGAACATCAGAATCAAAAGCTGGAATGCGGACATGTTCAGGAACATTTCTACACCGGACGGAAGGCCCTTTTTTAACAGTTCCCGAGTGAGAGGCCAATTAAAGGCGAAGGACCTTCTGGTCGCGAAACGTTCACTACAAGATTTTCCAAAAAATTTGGTAAAGAGAATCGCGGTAGAGACGAGGTTCCCGATCAGCGTTCCGTAGGCGGCGCCTGCGATGCCGAAGGCTGGAATCGGGCCTATGCCGAAGATTAAGACGAAGTTGCAAAGCACGTTCACGATCATGCCTGCAAAAGCCGCCTTCATGACGATTTTGGTTTCGCCAATGCCACTAAAAAAACATGGGGCGGCGTTACGCACCAGGTTGATGATTCCACCGAACATCAAAATGTTGAAGTAAGTTTTTTGGTATTGCAATTGGTCGGCAGGGAGGTTTTCCATGCCAAAAATCAAATGCCCGATAGGAATTGTCAAATACAGGAGCGGAACGCAAATGAGCGACAGGTAGATGGCCTGCATAAAGACTTTGGCGCAGTCGCCATGCTTTTTGGCACCGAGACGCTGTGCGACCATGGCGGTCGTGTAGCTGATGGCTCCCGTAAAGAATGTAATCAGCGCGAGTTGAACTGCCCCTGCGCCTAGGGCTGCGTTCATTTCGGCAGGTCCGAGCTTTGAAAGGAAAAGCCTGTCGATAAAGGTCATGAATGTGTCGAAGCTCATCGAAAGGAGCATCGGCAGGGCGATGGCAAAAACATCCTTGACGTCACCGTTCTTTTTGAATTTCCCTGGCTTGTATAACTTGTTGAAAAATGTAAACATATTCTCTAATTTAGAAAAGATGTTCGCCTAGGGGACGTTCTGCCATTGCGAGGAACACACTTGCTCCGAGCGAAGCGCGGGAGGGAATTAAATGTCCAGATCGGGGGCGATATGGATGTTGAATTCGGGATAAGCGGCGCTCAGGTCTTTATTCAAAATTTCAAGAGCTTCTTCCGGCATAATGTCGAAGCTTAAAACGACGTCGAAACGAATCGTTTTTTCTTCGAAATCCACAAAGAATCCGTGCATTTGCAAAGCCCATTCGTGAGCCTTTACAATGTGTAAAATGTCGTTGCGGATTTTTGCGGCTTCGTTATTGCCCGTATTGTAAGAATATACGCCGACACCGGTCAAGGTAACGCCCGTTTCTTTATGGACTTTCGTTTGGAGCTTTCGAGTTAACGCATCGAGTTCTTCGACGGTCATCGTGTCGGGAAGTTCCAAATGAACGGAACCGATTAATTTGTTGGGACCGTAATCGTTCAAAAATACGTCATAGGCTCCGCGTACGGAAGGCTCGGACGTGAGAATTTTTTTAATCTGCTTGACTTTTTCACGGTCGTTGCGCTTTCCCAAAATATCGTCGAGAGTGTCCTTGAGCATTTCGATGCCGGACTTGATGATGAAAATGGAAATCACAATGCCCACATAAGCTTCGAGAGAAATGCCCGTGGTGATGAAAATAAGCGCAGAGGCGAGAACGGAAAGCGAAAGAATCGCGTCGAAAAGCGCATCTGCGCCGGATGCGATAAGAGCCCCTGAATTGACACGTTCGCCTTGGCGTTTGACAAACTTGCCGAGGACAAGCTTGACGACAACCGCAGAAGCGATAATCACAAGAGAAGCTGTGGAATAGTCGGCTTCTTCGGGGTGGATCATCTTTTTCACGGATTCCACGGCAGAGGTTCCGCCGGCGTAAAGAACGATCACGGCGACGACCATTGCGCTTAAATATTCAATTCGGCCGTAACCGAGCGGATGCTTTTTATTTGGAAGCTTGTTCGAAAGCTTGGCGCCTACGATCGTGATGACTGAGGAAAGCGCATCGGAAAGATTGTTCACTGCGTCGAGAGTGACGGCGATGGAACCTGTGACAAATCCGACTGCCGCTTTGAAGGCGGAGAGGATAACGTTCGTGACGATGCCCACAATGCTTGTGCGGACAATAACTTTGCTGCGATTTTCAATTTCGGTCTCTATCATAGTAGGGAATGTAGTATTATTTTTTAATTTTTGACACAGCGGACGGAAAATGCGTTGGCTGCGGATGAGCCCGAGGATGCGTAAAAATTATCCCCCACGACAAATGGTCCGATTGCGTAGGGAGCTTCGGATCCATATGACGATGTCCACAGATAAGCATCGGAATCTAATAATCTATAATTTCCAGAAGCGTTCCTTGCGCCGGCGTACAAAAGTGAAAATCCAGAACTGTTGCTTCCACCATGATGCTTGGAAAGAATGTTGCTGTAATTGTTTCCTGCTGCGCTATACATGGTCATTACTTCGTCTTTAGAGGGCAGATGCCAACCATCCGGGCAGGCCGTTTTGGCTTGTCCATGCGGGTAAAGTCGGCCATAAATTTTGCAGGCGTCCTCTTCGCCGTCGTAGCAGTAAGTGCTCAACATCTTGTAATTCAAATTTTCTGCAAACCAAGTTTGTGTGCCGATTTGAATGGTTTTATAAACCTGGGAATCTCGCGGATCGGTAAACAGTTCATACGTTTTATCGGGATTGAGATAGTCCCAATTTTCCTTTGAACTGCTGCTCGAAGATTCTTCGCTAGAACTGGATTCGCTTGAAGAAGATTCGTTTGGCGTCGTGATTTGGTGAATCCAGTCTTCTTCGGAGCCTTCATAACCATTTTGCACGGCGATTTCATAAGCGGAAAGTCCATCGCGACCGTTCCAAATAGTGCCAATCCTTTCGCTTCCGCAATCCAAGTTGTATCCCTTGATTCCGGCAGAAGAAACCGTATCTTTTGCGGAACAGCTATTTCCATTTTTGCCGTCCAAACCTTGAACCGTATCGCGAATGAAAATCGAGTCAATAGAGTAGATAGTATCGATGGAGTAAATGGTATCGATAGAATTGACTGTTAGCGTCGTCCACTTGCCGGAATTACAACGCAAAAAAGCGGAGGAGTCGGAAACGAAATAGGTAGCGCCTTCGTTTTCGTCGGTGCATTTTTCGATTTTATCGCCTTCATTTAAAATGGAAACGAATGTAGATTCGTTCGATGCGACGACGACGCGGTCCGCATCATTAGAACAGGCGGTAAATAGAATGGCTGTGGAAGCTGCGAGTGATAGTACTCTGATCGGCGACATGGATTGGAAACTCCCATTGATTTGAATTGTGGATTGGGAAAATATATATAAAGTAATGTGTCCCGATTTCCACAATAGGGAGGTTATACGTGCCAAACCAGTAGCGGTGCATTTCTGCCACGAAGTCCCTATTCAGCGGGATGCCGGATGCGTCCGGAAGTACGGAATCGATGAAGCAGTAAGGGCAAATCGCCGTTTCGTCTGAGGTCCAGCTGTCCACTTCTTTCGAAGAGTAATAGGTTCCACAAAAGAAACAAGCGCAAATCTTCGATCTTTTTACAAGATCTTTGTTGTGGGAAGAAGCCTTGTGTGCGTCTCGCAGTTTTTGAATATTTCTCATATTTTTTCCTTTATGTTGTTATTGAATCCATCCTATATGGATGAGGTATTTTCGAAGAAAGCGATTGTACTCCTTGCGGAAATTCGCAAATGCGCGAGAATCGCTAGGGGTGCCTGGAATGATGAAAAATTTTGTGGACGTTAGATGCTGTAAAATAGGGTGCTTAGAATGACGAGAAAGTCTCCAGCGGCCGCTATTGAGCATCGCGTTGCACATTTCATTGATGCGTGAATCTTTCGATAAAGTTTGCATGAATTTTCTCCTTTTTTAGAAATTTGGATTTGATAAAGTCCTTGAGCCTTGACGGCCCAAGAACTTTTGAGTTATCCCTTAGAGGGATTCCCGCCGCGGCCACCGCCGGATTTGTTTCCGGTGCTGGAAGGCCATCCGGCCCTGTTCGGGTTGATGGGTGGTTGTCCGTTGTGCTTTGACATGGGTATTACCTCCTTTTGTTTCTTTGAAGGAAAAGGCTCTGCTCGATTCCGTAATGTCAATCAGCAAATCAAGCTTGCAGCTTGATTTGTATTGAAGGCTTTCTGTCGTCTTCGTTTGTAGATGTAGAAACCTTAAAAGGGACAAAAGGGGACAATTTGCCTTAGTATTTTGACACATAATGTTGTTCTAAAGAGATTAATGAAGTTTTCAGTTTTTCCCAAAATGTATTTGGATGTCAAGAGGTTGAAATTTTAAGACGAACAGCTAGAACAACTGCGTCTTGAATAGTCGATTGCCTGTATCGGGACCTTTGTTGCCACTCTGTACTTTGACGTTTGAGCCTTTGAAGGAATTCCCTGAAATACGTACCGTATAGGTGTCCAGCGTGCTGAACATTTCGACAGCCTTATAGCAGAGGACGTTGGTCATGATTTTGATGTCGCTAGAAATGCCGTTCAGGTTTTCGATAGCTTTGATCATAGATTTGCCTGAATTGATGACGGAATCAATCAAGAGGACTTGTTTTCCTTTCAGCAGTTCTTGGTTGTCCTGGAAAAAGTTGGAAGAGGTTTTGTCGTCAAAGAAGACGATTGGGCAATCCAATGCGTCAGCGATACCCATGGAGAATGGGAGTCCTCCTCGCATAAAGCATACAGCGATGGAGTTGTGAAAATCTTGCTTGAAGGCGGAGGTGAGTTCAAAACCCAGGCGGTAGTGGGCGTGGCGCAGGCTTGCTCCAATGACGTTGGAGTCGCTTTTGCAGATTGCAATCAATTTGTTGATGCTTTCGTTGTTCTTGGCTTCGGTTAATGCGTTAATCATTAGACACCTTCGATGTTGTTGTACTGATTGGGGTTTTGTTTGAATTGTTTGATTTTTGTTTCGGGATGGGTGTTCAGATATTCCTGCACGGAAGAACGCGTTTTTCCCGGTGCGTAGATGACGCCCTGCATAGAGGCCGCTTCCAACATATAGATGTCGGTCAAGCTGTCTCCACAGGCAAAAACTTCGTGGTCACGAGAAATGTTTTGGGCGAGATATCCCTTGACAAAGTCGGAAATCGTTATGCCCAAGGATTCGTCGCTACTCACCATCAGATCAACGATGTCATGCTCTCTGAAAATTTGCTGCCAAATGGCGCTGATTCCTGAAGTGACTCCGACAATGAAGTAACCGTTATTGCGGAGTTCGCTGATTTTTTCAATCACAAGGGTGTTGAAATGGAATTGATTGGTGGAGGGTTGCACCGTAAAATTCTTGTGCAATTGGTTGTATTTCCAGAACTGATATTGTGAATAAATGTCATCAGCAAAAATTTCTTTAACGGGCTCCAAGGAGGCTCCGTTTGCTTTGAAATAGTCCGTTCCAGTGTCTTCTTTGACGATGGTTCTGTCGCAGTCAAACAACGCAATCTTTTTTCCGGAGGCTTTGCTTTTGCAAATCTCGGCAAGACGGATTGCCTGCTGATAGCTGTTGCGCGTCTTGTAGTTTGTTATGTAAGTTTCGATGAAGGCGATGGTGCTTTCAAAATCGCTGTCAAGAACGATGAAGTCCTTGTTGATTTTGAAGCAGATATCGCGAAGTTCACTGATTTCATTCTTTTGCCATGCTTCAATGTCGCTTGCAGAAAGATTTGCAAATTTTTGGTTCTTTGCAGAGTTCTTGATGCGGTTTTTGACATCTTCCGGTTTTGCTTTCAGATAGAAAAATGAGTCATAGCATTCCGCATCTTTTTTTGTGAAGACGATTTCGTACTTGCCGTCTTTAGGGAAACAGTAATGACCATCGGCAAAGATGTTTTCCTTTTGCATAAGCTTCTGGGCGTATTCGGCGCGGATATCTTCTTTTTCGCTTGCAGAAAGTTCCTTGAAATTTTTTTCAAAGGAGTCTAAAGCAATGGTGTTTAGGGATTCCGAGCCTTTGGGGTGTTCGTAGCCTTCGAATTTACCGGATTCGAGGAGTTTCTTTATAAAAGTGTCCTTGCCGCAGCAGGAGATTCCATAGATCGCGTACTTCATATAGGTATCCTTTTAGAGGTTGTCGTAATAGCACTGACCATCAGCGCATGGGGTAATGTGGGAGACCATATAACGTTCAATTTCGTCAATAGGGTCTGTTGCGTTGCCGAGTTCGTATTTGGAGTTCCCAACGAATCGTCCGCAGGGGTAAACTTTTCCGTTGTCGAAATAGATATTGGTGCGCCCGACACCGCAAAGTTGGCCGTACATGGTGCAGTCGTATTTCTTGGCTTTGAACTGCCTCATTTCAAGCTTGTGGGCCTGGGCAAGTTGCAGAAATTCCTGGAAGTCTTTTTTGCTGATGAACAAATGCGGAGATTCAACATCAACAAGTCTTGAAAACGTGACGTTTTTGAAGTTTTCTTCGAAAAAGTTTAAAACGCTCTCGGCATGGCGTAACGTTTCGCGGTGGACTGTGGCGTTTACAGAGGGGGCTTCTCCAAACATCTTTTTATAGAGTTCTACAGATTGCATGATGGTTGCAAAAGATCCTTTCCCGGCTGCATTTACGCGGCACAAGTCATGGATGAATTCGTATCCGTCAATTGAAAAGCAGAGCTTGATGGTGTCGCGGTTCTCGTAAAAGAATTGGCAGATATCCTCATTGAAATGCATCCCGTTTGAAATGGTGTAAAAGCTTAAAAGGCGCTCCTTGTCTACGACTTTTACCATTTCGATAATGGCTTTGATGAGGTTGAAATTCAACAGGGGTTCACCGGAGCCAACGAGTCCAATCTTTATATGGCCTTGATGAGCTGTTGCGTAGTTCAGAAGGTTATGGATAATTTTCTTGGCACTGGTTTCACCGATATCAAGAACGCTTTTTTTATCAATATGCGTGTCGAAATGGCAGTAGGTACAACGAAGTTGGCATTTGCTAGAGAGAGAAATGCAGACGCGGTCAATCATGATTAAGCTTCCTTGAAAACGTTCAAGAGTTCTGAGTTGTGACTTTTGATGGCGTAGTCTAATGCGGTAAGTCCTTCGAAGCTTCTGATTCTCGAATCAGTTAGTGGATAAAGAAATCTGACGCAGGGCACTTGTTTTTTGATGCAGGCCTTGATAAGAGCTGTGAACCCGTTGGAATCCTGCTGATTTGTGCAAGCTCCATTCTGACAGAAATATTGGACAAAGTCTTGCTTTCCATGCCATGCTGCAATCATTAGCGCCGTGTTGCCACGATTTTTCCCTTGAGACTGAAAGTCGATATCAGCACCTGCTTCTACGAGTGTTTTAACAAGTGTCATTTCTCCAAGTTGAACTGCGTGGCTGATGGCGGGGAGTCTGTATTTAGCTTCGTCGCAAAGGTTGCAGTTTGTTTTTGGGTGGTTTGCAATAAATTCAACCATGGATTTATCTCTGTTACGGACGGCTTGGATGAGCGGGGTATAGCCTGATTCAGGATGGATGAAGTTGGGATTTGCTCCTTTGCTTAAGGCTATTTGAGCGGCCTTGAAGTTTCCTGCTTTAACTTCTTCAAAAAAACGGAATGAAGCCTCTCTGTTAAAACTGTTGGCGTTGAGAGGAAACTTTTCTTCAAAGTCTTGTAAATTCAAAACCTCAAGATTGCACAACTTGTTCTCGACAAGAGAAAAGAAAACATCGTTTGTAAGCATATACACTGTGCTGTGGATGCTGCGCTTGGCGACTTGCTTTGCGGCAAAGATGATTTTCTGATCGTTGATGCCGCTAGCATTTTCTTCATGAACGATGGAAATCTTGTGCGGGTATTCCTTGCAGAACTTCTCGATTGTAACCATGGCGAGCCATGCTTGCTGCTTTTGCCCATGATCCTTTTGATAATTGAGCTCGGAAATAACGGTGTCGGGGATGATAATCTGGCTAATGCTTTCGTTTCCGAGAAGCTGATTGATGATTCTTGGACGGTTGAGTATGGCGCAGGTGTCAAGGACGAAAATGGTGCTCTTTTTAATCTGAAGAATTTCATCTGCACTGACATGGAATGCTTCATGGATTCTCATAATCTGCTCGGTTGTCGGAATGCATTTGGCGAGTTCCCAGTTGGAAACGGTCGGGCGTGAAACGTTTAGCTTGCGTGCGAATTCGTCTTGGGTGAGGTTGTTGCTGTTCCTGATTTTCAGGATTGCTTTGGCGGTGCTTTCGAAGTTCATTAGTTTGCTCCTTGTTGATGTTTGATTTTATGACGCAGAACGAGACATGGGCTCTTTTTTTAACTTTGATGTCAGTTTTTCTGACATTCACGGCCAAAAAAAATGACGTTTCTGAGTCCGATGTCAGATTGCAGTTTCTTGATGGCTCTGCTCTTATTCTGGAGTTTCACCCAGACATGGTCGGCGAGAGGGTTGCCTTCTTCGTCTCTGATTTGAGTCAGGATGGCAACGGTTTTGTTGTCCGAAGTTCTGCCGAGTCTGCCGAAGCTGGCGCTATAAGAATGCTGCGTAAGCGTTGTTCCAAGATTCCTCATAAAATGTCCTCTCTTTTGAGTCAGGAGGGATTTTCCCGCCTTCGTTTGCAGATGTAGAAACCCTAAAAGGGACAAAAAGGGACAAAGAAAAATGTGGAAAAATGGCGTTTTTTCGCTAAAATTGGCGGTTTGGGGCAAATTTCGCCAATAGCCTTGATTTTTTAATGTGAAAAAAAATATTTTTGTCCCTCAAGGAAATTTTATGAATGAAAAAAATCCTTTTATAGATCAGATCAAGGAAAAAGTCCAAAAGGCACGAACGCTTATCAAGGATACTGTTCAAGAAGTTGCTGATGATAGTGGCCTTTCGACAAAAGAAGGCCGTGAGGAAATTCTAAAAAGGGCGAAAGCCGCTGCTGATAAGGCGAAAGAGTCTGTAATTCATACTGCTCAGCGTGGGACGTCTGCAACAAAAAGAGCGGCGAATCAAACGATTAGAATGGCACATGCAAAAAGTGAAAAAATAAAGACCACAATAAAAGGTAAAGTTGATAATATGAAGGTGAATAAAGTGGCTAAAAAAAAGAGTGTTAAGGGAGCCGCTATTGTAGCTGCCGGGCTTGCCGCTGGTGAAATTGGTGTGGGCGCAGGTGTAGCTGTTGATGATGCCGATACTCATTGTGCATATTTCTCTCTTGAACAAGAATACTATTTGATGCAGGCCTGTGTACGTTCTTGTGGTTCTGACCGCAGTGATAAATGTGCCGAAAAAATTAAAGAATTTGAATGTAAAAAAAAGAAAGATTATTCAGAGTCTATGAATGATTTAGAAAATTCTTGCCCGATAGGAAATCCTTATAGGTATAGATATTAATTTAAGTGAAGTGATTATGACCGACAAAGTTCAACAATGGCGAAATCTGCGAAACGAGCTTGATGATATGCTTAAAGCTCGTGAAAAGAAGTACGCCGAAGCGGTCAAGGAATACTATAAAGAAAATCCTAAAGACGTTAGCGAAAAAAAGTCTTCTAGCAAAAAGTTCGGTGTAAAAAACAATTATGATGAATTTTCTTATGACAATTGCGTCGAGAAAAAATACTGGAAGAAGCGACCGAAAGGTGATAAGCTCTCGACGTCCGAGCTATTGAAAGACCGACCGGAACCTAATAGGCTTGAACCCGCAATAGCGTTCTTTGAAAAATTGAAGTTGTTTTTAGCGGCGAAAGATTGCCAAAAACCGGAACAATGGATTTTTGAAAAGTTTGGTCAGGATTTTTTGAACAGCTTCAGAAAAGAAGTGATTGAACCCATTAAACAAGAAAAGGAGAATCAGCTCTTTTCCGGGATGAAAGATGAAAATGGAAGGGATGAATTTGATTTTTAGATTATGAAAAAATTATTGTTAATTTGTTTTATCTTAGTTGTAGCCTTGCTCACCTCTTGCGACGATCAAAAGAGAGAATGTGTCGCCAGAGCAACGAAATGCTTGACTGATGACGCTTACCGTGATTCTCTTTATAGAGGCTGGAGACCTCCGGTAAACAAGGATTCCTTGGTGGATTCTCTTTTTGCAATGTTGCGTGAACAGCGTCAAATGTTGCTTGATATGAAAGCTGAGCGAAATGTCGGTTTTTCTGATTCTGCCAAGAAACCGAATGTTGAAATGCTGCCTGTTGTTGAAAAGCCTAATGTCGCTCCGCTTGTTGAAAATATAGAGGAACCCGTAAGAGAGGAAAACGCCAAAGGCATTGCAAATGAGACTACTGAAAATGCTGGAAGTCAGCCTGAAGAGCGTAAGTGGGGTAAGCTTGTGACTGGAGCCGGAGCTGCTATAGTCGGAGCCGCTATTGGTGCTGCTGTTATGGATAAATTGCAGTGCAACGAACGCTTGGATATAACGGTTGAGTACAAGTTGATGGTGGCTTGCCTTAATAGCTGTGGTTATGATGAAGAAACTATTGAAAAATGCGGTGCTGGTATAATGCAGTGGCTTTGCAAGGAAAAAGAAAAAGCCGAAACGATTATGAATCGAGTGAGTAATTCTTGTGTAATTAAATAAGATTTATAAAACAATGATAATTGTAATCTTCAATGGAGGATGATTTTTTCTATATTCTCTTCCGCTGATAATTAATCCTGCTGACAGCGTATTCGATTCGGGCAGGAAGTTTCACTATCTGCTTGAGGTCGTCTCCCTTTGCGAAATTGACGCTTTGCAAATCGAGACAGTTGCCCTGTGGGGAACCGGCCCCGTGGCTATCAACGTAGAGCACCGTCTGCAAACGCGGACGTAAAAACCATGTCGTAAACTGGTTTGCAAACGATTGCCGATAATAATAATCGGCAGCGTTAGAAGTGCTCTAAGATCGTCCGGTAATTGTTTGTGAACTGCAATTTAAAACAAGGTGATAGAGAATTCTCGGTCGCCTATTCGCCGCTTGTCGGCAAAAGGATATTTAGTGAATAGAGAACAGTACGCAAACATGCTCAAGGACATCTGCGAAACGCATAAGCAGGGAGGCGATGTCCCGGAGTGTATCGCAAAATACAAGGAACGTTACAAGTATGTCTACATTTATAACGACAACATTTTCAAGATGCTTTTCGGCACTCCTGAAAACGAGTCGATCACGGTAGATTTTTTGAATGCGGTCCTTTGCCTTCATGGAAGCGATTGCCTGGAGCATCTCGACTTTGTAAATCCGGCGGAGCCCGGGGCGTTTAGCAAGAGCATTACATCGGACGTTGTAATGACCGCGCAAAGCCTGGAACGGATTGTGCTGGAGGTGCAGCACATTGAAGACGAAAGCTTTAGAGGCCGCCTCGTGTTTTATGCAGCAAAGCATACGGTTGCAAATCTCGTGAAGGGGCAGGGATATAATTTGCGCAATCTGAATTTGATCAGCTTGCAAATGTTTGACGCTTTCCCGGAATCGAGAAATTATTTGCACACGGTCCGACTCAAAAATCAGGAGAACAAGGATTTTTACAAGAAGCAGACGTTTACACTTGTCGAAATCCCGAAATTTTTGAAGGGCAAATACGATGCTGACAATAGCATGTTGGCTCAATGGCTTCGAGTCATTGACGGTATGAATCGGGAATGTCCCGTGGCGGTGTCGGATGACTCGCCGTTTGCTCGTTTGCAGGAAAAAGCCAGATTGAGTATATTTACGGAAGAATTTCTGGTAAGTGAGGCTGTCAAAATGGCTGATCGTGAATATGAACTTTACGTTGAAAAGAAACATGCCCGTGCTGAAGGCCTTGAAGAAGGTCGTGCCGCGGGTCGGGTAGAAGGTCGTGCAGAAGGTCGTGCAGAAGGTCGTGCAGAAGGTCGCGCAGAAGGTCGCGCAGAAGGTCGTGCAGAAGGCTTGGTGGAAGGCCGTGCTGATGAACGTCGTGAAATGGCGAAAGCCATGCTTGCCGATGGCGATTCTGTAGAAAAGGTTGCGCGAATTTCGAAGCTTTCAGAAGAGGATGTCCTTTCCTTGAAAGCTAGCCTTGGTCGATAATTTCGCAACAGGTCTTCACAAAGTTCAATAACGTTGCCCGTCTTCGAGGAGGCGGGTATTTTCTGTTTTTTCTAGCGTTTGGATGTTGACATAGTTGTCAATAATCAGCACCGACTTCTTCGCCATGCCGTAAATCTGCGCGTAAGCGACGTCCGCCTCCAGCTTGTGGCCGTTCAGAATCAGGAAGTGCCTGAAAAACGAAGGATCAACGAAATTTTCCATGACCATCCGGAGGTCCACATTGATTTTTTCCAAATCGCTCTGGATATCGCGAACTTCGCCGGAAAGCTCCTTTACTTCAGCGGAAACCGTTGCGATTTCGCGCGTGTTTTGAACAGTCTGTGCTGCAATCTGGGCAATTCCCGCTGTCCCGAGCAGTTGATGGTTTTCAGCAACGATATAGTCCTTCATCTGCTTGAAAAGGCGAATCAAAGCCTTGCTTTGAGCAGTCGCCCGTTCGCCCTTGAGCACAGTCATAAGCATGTAGATGCCCTGTTCGGTAAAAACGTAGGGACTGGTTTTTGAGTATTTTCCCTGTTCTAGGGTCAAAAATTTTGACCCTAGAATTTCGCGATATTCCGTCCTCGTCAACTGAAACCGGAAATCGTCATCAAATTTCTCGATATTATTCTTGACTTGTTGATTGAATGCTTTGGTGCTATACCCATAAATCTCGGCCAAGTCGGCATCGAGCATCACCTTGACCCCGCGAATGGTGTATATCCGCGATTTCAACAGGGTTTCGTCGATGAGTGGGAACTCTGCAACGGCCAATTTATCAGTTTTTCTTGCCATAATAATCCTCTAGCCCGCACGGCATATGCGAACGTTATAAACGGTTTAAATTGCGAACACACTGTGGACGCAATTAGGGTTTATTTATGTTTTGGGATGCTCTTGCAATATTGTTGGCGAGGGTTTTCCTCGGCGTTACCTGGCG
>DGSB01000021.1 GCA_002390045.1 Fibrobacter sp. UBA4373
CGGCGGTTTTGAATACATACAAAAAGGGTGGGCGTATCGCCCACCCAAAATTGCAATCTTAAGAAACTATTTTATTTGGACATGCTGCGTTATGTGTCCGATTTTTATGACATAATTTCCGGCCAGCGTAACTGGAATATTGAAATTCACAGATTCAACACGACCTTTTTTAAGAATACGTCCCTGCATATCGAAAATTGCATAAGCAGAGCCTAATGGAGCGGCTGAAATACGGATTGATCGGTTTTGAATGTGAATGGAGAACAACGTTGCTTTAACCATCGAGACAACAGCATTCGTTTTTTCGCTTGAACTTGATTTAGCCTGGCTGCTTGAACTCTTTGCAGAACTACTGCTCTTGATAGAACTTGAAGATTTCGGAACGCTGCTAGAACTCGACTTTGCACTACTGGAACTTGATTTTACAACAGAACTAGAACTGCTTTCCGGATCTTTTGTATATACGGCTGTAATTGTGATGTTTGCAACGACAGGAATTGCATCACCGGCAATACCTAGCATGGTTTTCCCGTTATAATAGGCATCAAAGGTGTAGCCGTCCTTTTTCGGTGCTGTTGGCAGTGTATAAGATTCTCCTTCCACAATTTTTACGCTATCAATTTTTGTTCCGTCACTATCTAGAACCTTAACAATGTAGGTTGCCAGTTCTTCAAATAGAGCCTTTACGGTCAAATTCTCCGTAACCTTTGAGAAAGACATATTCCAGCCAGTAAACCTATATCCTTCGCGAGTCACGTTCGTCGGTGCAATGGCGGCATCACCATAAGGGACCATCTGTTCGTCAATGATATCGACACCGTTCATAAAGGTAACTTTGTATTCTACTTTAGTGGAATCATAAGTCGCAGTATAAGCAGTGGCTTCGGTTACGTAATCAAGTGCGGGTTTCCATCCCTTATGTGTATATGTCCACTCTGCCGTTGCATTTCGTGAGGGTGTTTTACTGCAACTGGGAATTGAGCCATATTCAAACGCACCGCTACTAATTTCCGAACCATCATAGTCTTTAAAAGTAATCATATAGGAACGAATGGTTGAATCATAAACGGCATAGTAATCAAAGTCTTCAACAGCGTTTGTCGGCTCTACGTTCCAACCTTTAAATGTGTAGGTGTATTTTGCTGTCGTTTCTTTTGTGGGTGTTTCGCCCTCGTAAGCGACAATGCTGCCATGCTGATATTGTTTTGTCTCCAACAATGTTGAATTTACATCTGTATTGAAGAAATTAATTGTCCAGTAGATGTCTGTCGCGTTCATGTAAACAGCATTGACAGTTTGGTCAGACGAAAATACCGTTGTTGGTTTGACTCTAATGTCTTCTGAATTGTACCACCCCTTAAATACGAGCCCTTCGGCAGGTTCTGGATTTTCAGGGAATGTTGCAAGTCCCTTGTAATTGGTGTAACGATTTGATGTTGCACCATCGTCGTTAAACACGACCCTATATATCGGAAGATTAGTATCTTTTGCGAAGTCAGGATAGCCCGTTGTACGAGTCCACACGCCACTGTTGGTTTTTGTCCCGTTAGCTGTATTCAGAATCCAGGCAAACTGGTCTTTCTGCATATTTTCTGCAGTTCCTTGGACTTCAGTATTTTTTATCCAATACTTCAAACTTTTAGAGCAATAACTTGTGAGAATTGTTGCTTTTGAAGATGCTGTAATTTCTCCTGTCGAGATTTTCGGGACATCACCAATAGGAATTAAGACTGGTAGAGAATTGTTGATACAGTTTTCAATCGTTGAATTAGACGAAAGACCAGCAATACCACCAATGGTATTGTAATTCATTTGAGATTCAATATTCACAACACCATTATTCTTACATCTCACTATTTTGGAATCCTTTGCATTTGATCCTGTAATACCTCCGTAAACAAATCTTCCTTCATAGGTAATTTGGCTGTTAGCAGTAAACACAATATGTGTAAGACTATAATTTATCTTTATTTTTATTTTTTGATAATTTTCCCCACCTTGAATGACACCTTTATTAACTCCCGTAATCCCACCACTTGTTATATAAGGAGAACCATAATTCGCCTCAAACTTCAAAAGCCCTGTATTTTTAGAATCGTATATATAGCCTCCATTGTTTATCGCAGCAATAGATCCAATAATCCAATTAGTATAGTCTGTTCCCGATCCAAAGGAATGATCTCCAGAAAAGCCTTTTATAAAAATCGTATCTGCACTTTTGCAACCACTAATTTTCCCATAGTTTTTTGAAACAATGCTAGAAAAAAAAAGGGTATCTTTTTTTAACGCGACCGTTTTCTCATGAGAGCCACTTTGAAGAGAAATTTTTTTCAGTTCCCCTTGCGCACCTAAAACGCCAACCAATCCCGTATATTTTCGATTGCCTGATACTAATCCGTAAATGGTATATCCAGCTCCATCAATAGTTCCATTAAAAACATGATTATCGTCACTTCCTATTGGTGTCCACGCCTTTCCAGATCTGCTAGAAGTATTCATTCCAAAAACAATATCATTTCCAAGAACTGCATTTATGGTTGTTTTTCCGCCATTTACTTGTGCTGCAAACCAAGCAAGTTCATCGGCAGTTGTGATGACATAGAAAGACTTGCCGTCAATTTTTTTCATGTTCTCTGGTTCAGACATAGAACCTGTCCATGCCGCCGCAATCGCATTGCTTGCAAGCAACGCAACCAAGGAGACAATGATTAAATAAAGTTTAATAATTTTCATGATTAAGTCTCCTTATCGTTTGTTTCTTTTTTCCAGAAGTTCCAAAAACCCATATCCAAAATTTTCATTTGCGGATAAGGCAAATTCTTTGTTTTTGTTTTCATTTTTCTTAGGCTGTGTGCCATTGGATGTTGTAAAATTTCATTGTAAAAAGCACACAATTCCTTCATAGAACATTTGTTGTAATTCCGAATGTGCGATTTAAAGAGATACTCTTTTTTTTCAGAGTTAAACGAAATTGAATTCACAAATAAATTATCAAAAGCTGGCGTACAGCCTAATGTTCCTAGCATGATTTTGGTAACTAAGGTATCTGTAACTGATATATCACTATCATAACAACCGCGAATTTCCATGCGCAATTTCTCAAGAAGTTTCCAAACATCATCATTCCAGTTTCGGCATTCAATGTTATTAAGACTAGCCCATCTTTTATCTAATAAAAGTGCGATTACTTTACGATGAACTTCATAACTATGATTTAGCAATCCAGATGAACCCCTATACATTCCCCAGCTAGCCAAATACCACGCAAGCCAAAGAGCCAACGAGTCCATTTCATATTTATCAACAGTTTCACCAGCAATGACCTTTGAATAAGTCTCCTGAAAATGCTCATAGCAATGTTCCCAAGACATGTATCTTGAAAAATTGTTTTTTTGCGTTTCGTTCCAATAAGTACCAACATATTCTAAGAAGTCATTGATATCCTTCATTGTTTTTTTTGGCATCTTCTTTTTCTTTGCTTTAACCATCGCAGCCTCCATCATATGCACCTATGGAGTTCGCCCCTGCTTAACAAAGAACTTCGCCAAAATTTGTATGGATACAAAAAAGGCGCAGATCGTTGCATTTATCCAAACGGGGCTCTAGACTGCCTCTGACTGATAAACGCAAACGACCCACGCCCCAAAAGGGCTGTTGCTTTTGGCCTATACGACCAAAGTCCAGCCTTGAGAGCTGGCACAGCAAACCGAGATACACCGCAAAACGGCATACCTGCGTGAGCGTTCGCCTCGTTCTCAGCCAATGGAAATTGTCTAGATTTCGTTTGGAGAACAAGAGCTAAGCTCTCTAATATGTCCAATCTAAAAATAACTTAAAATCGCCCTTATAGAATTATAAATTTACAAAAGAGAGCCTTTTTGTGACGAAAACGCCGATTTTGAGCCATATTGTAAAGAAAAAAGCCCCCAGTTCCCATAAAACATGATATTTAATCTTTTCACCGAATCCACCAAAAATCATCCAACAAATTCATCAAACTGGATAAAAAAGTATGTTTTTTATCCAATACAATGCATTTATTGAATAAAAAAGCGCCTCGCAAGGTGTATGCGGTCACCATCAAAGTTGTGCCTGTGGGTAAGTTTTAAGCCCGCTATTTGCTACGCCTTCATGACTTTCGCCACATAATGCACTGCAACAGCAAACAGCACGACGATGGCGATATAGTCCGCGAAAAAGAGAGCGTAGCCACGTTCCGCGTCAAAGAAGAAAAACGGCTGCTGCAGGAACATGTATTTCCAAAGCCCGCGAATGGCGAAGGCGTAAATTCCGTAGCCTGCCACAAGAATTGCAACCACGCGAGTTGCAATTAGGGCAGTCTTTGACTTGAATGCACCCGCAAGTCCCAAGCGGTTTGCAATTAGGCTCAGATGCAGCCCGATGTGGAGCGACATGAACACGTAATACCAATGGCTTGCGAGCAGGTGCGCCGTGCGGGCAAAATTTGCGCCCGATTCAATCCCGAGAAAAGCGAACACGTGGTTCGAAAGCATAATTCCGCTCACCATCAAGAAAATCGCGCACAAAAGGATCCCGCAATTCACGACCGCCTGCAAAATGCGGAATGCGTTGTAGCGGCCCTTGAACAACGAAAGGAAAAATCGCCGGTTCAGCGTGATGTGCACCGCCCACAGAACAAGCAGCACCACGCCCAGAATCTCGTGAACGGCAGTCGATTCAAAAAAATAATTGCCACCCATCAGCACGAGCGTCGCGACCGTCATCGCGATATCAAGCGGCATGCGGATTTTGGCGGAAATAGGCATATCAAGGAATATACATTATTTCAATATGCCAGTTGTTGCGGCACGCTGGCTCAAAAGTCACGTTTCCGACACCCACCGGGAACACACTCCAGTCCTTGCCTGGCATGGCTTTTAATTTTCACGCTCACTATGCGTGTGGCGCATAGTGAGCAAACGGTCGGCGACAATGAAGTTCTTTAGTCGACGCGGAATTCCCACCGAAGGAAAAACTCGTGCTGTCTGGACAACTCTAACCCGTCCCCCGCGTCCTTACTTGACGCCCCGCAGTGGAAAAGTTTCTCACTATCGGTCCCGAAATCCAACAGCATACTTTCGGTCAGGCGGGTACGACCGTGTTGTTCGCTGAAAATCTTGACCGAAACACTCTTCGCCATGCCGTAAATCTGCGTGTACGCGACATCGGCCTCCAGCCACTGCCCGTTCAGAATCAAAAAATGCTTGAAAGTGCTCGGGTCGATGAAATTCGACATGACCTTCTGGAGAAAACTCTCGTTCCGTTCCACCTTATTAGAAAGCGTGCGGACATCCGTGGCAATCTCGGCGATATCCCGCGTGTTCTGGCTCGTCTGCATCGCCAGGGCGACCATCCCCGCAGAAATATACGGTGCTTTCTCCGCCGCAATGTAGTCCTTCATTTGCTTGAAAAGACGGATGAGTGCCTTGCTCGGTAAAGGCGTAGGGCATCTTTCTTAAACCGCCCCAACTTGAAGTCAAAAATGGGGATGCGGACAATAATTTAGACAGGTTGTTTGTCCAAATTCGGCTATTTTCAAGGAATTTTGAGGTTCAAAGATCAAAATTTTTGACCTTGTTAGTTCTTCCATTTCTGATTTAGTAAGCTGGAATCGGAAATCTTCATCGAATTTTTCGATGTTATTTTTTACCTGTTACCCGTAAATCTCCGGCAAATCGGCAGCAGATATAAGAAGCATGCGCACAGCACAGAACTTGCAGGGGCATTGGCCGCGGCAAGCACCATCGCCGTCGCAACCGACCATGGCACAAGCGCGATTACCGTCACCGCCGTATCATAAAGATCAAGTGCGTGGGATTCGTTCTTGACGACTTTAGTCGGCATGTCGCTGGATTTATCCGCATCGCATAATTTTGTTGTGCTCGGTGCAGAATCTGTGTCAAGATTTTCCGTGAGTTGGTGGGTCAGAATGATGGTGAGCGTCTGGTTGCAAACAACGCAGGCCGTAACGCAAGAAGCCACGAGCGTCGCAAAAAATGAATTTGTCCTGACCGCGATTTTTTCGACCGCAGATTTTAGGGGCGTAAGCATCCCGGTCTCCTTGAAAATCCCCGCATAGCACCCCGCAATAACCACAATCCAGAACACGTTCAACATCGAAAGAAGTCCACCGCCATTAATCATCGGCGCAAGTTCCGAAGTGTGGGCGTGGAATCCGAAAACAACTGCTCGCAATACATCGGCAAGGGAACGGTTTTCAACAACGAGGGCGAACGGCAACGCCGCGAGAGCGCTCAGGAGCAACACCCGCGAAGACCGCACCCGGAGTACGGATAAAATAATCATCAAAACCGCAGGAAGAATGCACCACGGCGAAAGACTGAATTCCTTCGCGAAAAGCGCTCGCACCGGTTCCGCCGAAAAATCACCCGCAACATCGCTTGCGTAAGTCGAGCCACCCGCCACCCCGCTTAAATCATTCGCGAAACCGCCGAGACCAACAACCAGATAAACCACACAACTCAAAAGCAGCGGGAGCCAAGTGGTCTTCAGCATCCGCCGCACATTCGCGTAAATATCTGTATTCGTAATATTCGCCGTCAAAAGCGCCATCGAAGAAATCGGCGAAATCCTGTTCCCGAAATACGCCCCCGCCAAAATGGCGCCGCCCACCCAACAAGGCGACACACCGAGCGCATGCCCCGCCATCGCGCAAACCACCCCCACCGTTGCCGCCGTGCCAAGCGCAGTCCCCGTCAAGAGCGACATGGCACAGTTCAGCAGGAATACCGCAAGCAAGAAACCGCTCCCGTGAATAAACTGCACCGAATGCACCACCATCAGCGGGATTACACCACCTGCCCGCCACAAGGCCGTCAACAACCCGAGCAGTACAAACAAAATAAGAATTCCCTTCGCCGTGACAATGCCTCGCCCACACATGGAAAGCACACGCCGCACCCCATGCCCCCGCACCAGCGCATAGCCTGCAAAAAGCGCAAGCCCCGCCAGCATGGCAAACACCAGCTTTGCCTTGAAGGCAAGCGCCGCCACCAAGACTGCTACGAACAAAAGAAGTGTACAAAGCTCAAGAAACATGGAGAGCTAAATGAGGATAAAAAGAACGTGCTCAATGCGCACTTAAACATGATAGATATTTCAACATAAAATCTGTTGAAAAATATAGATTTTTCACCGAAATCGGCGAAAATGATGAAATTTCTCTAAAAACGGCAGTTTAAGGAATTGGCTTTTCCGACCCAAGATAATTGCAGAATTCCCTGTAGTTCTGTTCGAATCCGGGGCGGCAGAATACCGCGAACTCGATGGTCTTGAAGGCGAAAAGGTAGTCCTTGATAACCTCGGCAGAGGCGGCCGCACAGGTGGTGTTGCGCTGGCATGTGCAATCGGGCTACATTGTCATTCCGGACTCCAAGAACCCTGACCATATCGTAGAAAACATATCGATTTTCGATTTCGAGTTGACAGACGACGAAATGAAGCAAATCGCCGCCCTCGATACGGGACACCGCTACAAAAGCTGGTGAAAATCGTCAAGATTTTAGTCAAACTGGATAAAAAAGTGCATTTTTTATCCAATACAGTGTATTTATTGAATAAAAAAGCTATTTTTATGGGTAAAAGACGGTTCATCCTATGAAAATTGCCATACAGAACCAGCGCAAGGAACGGGACAGACTTCTCAGCTTGCCGTATATTCCCCGTCAAACCATATACGATTTTGACGAATTGCTGAAAAGCCCGAACATCAAGCTTTTGACGGGGCCGAGACGTGTCGGAAAATCTACCCAGGCCCTTTTGATGTTGCGGGGCAAAAATTTTGCCTACCTGAATTTTGACGATAACGAACTATTGAACAAGTGGGACGAACAGCAGGCCGAGATGTTGCTTGGCGAAATTTATCCGAATTACGAGTACCTACTGCTGGACGAAGTGCAGAACATTGACGGCTGGGATGTCTGGGTAAATAAACTTTATCGACGTGGCGTGAATTTGGTCATAACCGGCAGTAACGCAAAAATGCTTTCTGGAGAAATGGCAACCGTACTAACTGGCCGCTACCTTGAAATCAACATGCTGCCATTTAGCCTTGCCGAAGCATCGCAGTTTGCAAACCACTTGGGTAATGCAGAAAAAATACAAGACGACTTCTTGAAAAACGGCGGTTATCCGGAGACTTTTACTCAAAGGTCTATTACCCAAAGTTATTTACAGACCCTTTTCGATTCCATTCTATACAAGGATATTGTCAGAAGGCATAAGATCAGAAACGCAACCGACTTGAACAATGTAGCCATGTTTCTTTTGTCCAATTTCACGGGAACATTTAGCTACAATGACGTGGCAGATGACCTTGGACTCTCTAGCGTCACCACAACAAAAAAGTTCATGGATTACTTGCATGAACCGTTTCTGTTTTATTATCTGGACAGGTATAATAACAAACTAAAGTTGATGAAAAAAGCGCCCCGCAAGGTGTATGTGGTTGACAACGGTTTTGTTTCATCGAAGGCTTTCAATTTGAGCGATAATCTCGGGAAACTGCTGGAAAATCAGGTCTTTGTGGAGTTGCTCCATCGCGGGTACGACACCGAAAAGACTTTGTTCTACTATCACTCCCGAAACGACAAGGAAACCGACTTTGTACTTCGTGAAGGCAACAAGGTCAAGGAACTTATCCAGGTTTGCTACGACATGTCCAAAGAAAAGACTATAAAGCGGGAAGTGGACAGCATCGTCGAATGTGCGGGAGAACTAGGCTGCGACAACCTGACTATTGTGACATGGAACGAGCAAAGGACTATCGAAAAAAAAGGCTACACTATCAAGGTTGTGCCTGTGGGGAAGTTTTAAGTTTTCACTATTCACTTGGCGCATAGTGAATTTATTACATTCCCCACAAAGGGGCTTTTTATGTTTGTCGAGACTTACATCTTGCGATTGCTGGCCGGATTTCTGGAATACGGGACGCTTTCTGCCGTTGCGGACAAGCTCTACACTTCGCAGCCGGCGGTGAGCCGCGCGTTCAAGAAACTGGAAGACGAAATCGGCGCTCCGCTCTTCGAGCGCAAAAAGAACCGCATCGAGCTGAACGAGAAGGGACGCACGGTCGCCGAATACGCGAAGCGCATCATGGATTTGCAGGGCGAAATGATGGAAAAGGTGAGCCCGCAGGGAGCGGGTACGCGCACGTTCTCCATTGCGTCGGTGGCCATTCTCCCGGCCGTGCGGATGATGCAGGAACTGCAGGAGAGATACCCCGGGGCGCAGGTCACTTACGAGATTATCGACAACGAGGCGGGCGTGCTGAAGGCGTTGAACGAAGGCACTGCGGATATCGGCATCACGCTCAAGGCCCCCCGTGCAAAGAAGTTTCATGCCGAAAAGTATATGCAGGAGCGGCTCTCGATTGCACTCCCCAAGAAGCACCCGCTCGCCAAGCGCAAATCCATCCGGCTCCGGGAACTCAAGGGCGAAACCATCATCCAGCGCAGCAACGTAGGGTTCTGGGAGCAGGTCAAGCGCAAGAAGATTCCCGACGCCATATTCATCAAGCACGACAGCACGAAAGGCATTTCAAAGCTCATCGAACAGTCTTCGCTGTTGACATTCGTTTCGGACCACCAGTTCGATTACGAAATTCCCAAGGACCGCAAGATTGTGCCGCTCGCCGACCGCGAAATGAACGTGGAATTTTTCAAGGTGACACTGACATAGGCGGCATTCCTAAACAAGTCTCCACGAAACTCGTATGCAAAACACTGCTGAATTGCTGAAAGACAAGAAAATTCTGACCAGGAGGCTGGTTCCCTTCGGATTTGTAAAGGAAGGGACCCGGTACCGGTATTCCAAGGACATTGTCGGAGGCTCCTTCAGGTTTGAAATGACCGTAAGCCGCGGGCAGAAGGTTTCCGTAAAGGTCTTTGACAACGACTCCGGCGAGGAATACCTGCTCCTTTCGGTGCTTTCTGTCCAGGGTTCCCTGGTGGGCCGAATCCGGAAGGAAGTCTCGGAAATTGTAGACAAGTTTGCAGCAGAATGCCTCAAGCAGGAATCATTCAAGAAAAAATCCACCCATGACCTTGCCTGCTACGCGGAGCAGAAATACGGCGATTCGCCGGAATATCTCTGGGAAAAATTTCCACAGTTTGCGGCAATCCGCAAGCACGAGACCAAAAAGTGGTACTGCTTGCTGGGAACCGTCGATTCTAAAAGAATCGGGGCCGCAACTGAAGGGGTCGCCGAAATTGCAAACTTCAAGATTGAGCCGAGCAAGATTCCGGTATTGCTCAAGCAGGCGGGCTTTTACCCTGCCTACCACATGAACAAGAAAAGCTGGGTGACCGTGCTGCTGGACGGCACCGTCCCGCTGGACAAAATCAAGCAACTGTTGGACGAAAGTTACAGGAACGCACGGTAGCTAAAACATTTCTTCTTTGGGTTCTATAGAAATCACTATTTTTTCGCAGAGTACTTCTTTTGGGGTTCACTTCGCATCCGCGGGGCCTTGCCTGTTGGATAGCCGGAGGCTTCGTCCTTGGCCGCCATCTTACTATCTAAAGTTCAAACCATTTATTATTCATTTTTAGAATCGCCCGTTTGACAGGAACCTCCAATACTCCGTTTCCAACAAAGCCTTTGGAAATCAACTGGCCATTCAAATTGAACAACGAATATGCGGTTCCTTCAGGGATTCCGTCAATTTGATATTTCCCCGATGAAATTTCTTTGATTCGAATATTCCCCACAGCAGGCGAAATTTTAAAAATCGCCGAGGGAGACTCCACAAGCGAGCAGCAGCCGGGGCCGAACATAGAACCGTAGCTTCCACTACCCTCCGAAAACGTACTTCCATCTAAATCGGGACAACGCCTATTTTTTGCTATCATCTGATCGATTGCATTTTGCAAAAATTTTTTCAAAGAATCTTCAGAAAATTGAATTATGCCGCATTCTTGAAATCGTAAAAATTCAAACATCATCACTTCGCTGAACTGGTGCGTTCCCGGCGTTCCCACCGTACTGTCTTCCGGATACGGGCCGACACAATTTTGAAAAGCTCTAGCCAAGTCCAAGTATTGTCTTTTTTCATCGCCGTGAAAATAAATAAATACAGTAGAGTCTAACAAAGAGTGAAAGCCTATACCTTCTGAATCCGAAGAGCAGTCTTCATTAAATTTCTTTGATGAGGAATCGGACAAGAAATATGAGGAATACATTTCACAGGCTTTGGGCATTTGTACAGAATCTATTTTCAACGAAGTAAAATACAAATCGCCTACAAGAGGCTGCCCTAAAGAAAAAGACGAAAAAGTCAAAACGCAAAAGAACAGGGACGCTATTTTTTTCATCATTTCCTCCTTGCGATTGCGGTGTTCATTTCCGGAGCAAACGGAATGCCGTAAACTTGTGTATATTGGTGAACAGTTACGTTCTTGCCGAGGAAACGCCCGTAGAGCTTTTTACTCGACTGGCCTAAAACCAAATCGGCGTTTGAAGCTTGCTCATTCCGCGTTTCAACGACAACAGCGGCGTTGAGGCTACTTGTCAAAAGCGCACAAAAATTTATTTCATCCATAACCAATTCCCATGCACCCGGGCGACCGCAGGAACGTTCGGGATTTCCAAAAAGCCGCCGTCGAAATTTTTGCGCAGGAGCAACTTCCCGTTCAAATCGAAAACGGAAACTTCCATACCGAGAGGGATTCCCGACAAACGAAATTTTCCCGCCGAAACCTTCTCCGCGCGGACGCCCTGCGAAACTTTCGAAATACGGGAGCTCGCTGTGGAAGAATCCACAAGCGAGCAGCAGCCGGGGCCGAACAGCCACTGGGCTCCGCTATTTTCTCCATAAGAACCCCAATCCAAATCCGGACATTTTTTGTTTTTTGCTTTTATCTGCGCAATGGCGGACACCAGAAGCAACTCAAGCGAATCCCGCTGTATATTAATTATCCCGCATTCTTGAAATCGTAAAAGTTCAAACATCATCACTTCGCTGAACTGGTGCGTTCCCGGCGTTCCCACCGTACTGTCTTCCGGATACGGGCCAACACAATTTTGCGAAATTCGCATCATCTCCAAAATTTGTTCTGTTTCGTCACCTGTAAAATAAATACGAACGGTGGAATCCAATAGGGAATTGAAACCAATGCCATTCCTGTCCGCACAATCGTAAATGAATTTCTCTTTTTGTGACGAATCCACAAAATATTGGGCATAGATTTCGCAAGCCGATTCCATCGCGGAGGAATCGATTTTTAGCGAAGCAAAACCCAAATCGTTAATAAGAGGTTGCCCCACAGAAAACGAGAAAAAAGTCAAAACGCAAAAGAACAGGGACGCTATTTTTTTCATCACTTTCTCCTAGCGATTGCGGTGTTCATTTCCGGAGCAACCGGAATGCGAACCGACCCCAAAAAGTTGGACAGTTTAAAGTTAGGATAATACAGCATTATGAGTCCGGTATTGTACCGGGCTCATTCCGTTTAGACGCAGTTTTAGTAGCGAGCAACAAAGTGCGAGCGAGGGGAAGGCTTTCCCCTCCCCTCTAAGGTCTTATAGACAAGCTATTTCCCGCCAAAATCCTTCTCGCCAAACAGCACGCGGGCGTTGCTTTCGAGAATCATGTCGTAATAGGGCGCAAGGTCAGCGCGGCAGTCCGTATAGTAGGCGATTTCATCGGACTACTTTCTAATGAACTTTTCGTCGGTCTTGGGCATGGTGTTGTCGGGCGTATAGCGTTCGACAGTCATTTTCAAGTCGTACTTGTCGCGGAGTTTCGCAATCGTCTTCATCATGGGCGAAGCGTGGTGCACGTCGATGGCCGCCTGGCTTTCCCACGCGTCAATCAACAAGATGGTCTCGGGATCGTCCAGCGACTGGAAATATTCGTAGCGGATGTTGCCCTTCTCGGCGCGGATTTTCGCCACCGTCCCGCTAGAAACCATCTCTTCGGCGAACTTCTTTGCCGCCCCGTTCTTACCCGTATAGCGCAGGTTTACCGTAATGTTGCTCATGGCGCTCTCCGCAAACACGCTCGCAGCGAGCGCAAGGATTGAAAATAACGTTAAAAACTTGAGTTTCATTTTGCCACTCCGAAAAGCTTTACCCATAAGATAAATAATTTCGGAGCATGCGCAAAATACCGAATTTTCATGCCCAGTATGCGTAAAACGCATAGTGAAGTTTACTAGCATTTGCAACAAAAAAAGGTAGCCTTAAGCTACCTTTTTTTGTTTTACAATCAAGACAGTTGCAAACGAGGATCTTTTACCGTAGTGTAAAGCCTCGATTTTGCAGCACCTTGCCTTCCTTCGAAATCACGCGGGCAAGAACCTTTCCTGCCGGCAATTTTTCAAGAGAAACGTTTGCATTTGCCCCGACTCGGGTTTGCATGCAAAGCCTGCCTTGAGCGTCAAAAACGAGCAGCATACTTTCCGCCGGACCACTCACCCGTAAATTTCGGGCGGAAAGCTGCATGCTCACATGAGAAGTCTTCTGCATTTGCATCGTCGGAATCGGAAGAATCGTACCTTCCGGAGCGCCGACAACCAGCCCACGGCCCACCGTGCTCATGTACACCACGCCAAAATGGTTCATGTCGCCTTGGACAAAGTTTCCATTTCCCGGGCCACCATACTGATGCGCATCGTCATTTATCCGTTCAAAGGTTTTGCATTTATCCGTCGAGCGGTAAATACCGATCGGGTCTCCAGACTTCGCTGCCCCCCAAATGAAGATGGTTTCATAGTCAGCGCCTTCCTTCGCCTTGCCAACGCCAACAGCGATCGCCGTGCTAACGCCTTCGCAACGATTCCAAGAAGCGCCTCCATCTTCCGTATAAGCAAGACCGTATTCCGTAAATCCCTTCGGCTGCCAGACTTGAGCTTGGTCCATCGGGACCCACAAATGTCCTTCCTTACCCGGGACAGTGCGAATCAAGCCGCCACCATTATAATATTCTCCCGCCTGTTCATTTTGAAGACGAGCCGGCTGTTCCACAAATGTTTTGGCCGCATCGGTAGACTTATAAAGCGTTCCCATGGAACCGACGACATAGAAAACGTTCGGATCTACCGGATCTGCTACAATTCGAGAGTATTGCGTTTGAGTTCCCGTTTCTATAGCTTCCCAAGTTGCACCGTTATCATCGGAACGATAAACAGTAGCACTTTGATCCGGACGATGAAGCATCACTTTACCATCGGCAGAAAGCACCACAAGGCCCTTGCCGCCTTTGAGCGTTGTCTTGACGGAATCCCAAGTTTTACCCAGATCATCGGAGCGGTACATCACGTTGTAATTGATGGACTCGTAAGTGTAGTACTTGGTGATGACACCCGTGCGGAGAAGCGTTCCCGAAAGCGGCGCATAAGCCATGCTCTCCGTCGTTCCAATAATCGGCGTATGTCGCGGCGTACTTTCTTCGATATTCGTGTAAGCCGCGCCGTCATAGTCTCCGATCGCCGTTACAAGCGGGCCGCCCGGAATGCTCACGATATCCAGCGGGACCGTTTCTTCTATGCCCACAGACTGGAATTTCCACACAGGGACTTTGGCAGTAATGTCGTCCGTCTGGAAAATACCGTTACCACTTGTGACCCAAACCTTTTTGCTGTCAAACGGATCGAATTCCACGGAACCGGCCCAGTGAATCGCATTTCCATGGATCCAGTTGTTGCCGTTTTCATCCATGTTCACACCGTCACCGTAGTGCTGCCCAAAAGTCCAATTGGCACCGCCGTCAGTCGTCACATAAATGCGGTCACCATAATTTTCAGTTCCATCCTTGAACAAATGGCGGCCCGTATACTGGCCAAGAGTCGAAACCACAATATGCTTCGAATCTTTCGGGTCAATCGCAATACCGCCATAGGAGCAGCTATTTTTTTCATGAACGATTGAGCCGTCTTCTTTTTCATTGTCATCATACGGAGTGATGTCTGTCCACGTTCCCGAAGAGATGTTGTACTTGAACACTCCCCCGCGAGAAATATTGTAAGGACCCGGACCATCGGCAAAAGTGATGTACATATTGCCATCTACAATTTTTGCACGGTGCGGCATCAATCCTTCCGGAACTCCGGCAACGGCATCCCAGGTAGCGCCACCATCATGACTCACCTGCAAACTCTTTGCTGTTTCCGAAATACCAATGTAAATCGTAGCGGTACTTCCGTCGGAAAGCTTTCCCTGAGCCGGGTCAAATATGACGAAACTCACCCCGTTCACGCCATTCAGGCTGCTTCCCGTCGCAGAAGAAAGCGCAACTTCATACAAGCTTGTCCACGTTTTTCCGTAGTCCGTACTTTTGTATACGCCTTTGGAACGGCTTCCACAAAGGATAATGTTTGGCATATTCGGATCTACAGCGAGTTTTTCACCCGTCTGACGGCCCATGCCGTTTCCATGCGCTCCAAATTCCACATAAGACGTATCGAATGTTGCACCAAAATCGCTACTGCGGAAAACCGCCGTGCGTCCGTCGCTAAAATAGCCCGTTCCTCCGAGCACATAAATCTTTTTCGGATCCGTCGGATCTAAAGCAAACGCTTCAGTTCCATAAAGGCCTTTATCGTTTTCACTCAAAAAATCCATCAAAGGCATCCAACGTTTTGTCGTCGGTTCATAGCGATAAATGCCGCCGACATCGGTGCGGGCATAAATCAGGCCTTTTGCGGCTGGACTCGGCATAATCGCGCTAACAAAGCCACCGCCGTCAAAGCGCACGTTCCCCCATGCATAATCTTCTACAGCAAAAGCATTCACTCCAAGACCAAAGCCCAGTGCTATCGGAGTCAAGATTTTTAGAATGTTCATAACCAACCCTTTTTTGTTTAACTCTAAAACTATATACACGCCAAATTCTTTGCTAGGAAAAAACAATCCGCAAAGAACACATTTCAGAAAAAGTTTTGCAAAAGAAAATGCAAGCTTTGTAAACTCCAAAAAAAAGTCCGGTCTTTCGGCCGGACTTTTTCCACTCGTCGTGGATTAGGTGTGTGTGTGCCATTAAATATTGTTCTAAACAATCCAAACGGGCACACCAAAAATCGTCAATATAGACTTATACGTATTCACTGTATCAAAGCCCAATATAGATCCCCGTATCCCGTTCGAGAACCGTCTGCTGCGCTTCCTTCAAGTGATCCAGATCGCTCACCAGGGTCAGCGTTCCCGTTTCCACAAAAGAATCTTTATCCGCTCCGTATTTGCGCGTCACCTTGGTACGTGTCACACCCGTGTACAGAATTTGACGGTTCAACAGCGGATGTCCTTTTTCTGTCGGCAAGAACATCAGAATGTTCTTGTAGCCCGAACCTTGCGACTTGTGAATCGTAATGGCGAATGCCGATTCCAGACTATCGCTGGGGAAGAGCGCGAGCTGATAACAGGCAAAATCTTCATCCTTTTTGATCATCAGATAATCGACGCCGTCTTTTTTCACGACAACGCCCGAGTCGCCGTTGAAAAGCTTCATCATATTTTGGTTGCGATTGAACATGAGAATTTCTCCGGCGAAGTAGGTGCTGTATGGAATTTCAAGTTCCGGAATGGAACGGATCGCGCTGCGAACCATCCGGTTCAACGATTCCACGCCAAAAAGCCCTCGGCGTTCTGCCGAAAGGATTCGCGCCTGTTCCGCGCTTTTCCATAGGCGTTCCCGAACGTCCCATTCCCGAGAACCTTTTGGCGCTTCTACGCTCGGATCCACTTCTTTTGCAAGTATCGGAAGCGCAGCGCAATATGCGCTTACCCACTGCAAAAGCATTTCTTGCAGCTGCTTTTTAGGAATATTTTCGTCGAACGAAACAAAGTTCACCTGGGAACTTTCTGCTGGCCAGAACTTTTTCGCAGCATCCCACTTTTGAAAGTCTCCACATTCCGCAAGAGACTTTTCACAATCTTCAAAAGAATCCTTTTGAATCGCATGGGCAAAGCGTCCCATTTTGGAATCGTCTTGGAAACGGTTCGACTCCAAAAGTTCCACCATATATTGCGGATATTTGCCGAGCACTTCGCCAAGGACCGCGCCCGCATTCACCGAAGGCAACTGGTCCTTATCGCCCAAAATAAAAAGTCTGAACTTAGAAGGATCCTTTGGAAGTGCTTTCAGGAAAGATGCGAACAACGAAATGTCGATCATGCTCGCTTCGTCGATCACAAAAATCGAATTATCGGGAAAAGGATTGTCTGCGTTAAAGGTGAAAGCGTTTTTTCCCGCATTGAATTTGAGCAAGCGGTGCATGGTAAGGCCTTCTGCATTTTTGAACTTTTCGACCAGAGGCACGCTATGCGGAAGGGTCAAAAGATCTTCTCGGATTTCCGAAAGGTCCAAGCTTTCCTTTAAGCGGTTTGCCGCCTTACCGCTCGGCGCCGCAAAATAAAGGTTCCAATCCCGCATATCGTCATGATCCGAAAGGAGCTTCCACAGCAAAAATAGCACCACGGTCGTTTTGCCGGTGCCAGGGCCACCTGTAATCAGCAAGTTGGAATTTTGCCCGCGCAGAATCGCTTGAGCCTGGGCCGATTTCAATTCAATCGGGGAACCTTTTCGCAAAACGCTCTTTACATAACGTTTGACATCTTCCTCGGATTCCTTCGGTGCATTCTGCGTAAAGATACCGCTCGAAGCGTCAAAGGTTTTGAGGATGACATTTTTTGCCGTCCAGTACTTGCTCGCAAAAAGAGACTTGGAATTTTCTTCCACGACGAAAGGCGTTTTAACGATTTCGTTTTCGTTCTGCACAAAAGTCACGATTTGCGAAAGTTCACCGTTTAAAATCTGTCCACAACCTTTTTCAAAAATCGTTTTCAGATCGTTTGAAAACGGGAGCTTCCATTTCTTTTCGCACTTGGCAATCAAAGCCTCTGCGTCTAAAGTCACACAGCTACTGCCGTCATCAAGAAGCGCAAAGTAAGCGGCAAAAATCTGTTTTGCATCCAGAGCGTTCAAATCCTTTTGAAAATGTTCGAGCATCGTCAAAAGTTTTTGATTCAAATCCGTTCCCTTCGGAAGTTCGTTCAAAATCGTTCCTTCCATCGAATTACGCCCTCATCAATTTTTTCAAAAGCAAATATTCTTTGTTCAAATCTTCGTAGCTCTTCCACGTTTGCGCATACAGTCCAGAAGCTTCTCCGGAACGGCAACCACGAGCAAACACGTAATAAACGCCACCAAAATGATTTTCAAAAATTTCTTCCTCGGAATCTCCGAACGTACCAAAAGATTTTAGCCATTGAATGAGGCAGTAAGAATACAGCACCCGTTGCACCGCATAGCGTTTGTCAACAGTCGTCTGCGTTCCGTCCCCTTCTGCATTCATCACGCCGTAATTCGGGATTACATCGGACTTCCAGTCCAAAATGGAGAAGTAATCACCGCGCACAAAAAGCACGTCCATAAACCCTTTGCAGAACTGGTGCAAATCCATGTCCGGATCGTTCGCCTTCATGTGGAATTCCATTTCTGCCAAGCGATCCTTTTTCGGAAGTTCCTTCAAGGCAAAGTTCTTTCCCGTCGAACGGGAACCGTGGATTTCCGGGAGGGTCGCATTCATCGTATGATAAATGAATTTTGCCATCTGAGAAATCCATTCCGGCTTACTTTGGATTTCATAGCCTTGATCTTGGAACTGTTCCGCAATCAAAGCCCGGAACGCAGAATCATTCAAGACAGCATCTTCACTTGCCCAGTTATCGCTCCGTTCAAAATCCATATTTTCGAAAACGGCGTGCATCGCATTACCGAGCAGACGTCCCTTGGGGAATCCTTCGACGGTTTCCAAAGCAGGAACGGTTTCGGTGGGAGCAAAGGGCAGAACGCGCACCGGATCCAAGTCGATTTTCAAAGGTTTTACATCGTCCGTGTCACCGTCTTCCTGATTTTCACGGGAGCCGTCTTTCGTCACATCGTCTGTATCGCCGTGACCGGATAGAGAGCTATACGAATACGGGAAAATGCTTTTTTCACCCAGGCTTTGGTCCAAGGCTAAAATTCTTTGCCGATGCTCTTCTTCGCCTTCCTCCGGTACCTTCGCAAACGATTTTGTTTCGGAATCGGCGGTCTGCAAAATCGCATCCACACGAGACTTTAAGGCGTTGCGATTCCATTTCAAATCCGTCGCATCCACGCTTTCTTTCCATTCTTCGGGAAGCGACATTTCCGCCTGAGCGAGGAACACGAAATCCCCCCTCAGATTTCCGTCATCATCAAACCAATGAGAGTATAACGGCGCGATCAGCAAAGCTTCTGCACGAGTATAATCCACATACAGCAAGCGGCGCCATTCTTCGAGTTCTTCTGCCTGACGCGTCTTCTTGGACTCGTCATCCAAGCCGAAGATTCTCCGCTTTTCGGCATCCGTATAAACAAAAGGTCCAGGTGCCTGGGCGTATTTGCCCTTGTTTCCCGCAAGTGAAATCACCACCGGGAACTGCAATCCCTTTGACGCATGAATCGTCATCAACTGTACCGCATCTAGATCGCTGCCCTTGGAAACCAAATTTCCATCGTCTTCATCGGCATCTTCCGAATTCGACGTCAGGCCTTCCAAATGGCGAATCAGTTCGTCCAAGCTTACACGGTTATTGTACAAATAGTCAAACGCGTACATGCCTATTTGTTTGACCTTCGCAAAGCTTTGCAGCTTGGAAGATTCATAAAGGAACTTGTCGATTTGCGTCTCGCCGTAAATGCTTTCCTGCAATTCCGCCCAGCGGAATTTTTTCACCAAAGTTCTCCATTTGGCAAAGAGCAGTAAAACCGGATTTCGCGGATCTTCCCATTTTTTGGTTTCTAAATCCGCAAAAGAAATTCGGAAAAAGTCCGAAACCAAAGCCGTATTCAAAATGGCACGATTTCTGCCCGAAAAATCCGGAGCGTCCACCGCACGGAAAAGCGCAAGCCATTGCTGACATTCACGCCCCTTAAAAAGGTTCGCATCTTTATACCGCGCAAAAGGAATTCCCGAAAGCGCAAGAACCGATTCCATTTCTGCAAGTTCCGTGCGCGATCTGCCAAGAACCGCGATATCGGAAAATTTCACATTCCGGAACGCCTGATCCTCTTTATGGAAAACCTGCAAACGCGTTTTCCCGTTCGAATCTTTTTCACAGAATTCGGCAATTTTTTGTGCCGCATAACGGGCGAATTCTTCCGCAGAACCTTTGACAATCGAAACCGGCTTTAGAACCTGACCATCAAAAGTCGGCGAAGGAATTTCTGGATTCGAGGCAGAACTTTCACTCGGTGCAAGTGACGCATTAAAAGGGATCGCCTTTTCCGAATCGCCAAAGAAAGGCGCCTTGAACATTTCGTTGCACGCATGAATCATCGCATTCGTCGAACGGTAATTCACTCCCAGCGAACGGCCTTCAAATCCCGGAGAATGAATTGCATTAAAGTACACATTCAAATCGGCATTCTGGAATGAATAGATCGACTGTTTCGGATCGCCGACCACAATCAGATTGTTGCTTCCGGAATTCAAAAAGACCGTTTTGAAAATATCCCACTGCGCCTGATTCGTATCCTGAAATTCGTCGATAATCGCATAACGGTACATTTCGCGCAGCTTACGGCAAAGCGTGGAATTCTTTTCGAGAACCGCTTTTTGCACAAGCAAAATCATATCGTTAAAAGACTGCTGCTTATTCGAAAGCTTATCCGCCTGATACTCCTCGTGCACTTCCTTTAATTTTTTGAGCACAAAGCGGAACTTGGCCGCTTTATCCGCGTTCATCAAATTGATATCGGGATTTCTAAAGTAATTCGTTGCTTCGACAACTTCCGGGGAATCCGCCGCAACCGTCCTCTTTCCAAAACGACTTCCCGCGTTAATTCCCGACCACTTTACATTCGCTTCGAGATTCGCTTCCACTTTTTCGAGCATTTCCGAAACCGCTTTTTTCGCTTCCGTCACTTCTCCGGAACGCTCTCTTTGAATGGTAAAAGATTCCCCAGCATGATCTTGCAGAATCTTCAAATTCAAATCGAATTTCGGATTCAACCGTTGATATTCCTTCAGATCCGTCGCAAACTGATCCTGCAACGTTTGAGTCCCATCATACTTTTTCACAGAATCGATCAGCGAAGTACGGATTTCATCCAACGAAAAATCGCCCTGGTTCAATTCTTCTTCCCAAACGTCTCGAATCAAGGCATCGACTTTATTTTCAATCGCAGAATCGTCCGTCATTTTCATGTCGAAAGGCACTTTAGATTCGACTGCAAAATCGTGCAATGTTTTTTGGCAAAAAGAATGGATGGTTCCGATGGTTGCGCTGTCCACATCGCCGGGCAATCCGCATTCTTCCATTTCTTGGCGGATGCGGTCACGCAGTTCTCCAGCCGCCTTTTCCGTATAGGTCACGAGCAAAATTTTGGAAAGAGGAACGCCTTCTTTCACCAGTTTTGCCACAATTTTTCGAATGGTAAAAGTCTTGCCGGTTCCCGCCGAAGCTTCAACAAAAAGGTTCTGGCCCAGCTTAAATTCATCCATATTAAACGGCTTCACCTTTTCCATCACTTCTTCCCCTTTTTCGCAACCGTCTTCTTTTCCTTCGGTTGGAAAGCCTCTGCTAGGTCCGGCATCAAATTTTTCATCATCGACACGGCATCGTTCCATTCTGCGACAAATCGTTTTGAATCCTGATCATTAAAGCCCGAAACATCTTCTGTGCGAGCATCAAAAATATGACGTCCGGCAAAATATTCCCACGGGCCTTTACTTCCCAAAAGTTTATCGTTCAAAGCGAAAATGTTTTCGAAATTTTCCATGAGCAACTGTATCGGCACAATCTTTCGATAGCCCTCCACGAACATCTTTTCGTAGAGCCTATTCAGCAGGTCCACCGCTCCACTTCGCGTTCGCGTCACCAAGAACTTCGCATTTTTGGATTCTTTTCCATCCAGCGAATTTTTATCCAAAATTCGAAGTTCCACAGGGACATTTTCTGCGACAAGGCCCTTGGCAATCATCCCGAGCGCCGCAATGTAATTGGAAAGAATTTTCGATACCGACGCAAAGCCTCTTGTCACATCGATCAGCTTGACTGCACCCGAACAATTCCTGGCCACAATCTTTACACTCGAAAGGAGCGTCCAAGAAGCATGCCCTTCCCGCGGAATATTCACTTCAAAATTTTCGGACGAAAATTCCCATTCTCCCGAAGGGCATTCTTCCAAAATTTTTTGGGCAAAACCCTTTGCCATTTGCTGCAAAAGATTCCAGGTTTTTTCGCCAAAATTTCCAAGCGGCAGGCTTCCATTTAAACGCAAAAGCTCTTTGTCGATCTCGGACTTTTTTTCTTGCGGAATGCCCAGTTCTTGCGCCACAAAAAACTTCAATGCAGAACTCGACTGCAAATGGTCCCATTCCACCGGTTCCATCGCAAGCTTTTCCACATTTTCCTCTTCTTCGAAGTACATTTTCTGGTTCGCCTGATACTGGAATGGATCTTCCAGGAACTTTCGGAAAGAATAAGAACTCACCCTTTCCGGAAGTTTTTTCGAAGCATCTTCCGGTTTATCGGGAATGCCTTCCAAAAAGTTTCGAATCGCCGAAGCGTCTTGTCGCGAAGCCGCATTGAACTGTTGAACCGTTCTCTTGTTGCGAAGTTCACGTTCTGTATACAGATCGTTCAACGGGCGTTTTTCATCGATCGATATTTTCTGAACCGGCAAAACTTCAATCGACGGATCGTTCACCGCCTTCTTCAAAAAGTTCAGCAAATCGTTCACCACCGACGACGGGAAAAGTTCTTGATCCTTCGGCAGGTACATATTCTGGTAGCTAATGTGCAAGCTTTCGCTGGTACTCATCAGCTGGCAAAGGAACGCATAACGATTCTTTTCTACCGGCGTATCGTCACCCGGCCAACGCGCCACGGACTTTCGGAGGTCCAGCGTATCGAACGATTTTGTTCCCGGAAAATCATCCGCATTCGCCCCCAGGAAAAACAAATGCTTGACCGGGATCGTGCGGTTCGGCGCAAACTTCATAAACGAGATGCCACCCACAAAAAGGTTTCCGCAGCTATATTCCGAAGAAATTGCAGCACACTGCACCGTTTGCGCCACCACATTCCAAGAAATTTCAGAAAGCCCCGTCGCAAATTGATATTTTAACTCGTCGACCGCCTTCACCACGTTATTGTAAATAATCGACTCGCCCATCAACGCCGCAGGCGCATTCCCCATCAAAAAGAAACTGTTCAAAAATTCCTGCAACTCGGCAATCGTAAAGCGGTCTTCTACGGCGGTCTGCACCGCGGGCTTGCGAGACTTCGCAATCCAAGTCTCCAGATCTAACACCATTTGAGCAAAACGGTTTAGCGTCGAATCATTTTCGCTGTTTATATTCGCATAGGGCAAATACTCTTCCCCTGCAACGTTCACCACAGAATCCGAAAGGCGCGCCATGAGCATACGACGCACACTGCAAAGCCAGTCTTCTTTTTCGTTTGATGCCGCGCGGTGATCGCGGTACACGTTCATATCGCTCACCCAAGTTTCCCAGCAGTCCACATCGTCCGAAGAAATATGGCGCACATTCTGTACAATCGGGCTCCGGACAAAATCAAAAAAGTCATCGCGGGCGAGAGCTCCCTTTTTACGGATGGCAAAAAACACATCCAGCGCCTCTCCTAAAAGGGACTTCTTTTGTGCAGAATCGAGCATGGCAAAGCGGACATGCACGCCATTTGCCGTCGTCTTTTCACTTTGGTCAAAAACTTGGTAAATCGCCGTGCGGTATGCGGCAATATTCGGAGAAACCACCAGAATATCCCGAATGTCCGAGCCGTTTTCCAAAAGCTTGCAGATTTGCGTATGCACCGCCTCTACTTCGCGAACCTTCGAAGGAGCTGCGGTAATCGTGAGCGATTCGTCATTCTTAAAAACGTAACCATCCGAGAAAACGTTTTTGCGGTGCGCAATCATCCACTGAAGCTGATGCAAAAGCGTATCGCCCGGATGGTCCTTTTCTTTTTCATAAAGGCTTTTGACGTCTTCATCAAAGCCTTCCTGATAATCGTCGGCAAGGCTCCAAAGTTTAATGTTATCACGGCCCGCACGCCCCCAATTCACCAGGAGCGTATTTTCATTTTCCGCCAGATCATTTTCCACATCGGAATCCGGATCCTCTTTTGCAGAATACGAAGGTTTGATATCGCGCTTCACTTTTGAATCTTCGATATCTTCCCAGAATTCCATGCAAGGATTCTGGATGTAGGCGTACACTTCGTGCTCCTTGGCGAATTCCTGCAGAACCACGCGGTAGAACTGCCCCATTCCCGAAAGTCCCAAAATAAAGACGGGCTGTTTGGAATCGTAATGGAATTCCATTTTACCGCCTTGACGGTTCATGTGGTACAAAAACGGCAACGTAAGATATTCCACCGGCTGATCGGAATCTTTTGCCGCAGCCTTAAAAACTTTGGTCAGTAGGGAATCTCCATTTTCATTGTGGAAAATCGCAGAATAAAGCTTGCGTTCCCAGACTTCGTTTTCCACAGGCTTTCCCGCTTTAGAAAGGAAGAAGTCCCTTAGGGCACCTTGTTTCCAGCAATCCAAAAAGCCGTCGACACCGCTCAAAAATTCTCCCGGACGGCTCGTTTCGTATTCCAAAAAAAGTCCCGAAAGCTTATTCGCAAAATCAAAAAGGCGATTTTCGTCTACCGCACCCGAAAGCGGATCGACCAGATATTCCGAAACCCGTTCATCCAAGGATTTGTAATTCGGAATATCATCTTCCCCCATTTTTTGCAAATAGGCAAGGATCACGTTGCGAAGCATATCGCTCGTGAGCTTCTTTTTTGTGGGATCGTCCCCCACCAAAATATCCATTAAAAAGCGATCCAAACTTTTGCGATTCAAATTCGCAAGAACGCCCTTCTTTTCGATCCAATGCAAGCGGAACCACTGCTCCACCTTATATTCCGAAAAAATCACGATTGGGGCATCCAACGGAGACTTCCAAGCCTTCGAGATTTCTTCGATCATCTCGTCGGCCAAAGTTTCCAGATTCACAGCGAATTTCAAATGCAAATGTTGCGGCATAAAACTCCCAAAATCAACACCCTAAAAGATAACTTTTTACCGCGACAGAAAATGTCAAAAATTAGACCTGTCGTTCAGATTTCCAAGAATTCTTCGTTCCCTAATATAAACTGCACTAGGCGTTCCGTAGCGCGGTCGGGAGAGTTTTTGAGGGAACATTCCCAAACGACGGCAACGCGAAAGCCTTCATTCGAAAGCTGTTGCAGAGTTTTTACATCGCGGGCCACGTTGTTGTCAAACTTATTGTTCCAAAATTCCGAACGAGTCTTTGGGCGCGAGGTGAACTTGCAGCCATGCTGATGCCAAAAGCAGCCGTTCACAAAAATGACCGCATTGTACTTGAGAATATAAATATCCGGAGTCCCCGGCAAATCCCTTCGATGCAAACGGTAGCGCAGCCCAGCACGAAAAAGAGCCCGCCGCACAACGACTTCGGGCTTTGTATCTTCGGAATGAACCGCCCGCATCATCTGCGAACGATCCATCGGCTTCTTTTTACGCAACCCCGCCCTCACGAGCGAGAAGATCCATATAGAATTTGCTCTTGGCCGTCATATAATAAGGCACCACCCAGAAGCACGCAATGCCGAGCGTCACCAAGCAAAGCAAATACCATCCCAAAAAACGAAGTTGCAACATCACGAGTTCCAAGCGATGTCCATACATCATCTTCTTACTTGCTGTAATCGCCTGCAGCGGAGAATATTCCGGATGGTCCAGCAGAACAAATTCCGTCATGGTATAAGAATAAATCTTGACTAAGCCCGGAATAAGCAAAAGAAGAGACCATAAAAAGACAAAGATCCCCTGCAAGAATTCGGCTCCAAGAATCCGCAAAAAGAAACCCATATTGGAAAATCCCACAAACAGGTGCTTTATCGAATTTTTCGCTCCTCGAGCAAAACTCAAAAAGTTCACAAAAAAGCCAAACCAGATAATCCAATCGAGCAAGGTCGCAATTAAAGTCCATGCCCAATATATTCCGGAATCTTCATTCAAAAAAGCTAACGGAATTTGCAAAGCCCAACCAAGCAAAATAGAAACCAGCAAGATAAAAGCCCCGCTAAGCCAGTTTCCACGCATTGCACCCCAGGCAAATTGTTTGCACCCGATTGTATCTATCGGACGGTTTGCGTTCAATTCTTCGACAGCCATCTGGAGCTGTGCATTTTGTTCTAAATTTTCGTTTTGTTCCATAATTCTAATATAACCAAACGGAACCATGCAGTCAATCGCTATCGGAGATTTGCTTCTAGCGCCTTCACCACTTCCACGTCAGCCGGGAGCCAGTCAACACTTTGAAGCTCCGCCGGGGAAAGCCATTTAGCCGCTTCATGCTCGAGAAGTTCAGGCGATTTACCATCCGCGATAGCGCAAAAGTAACAGTGCATCGTCAAATGAAAAGCCGGATAGTCATAATTCACGGTGCAAAGGAAGTCTTCGACATTCACGTTCACCGCGAGTTCTTCTTTTAATTCGCGGGCAAGGGCCTGCTTTTGAGATTCGCCAGGTTCCATTTTTCCACCGGGAAATTCCCAGCCGTCCTTGAATTCACCATAACCGCGCTGGGTCGCGAAAATTTTACCGCCGGATTGGATAATGCCCGCAACAACTTCAATATGCTTCATGGAAGCTAATCTAAAATTTCATATCTCTCACGGAAGACATCGATATTCAAAACATCCCGATTTTCCGCAAGACAATCGATTGCTTCTAGCGATGCCGTCGTCAGTACAACAGAACGATCCAGGGAAACGTTTTCTCCCTGACAAGATTCCACAATCGCCTTGCATGCATCCATCGAAACATCGTCCCAACAATAAACCCTTGCATAGACAATTTCATTTTCAACAACCCAATCCGCATCGCTAAAGTCAACTTCTAATTTTGTCGTATCATCCACGGAGAATGTGTTGTAAAAACCATTCAGTGCAGAAACCATGGCCGACTTATTCACCTCCATTTCTGATTTCATCAGGCAGATAGTCATTTCTAACTGATCTTGATGGAGAGCAGAACACGTCACACTGCCCACTCCGATTTCTTCAAGCGCCTCGGCACCAATCCTGTCTAGCGGATAATCCAGAACGAGCCAAAAACGCCCAGCCGCTTGAACGGAGACCGAATCGTCATCGATCCTTTTGAGCAAGAATTCTTTGCCCCGATTCTTAAAGACAATGCCATCCAAAACCGATTCATCGGCGTCAAACGTGTTGTACAGAGAATAATTCACGACTTCATCCAACGCCGACTTGGAAACGCTTTTTTTGGATTTCATCAGACAGAGCGCCATGATTGACAAATCTTCTTGATAAGGACCTTCATAATCGTACAGATAATATCGGTAGCCTTCATAACAACGTTGTTTGTAAATTCCCATTCCTTCTAGGGTTTCTGTTTCCAGTTCACCCAAAGGCTCTTGCGCAAGCAGCCAAAAACGCCCCGGAGCTTGGATAAAAACCGAATCGGCTTCCCATCGGTTCACCGTCGTTGTTTCGTCTCCATTTTGAATGATCAAGCCTTTGAATACCGATACAGATGCCGAACTTTTTAAAACAGACGAGCTGGATGATTCCGCAAAAATACTTGAACTAGACACTTGCAGCTCACTGGACGACGAAAAGAATGCACTCGAAGAAAACGATTCCAGTTCATTGGAAGAAGATGAACCCAAAGGAGGCTCATTCACCGAAAGCGAATCGTTTTCACAAGCCACGAGCCAAAATAAAATAATGCAGAATAAAAAAGGCATCCTCCCCCCCATAACCATTTGCCCCTTATAATCTACATTCATTTGTATGGATTCGCAATGGGGGGGCAAGAAATGTCATTTTATGACACACTAAGATTGTAAATTTTTACTTGACATCAAATCTGTACATTCATGAAAAAAAAAACGAGGTCCATAATGAATGTTTTGCTCGATACAAGTATTATACTCAATAAGATTCTTGGAAATAAAGCCGACCAAGATGTCAAAATTCTCTTTAAGTGGCTCGATCGTTCGAAAAGCCAAAAAGTCATTCACGCCAGGACGGTCGAAGAATTGCGGAAAACGGAACCAACCGCATTTCTGTCGCTGAACCTATCTGAATTCAAAATCATTCAAAAAGAACCGGCCGAGCAGAATGCAGACGGCGCGAATCTTTTAAACGCAATTGCATCGAATTGCGCTGACTTACTCATTTCCGAAGATGAGCAAATCCATGCAGAGGCAAAATCGTTTAATCTTGCAGATAGGGTGCTCGACATTGACCAATTTCTTGAAAAAGTCTTTGCGGACAATCCGGAAATGATGGATTACAAGGTTCTTAATGTCCAGAAAATACCTTTCAACATGATTGACCTTAATGACCCGTTTTTCCTTTCCCTGAAGAATGACTATACGGGTTTTGCGGAATGGTTCCAAAGAAAACGCAACGAAACAGCCTACATAACCTTTAATTCCAAGAACGGGAAATTACTTTCGTTTCTTTATTTGAAAATAGAAGGTCCTGAAGAGAACTACGCCGACATTCAGCCAGCCTTTCCTCAAAAGAAAAGGTTGAAGGTAGGAACTTTTAAGGTTATCCGTAATGGTTTTAGGCTCGGAGAAAGGTTCCTTAAAATCATTTTTGACAATGCCTTGAAACATAAAGTCGATGAAATTTACGTAACTATTTTTGATAGGAGCGACGAACAAAAACGCTTAATCGCCCTGATGGAAAAATGGGGCTTCGTCTATTGGGGCAAAAAGGGCGATGAAAGTGTATATGTCCGTGATTTTACCCCAAGATGTGACGGTGAAAACGCGAACAAGACCTACCCGTTCATTTCCATAAATCGAAACGCCTATATCGTGCCGATATACCCGGAATACCACACGGAACTGCTTCCGGACTCCATCCTGAATACCGAGTCCCCCGAAGACTTTGTGGAAGATTCGCCGCACCGCAACGGCATTTCTAAAGTCTATGTTTCACGAGCATGGGAACCGCATCCCCGCAAAGGCGAAATCCTTGTTTTCTATAGGACCGGCGGACTCTACAAGGGCGTTGTAACAACAATCGGCGTGGTTTCCGACACAAGAGAAGCCTTCGCGAGTAAAGAAGAATTCATCAAGTATTGTCTAAGAGGCAGCGTTTTCCCCGAAAAAGAACTCGAAAAGATGTGGGACTACAAGCCACAAAAGCCTTTTGTTGTTAATTTTCTTTACGTATATTCATTCCCAAACAGAATCAATATGGAACGGCTTATTGACATGGGAATCTTCAAGGGTGTCAATGATGCCCCGAGAGGTTTTTACAAAATATCAAAAGACCAGTTTGAAGCCATCTTAAAGGAGACTGCGAGTGAAGGCCGTTTTATTGTCGATTAAGCCAGAATTCGCCCACAAGATTTTTGAAGGCTCGAAAAAGTTCGAGTTCCGTAAGCAGGTTTTTAAGGACACTTCTGTAAAGAAGGTTATCGTGTATTCGTCTTCGCCGGAACAGAAAGTTATCGGTGAATTCGAAATCGAAGCTATTTTGAGCGATACGCCAGACAATATCTGGATACAGACAAAACTGTACTCAGGTATTTCGCAGGAGTTTTACGACGAGTACTTCAAAGGTCGCGACAATGCGTATGCAATTAAGGTCGCTTCTACAAAGAAATACCGCAAGGAAAAATCCCTAGCCGATTACAACGTTCAATCTGCACCGCAATCTTTTGCGTATGTAGAGGTGTAACAAGAAATTTGAAACCGTCATGCTCACGACCTGCATGGACTTGTGACAAACATGGGTGTTCCCCGCGTGGGTCGGGCTATATGGACGGTTACGCCGTCCGCGGCTTCACTTTATCATAAAATTATGCGAGCATAATTTTATGACACTCGTTTTGCGCGCTTTTGCAAGGCGCCCTGTGCGTACCTATGGCATGCCCGCGCCGCTTTGGCAACAGGACCTCGCTACGTGAGTCTCCATCCCCAAGGGACACTTGCTATCCCTAACGTACAGTGTCGGAATTATGCCGACTAAATATTGGCAGGAAAATTATTTCTCTAATGCAGCCACAACTTCCACGTCAGCAGGCAACCAGTTTACAGAATGAAGTTCTGACATACTTAGCCATTTTGCCGCTTCATGTTCCAAGAGTTCTGGCGCTTTGCCACCCACAATAGTGCAGAAAAAGCAATGCATCGTCAAATGGAATGTCGGATAGTCGTAATCCACGGTACAAAGAAATTCTCCGACAGAAGCATCGATAGCGAGTTCTTCTTTCAGTTCACGGACTAGAGCCTGTTGCGGTGTTTCACCCGGTTCCATCTTACCGCCGGGAAATTCCCAGCCGTCTTTGAATTCTCCGTAACCACGCTGAGTTGCGAAAATCTTGTCGCTATCCTTGATGATGCCTGCTACTACTTCGAGGTGTTTCATGATTGAAAATCCTCTATTTCCACGGTTGTCGTGAAATCGCGATAGATGTTGTCAGGAACACGGTTGTATAAACCAAATTCCATCATAATGGGTTTGTTGTTTTTTACGGTATCTTTATAAGTAAATACTTCACCAAGATACATGAATGGTTGCGTTACACCTTCGATTTCTTCGAATTTTCGGACAAATAGGTGCAGTTTTACGCCTCTTTTGATATTATCGATTAAATTTTTCCCAACTTCAGAATCTTGTGTTGTGCTATTGGGGGATTCCCATTGGAAAATATCGGGCTTGATGAATTTGTCTTTATAATTGATAGATTCTTTGATGTTGGCGTCTTTGTGTAGATTTACAAAGATGTAATAATTAGGATAATCTAACGTTAATAAGCCTTGCCCTCTAAAAGCGGAATGAGTCTTCTTATAACCGCATAGAAGGGCGATATCTCTCATGGAATATTCATGATATAATTTCAAGAAAGGTAGCCCGCTATCGAACGATTCAAACTCTCGTTGAAAACGCAATAGATTGTAACGAATCAAATCTGACAACCACAGAAGCGAAACCTCATCGTTTTTTAAACACGTTTTTAAGGCCTCGTTAAATGCAAGCGAGTTGTTTTGTAAAACTAGCAAAGACTTGCTGTATTTTGTCAATTCTGCTTTGTCGAAATATTTTCCAGACAACACGTCAGCCGCATGGTAGAAACGTTCGGTGTGAATTTTGGATATGTATTTGGAAGCCTCTAAAAGAATCATGTCGATGGATGCTTCGAAATTTGGACTATCGAGAATGGTCTTTAAAATAATCCATTCCTCAGCCCTTTTAGCCGGACTATAGAAACTGAATAGACGCATGGCTGCTGAAAAGGCATTATTATCTAAAGCCAAAGACAATTCAGGATGCGAATCCTTCTCCATATAAGAAGCAAATTCCATATAGGTCTTGAATTGCGCATTAAATTGTGTAAAACGAAGCGGATCGATACTTCCGTCTTGTTTTAGATAATCTACCAACATGGGAACTTTCCCGCCACAACTCAAATTCTTGAATGCATTGTAGGATTCTTTCATGTATTTCATGGACATGAATCTTTCTGCTTCGAGTTGGGACAAAATTTGCTCTTTGGTGATTTTATCCATGTGGATATAGGTCCCGTTCGGTAACTCTGCAAAGTCACTTGCAACTTGAACTTTAAGCGTGTCCCTGTCAAAATCGGGCTTTCCGTATAAAGCGATTGCCATCAAAAACGAATTCTTATAATTTCCGATGAAATCCAGAACGGTAACGAATTCCTTGTTTGGTAGCTTTCGAAGGCCTCGGCCTAATTGCTGTATAAAGATGATGCTGGACTCTGTTGGTCTTAACATTAATACTGTGTTTACAGAAGGAATGTCGATACCTTCGTTAAATAAATCAACTGTAAAGATATACTGAAGACTGTCTGAATCGTCTTCGAGACGTTTAACATAATATTCTCTAGTTGTAGTGCCTATTCCATTTCCAGAATACAGCGCAATGGCGACATCTTTCCCATTTGCAGAAAGACGTTTGTTAAATTCGTCGGCCATGTATTTTGCGTGCTCTATGTTTGCGCAAAAACCGAGTACTTTAGCCTTTTCTCCATCGTGTCCATAGAATTTGAGTTTTTCAATGATATAGTCAACTCGTTTTCCAATCATCAACATGCTGGCGATTTGTTGAATAAATTCTTTTGTTCCTGGCGCTGCTGTGATCTTGGAATAGTCAATTCCATCAACATCTTTCAATCCGAAGTAATGGAATGGGCAAATAAGATTGTATTCGAGAGCTTGACGAAGACGTATTTCTATAGCGATGTTATTGTCGAATATGGAATAGATATCCTGGCCGTCAGTTCGTTCTGGAGTTGCCGTTAATCCCAGTAAAAATTTGGGTTTGAAGTAATTTAGAATATTTTCGTATTGAGGACTTGATGCGTGATGCGCTTCGTCTAGAACGATGTAGTCGAAATCATTCGGTTTGAATTCTGTATAATGTAGGGCAAGCTTGTCTCTTGTGGCAAAAAGAAACCTGCAATTTCTTTCATCAAGATTGCCAGTAAAGGACCCGAAAGAGATTGATTTGTCTATAGTGTAATAAATCTTTTTGAATGATTCTTTTGCCTTGTTTAAGATGTCTTCTCTGTGAACGATGAAAAGGAGACGATTTGGCTTAAATTGAACAGAATCGAAAACAGACATGTAAGTTTTTCCGCTTCCAGTAGCTGCAATTGCGAGAGCTTTTGTGGCTCCCGTGTCCCTGAGCTGAGTCAATTTGATGACAGCTTCGTTTTGCATTTCATTGGGCTCAATTACAGCGTTGTCGTAAGTGAAAAAGTCTTCAATATGTTTTGAAACTATCGTATCTTTTATCTTTTGAAGATAGTCACGGTATGATGATAATAAATCATCTGAATATGCTTTGGCGTTAGGACTGTTCCACAGGTTATCAAATTCTTGTAATACGCTTTTCGTGAATTCGCTGGAGCATTCCGCCTGGAGATCCTGATGAAGAACATTCCATTCTACGTTCGTTTTCAGGGCCCTTCCGGTGATATTTGATGATCCGATGATAATGGACCAGTTCTCGTCTTTGGACTGATTTTTGAATAAGTACCCTTTTGCGTGAAATCCGTCGTTCTTCGTTGGCGGAACGTAGATTTTAAGTTCAATGTTCTGAAATTTCGCTAAACGTTCGATAACCGATGGCGGGGTCATTTCCTTGTATGTTGTCGTCAGAATTTTGCCTGGTATATTTTTTTCTTCTAACAAATGAAGCGTTTCGAGTAAGACTTGTAGGCCCCCGTACGTAATAAAAGCAACGCTGATTTTAAACTCTGCACAGCTCCTTAAGTTTTCAACTAAATAGTTGAAAAAGTTTCTTGAACTGTTGTTTCGTATAAATTTGTTGATGGCCATAAATCGCAAAAGAATGTCGGTTATCTAACAATCTCGTTCAAAATTATCGGTTTTTTCTCACCCATATACGGTAGTGCTCCAATGGTGTTGTAATCAACGAATTCAGCCGCTTCTTCATATGTCATCCCATCGTTCAGAACCAGGTGCTGGAGCATTTTGGGGTACGAATAGATGACGCGACCATCTTCACTCACTCCGACAACTGCAGAAAGGTAATCGGGGCTTTCGAGGACAACCGCGTTTTCATACCCGAGTTCGCAGAGGTAATCCTTAAGAGAATCAATGGAGAGAGAAGGTTCGTCTGCCTGCTCGATTTTCTTGACAAATTCACTGGGGCTTATTTCGAAAAACTCAGCAATTTTCTCGATGATTTCAAGCGAAACGTTTCGGCGCCCGTTCTCGATGTCGCTCATGTAACGCCGGCCGATGCCAGTTTCAAGTGCCAGTCTTTCTTGCGAGGTTCCCTTTTGGGCGCGTAATGCCCGAATTGCCTTGCCGATATTGCTTTGAAGAGACATAGATAAACGCCTTGGTGATGTTCTCTCCAATCATATAAAACGCGCTGTTTTTTACCACGCCATATAGTGCATGTTTTTCACTCACGTTAGGGATAGTGACCCTTTGGGGACAAGACTCGCATAGCGAGGCTTGGTTCTAGGAGGCGAGCGGCAAGCGTAAGCGCGGGCGATTGCCCCTAGAATATAGCCCGACCCGGCCCTTCGGCAAGCTCAGGGACCTGGGCCGGGGATCGTCGCCGCCAGGAGCGAGAAGTAACGCGCGCGTGTTGACTTCCCACTGGCCTCTTTGTACATTTATCCCCGTATTACGACAATCCCTGCGACAGTCGGCATAGGCCTTGCGGCCCGTACGTGCATCCGCGGTGGGGTTCATCAACCTTTTTGTTGATGTTGTTGGATAGCTGATAGGAACACGACCTATTCGAGTGTGTGGCGAAAGCCGCGCCAGGTAACGCCGAGGAA
>DGSB01000034.1 GCA_002390045.1 Fibrobacter sp. UBA4373
CGTAATAGATCGCGCGGTTCACGATGTTTTCCTGCTTCGCAATCTGGACCTCGATAATGAATTTCCGATTTTTGGAATCCACGCAGTGCAGGTCAAAAATCGTGGTCCGGCTTTCGTTCGAGCCGTCGCTGTATTCCTTGTCGCGGGACTGTACGTCCTCGATCGGTTCGTCGATTTCGCCTTCGAGAAGTGCGTTCAAAAGTTCTATCAGGCAGACCTTGTTCTGCGTATCGGGATTGAATGCCTTTTTGAAGGTCAGGTCCAGCAGCAGGTCCGCATAGACGCCCGAGCCCTTGTAATCCTCGTAATTGTCCGCTATCTTCGTAGTCTTCATTTTTCTTTCTCAACGGGAATGCCCCCGCAAGGCGGGCGAAGACCTCTTCGTCCGCATTTAAAGACGCTCGGGACCGACATTTTTCTACCGGAAAAATGAAAAAACTAAATTTCGCCTATGCGAGCGATCATTTTTGATTTAGACAACACGCTATATCCTTATACGCCTTGCGACAACGCCGGCAGAGATTCGCTTTACGCCTATCTTAACCCTATTTGCCCCATGCCGCGCGAAGAATTTGCAAAGCTCTATATCGATTGCGACGCCGAGACCAAGCGTTTGAATCCGTTGACCGCCGCAGGCCACAACCGCATTCTTTTTTATCATCACATGTGCGAAGTTTTAGGGATCCCCGGAGATGTTTACGACATTCCCATGTACAACGCTTATTGGGACGCCTATCTAAACGCGATGCAGATATTTCCAGGAGCCCTGGAACTTTTGCAAAAACTGAAAGCGAAAAAGATTCCTCTCGGTATTTGCTCCGATTTAACGTTGCACATTCAAATCCGTAAATTGCAAAAACTCGGGCTCATTGGGATTTTCGATAAGATTACCGTGAGCGAAGAAGTCGGAGCCGACAAACCAGCCGCCATCATGTTTACAAGCATTGCGCAAAAGCTTGGCGCAGCACCCAAGGAATGCGTGATGATCGGGGATAATTACAAGCGCGATATTCTAGGCGCTAGGGCCGTCGGAATGCAAACCATTCTCTACGGCGAAACCCGAGAAGACACTCCCTCCGCAAAAGATTTTACAGAACTATCGCAGCTATTAAAACAGTCATTGCGAGGGGCTACGCCCTGAAGCAATCTGCTTGCTTCGCTTCGCTCGCAATGACACCCTTACGGTCGCAGAGACACGGCAATTATCGGATCGCCGGGACAACGACAACGGCTTTGCTACGCGTTTTCACATTTACCGTATACGTATAGTTTTTCACGGCACTGCCATTCCGATCTGTCGCAATGACTTTAACCGTATGCGTTCCTGGTTTTGCAGGAATGCGGGCCACACGAACCACATGCGGAAGGAATATTGCCACTCGTAAATCGGCCTGTTCAAGCTGGCCCGCAGCGACATCCGTTCCAATACTCGTGAGCAAATTCAAGAAAATATTATTCGTTTCCATCGCCTTTTTCGCCTGTTGCGCGGCAATGGTACGCGTCAAGACGCGAACAGCGGTGCGGCCAAGTGTTGTCGCCCGTTCGTCATCCAAGTTTTTAATCAAGTGTTCGGTATTATCCAGATAAACTTCCGGGCGAACGGAGTGCCTTTTTTCATTCACCGAAATTTCAAAATTATCCACGCGGTATGGCACATCCTTCCGTTCCGGCACAGCGATCGTCACCGAAACTGTCGTTCCCCCATGAGAACCTACGGCTGTCGCCGGGAAAGGAATCGTCAAGCTTTGCACACGTCCCGTCTGCGGATTTTTACCCATCACATTCAAAACGCCTCCGCGCACATATGTACCCGAAAGCATCCATTCTCCAAGGATAGCACTATGCCCCGCATAACCGATGACGACAATTTCTCCCTGTTCCTGGTCCACTGCATTCGGCAAAGCCATCGGAACGTTTGCGTTCGGGAGTTTCAAGCTTTTAACATCATCCCCACGGCCTTCCTTTTCGAGCGTATTCACAATAAACGCCTGGGCTTCTGCCGGGAGCTTTGTGCCTTCTTCTTCATACGCTTTCGCCGTTTTGTAATAAGCGATCGCCGCATTATCCCTTTCGCCTTCCATTTCGTAAACAAGAGCAATCAAATAGCGAAGATATCCTGCGTCGTTCGTTTTCTTATTATCCTTTTGGTAAAGAGCCTGCAAGGCGATATCTGCCGCTTTGGATTCTACCAAAGCCCCGTCGATATCCTTCATCGCCAAGTAGTTGACGATATTCATTTCGTAAAGCGCTAAAACTTCGAATGGGCGCGCGCGATACGGACGCACATTATCATTCGTAACCACCGAAGCCGCTTCATTCGTTACCGACTTCGTGTAAAGATCTTCATAAACCTGCTTTGCTTTTTCAAATTCATCGGCACTCTTTTTGTAGTCACCGTTGTAATGATAAAGCGTCGCAAGGTCAAAATGATATAGGAACTTGGTGTTGTCACCATAAAGATCGTCCTTTTCTTCTTGCACTTTGTGGATCGCTCCAGCAAACCCCTCTTTTTGCAGGGGCTTGGAAAGTTCTTCAAAGCGCACCATGGATTTGTTGGAGCAAGCGATTAAAAGGAAAGAGCAAAGAACGAGAAGCGGAAAACGAATCTTCATGGTCACAGTTCCAAATTTTGAATTACATCTTCACCGAAGAACGGCTCATGTACTTCTTGATTTTCTTATCGCCGATCCAGACGGTCTTGTGAGTCTGAATGTCGACAAGCTGAAGGTCGATCTGATAGAACACGACCTGTTCACCGCCTTCCTGGTCCACGATGGAATTGAGGCTGCCGGTAAGCATCAGGTCTGCACCGATTTCCTGACCGGCTTCCTTGCGGGTTTCTTCCGTTGCGTTGCCGGACTGGGAAGCGAGTTCCGCACGAAGTTCACCGCGTTCTTCGGCGTTAGCGACAAAGTCCACCTTGCCGGAGTTGATGAGGGCGCGTTCCATATCCTTGATGAAGGTTTCCACGTTAATATGTTCGTGGCTCTTGTTGCGGACGCTGCCGATCACGACGGTCGGGAGTTCGCCGTTCTTTGTATTCAAAAGCTTGTTATACCAAGGACGTGCAATGCAATCCTGGATCATTTCTTCTGCAACAAGGCGGGAGTCGGTATCGTTCCACTTGCCCGAAAGATCCGTCACGGAATCCGATTCGATACGGGTGACTTTTTTACCGCCGCTAGAGCAGGCGACAAGAGCGGTCATGGCAGCCATGAGCACAAAAAAGCGAAGAATTTTTGACATATTTACCCTTTGTTAAATTGTGAATTTATGGAAAATATAGTAAAGCCCTCCTTTTAAAAGAAATCCAATCTCTCTATCGGCAAATTCTACAACTCCTATTGCGCCGCTATAGTTTTTAGTTATTTTGCTATATTGCAGAAAAACTCTGCAAAGGGAGTCCATTATGAAAAAAATCATTTTAACCATTTGCGCAGTTGCCATGTTCTGTTTTGCAGGGGAAGGTCGCCCTGTTTACAATCCTTATTCAAGCTTCGGTCTGGAATTCGGACTCGTGAAGCCCATGAGCGACGCTTGGCAAGAAGACCGCACCGCCTTTGGAGAAGTGAATTTCCTTGCTAATTTCCAGATTTTGCCGTTCACAAGCGTCACTGGCGACGCAGGCTATTCGTTCCCGGGACATGGTTTTAACGTCAAGCTCGGTATGCAGCAACAGCTTCTTCCGACCGACATCACTCCGTTCATCGGCGGCATGGCAGGCCTCCAATCCATTCCGGAAGACGATTTCGCGAGTTCGTTCAGCAAGCGCATTGGCCCGAGCGTCGAAGCGAACGCAGGCATTTTATTCTTTAGGGAATCCTGGATTTCTCTCCGGCTCAAAGGTTCTTATCAATGGACCTTTGCAAACGATATCGACCACGGTTTTGGCGTGTCACTCGGCATCCTTTTTGCGAATTCCCGCCCGGGCCTTAAAGCAATTGACGTGAGCAAATGAAAATTTCGACACGCGGTCAATATTCTCTAGAAGCGCTTCTTTGCCTAGCAACAGCTACTTCGGAAAAACCTTATAGCATCCATACCATTTCCGAAAAGACCCGTATTTCGGATGGTTATCTGGAGCAGCTTTTTATTCCGCTCAAAAAAGCAGGTCTCGTGACGGGAAGCCGCGGAGTCCAAGGCGGATACAGGCTCGCAAAAGATCCCAAAGAGATTACAGCCCGCCAAGTGCTCGAATTGATGGAAACTTCCCTTCACACCATTCCCTGCCTCAACGGCGAAGAATGTTCCAAATCAGAAGTTTGCGAAAGCAAAGCGGTTTGGAAAGAAGTCGAATCCGCCATCGAAAATGTAATGCGCTCCACGACGCTCGCCGACTTAATGGAAACGTACCGCAGCCTTGAAGGAGAATCCTTAAAATGAAGATTTCTACCAAAGGCCGCTACGGAGTCCGTTTTTTAATCGACATTGCAAAGCAAGGACCCGACACGCTCACAACCCTTTCTGAAATTTCTTTGCGTCAGGAAATTTCTGCAGCCTATCTGGGGCAGATTGCCGTATCGCTCAAACGCGCAGGATTCATTCGTTCCATTAAAGGTTCGAGCGGAGGATTTGTGTTGGCAAAGCTTCCCAGCGAGATTCAACTGCACGACGTTTTAAGCACGCTCGAAGGCGACTTAACGATTGTCGATCCGCCATCCCCTTCCGCAGAAGAAAGCCTTTACCGCCAAGCGATCCGTATGGGACTGTACCAAAAAATCGACGCCGCGGTTCTGCAAACCCTCGGAGCGCTCACGCTAGAGAAAATCCTTTCAAAGAAAAATCTGCAAAACCTTTTTGAATAGACGGGATTCGTTCCTCGCAATAACATTACCCCCAAAGGCGCAAAAAAGGTTCCTGTCCGAGACAAGAACCTTTTTTCAATTGATTTAACGATAGACAGTTAACGTTACACTCGTTTCCAAGTCGTGCCGTCTTTCGAATCCTTAATTTCAACGCCCTTTTCCTTGAGCAAATCACGGATACGGTCACTTTCAGCCCAATTCTTGGACTTGCGAGCTTCCGTGCGCTGAGCGATCAAAGCTTCGATTTCGGCGGTATCGTCAACGGCATTCGGGTCCTGCTTTTTCGCATATTCTTCGCGCGGCTGATCGAGCTTGAGCCCGAGAACCTTGTCAAAGTCTGCGACGAGAGCCGCCTTTTCGCCGTCGGAGAGTTCCGTTTTGAGGACGCTGTTTAAAATTCCAAGTGCGCGCGGCATATTCAGGTCGTCACCGATCGCGTCCTTGAATTCCTGCTGCCATTTCTTCGCTTCTTCGCTTTCGATAGCCGTCGCCTTGCCGATCAGCGGGTCCGTCTTTTTGTGGAGGCTCTTCAAAGCTTCACGGGCGCTGTCGAGAGATTCGAAGCTAAAGTTCAGATAGTTGCGGTAATGGCTGGTGAGAGCGAACAGACGGTAATCCATCGGATTGTAGCCCTTGTCCATGAGAACGCTCACGGTCAAGAATTCACCCGAGCTCTTGCTCATCTTGTTGCCGTCCAAACGCAAGAATTCACCATGCATCCAGAAACGGGCAAAAGGCTTTCCCGTTGCGCATTCGCTCTGCGCAATTTCATTGGTATGGTGAACGCGGATATGGTCCGTGCCGCCGCAATGAATGTCGAGAGTCGGTCCATTGTACTTCATCGCCATTGCAGAGCATTCAATGTGCCAACCCGGGAATCCGACACCCCACGGGCTGTCCCATTCCATCAGACGCTTTTTGTCCTTCGGGCTGAACTTCCAAAGCGCAAAGTCCGTCGGAGCCCGTTTTTCACCCATGTCGATGCGGGATCCCTGTTGCAGGTGTTCCACGTCCAGACGGGCGAAGTCCGCATAATGCTTATCCTTCAAGCTGTCGAAGTAAATACCGTCCGAAGTACGATAGGTGTAGCCCTTTTCTTCCAGGGTCTTCACCAAGTCGATCTGTTCCTGAATGTGATCCGTCGCCTTTGTCCAACGAGTCGGTTCCTCGATGTTCAAAGCGTGCCAGTCCTTCATAAAGGCGTCGGTATAATATTTGGCAATTTCCCACACGCTTTTGCCTTCACGGGCTGCGCCCTTTTCCATTTTGTCGTCACCCGTGTCGCCGTCGCTCGTCAAGTGTCCGACGTCCGTGATGTTCACAATGTGGTTCAGCTTGTATCCGTAATATTCGAGAGTTCTACAGAGCGTGTCTTCGAAAATATACGTGCGCAAGTTACCGATGTGCGCATAGTGATAAACCGTAGGACCGCAGCAATACATCTTCACGGTATCGTTACCGGGAAGAAGGCTGAACGGTTCTTTCTTTCGAGATGCTGTATTGTAGAATGTAAGAGCCATAGTACCCTTCAATTTAAGAAATTAACGTTCCTTAGAGCGGCGTTCAAAGTTGAGCCAGTCAAACATCGGGAGCAAAGCGCGATTTTCCGGGTTTTCCGTATCGGAGATATAGTTTTTATAGATCGGGAAAACCTGGTTTTCGAGCGAAGTCTTGTCGATATTTAAATGCAGCCAGCCGGCCATCGAGATAAGACCCGTAATATGAGAGATGACCGATTCGTCATGTTCAAAAGAGGCCTTGTCGATCAGTTCCGTCAGCTTTTTATGGAACATACGTCCCGTACCGCCAAACGAGAAATGCGTGCGAAGTTCCGAAGCTTCTTCGACGAGTTCACGAACATCTTCCAAAAGTTCAGGATCGTGTTCCTTTAAATACTGCAATGCCATCTCGTGAATCTTCGCATTGATTTCGAGCGAAAGAGCCTTACGCATGGTATCGGTCAAAGTATGATCCGGGTCTGCAAGCGAATCAATGGAAAGCCCGTGCGAAAGGGCAAAACCGTCAAACGCCTTTGTGACGTTTTCTAGGCGCGACTTGGTCAGCAGCTGGTTAATGTGGCGCAAGGAATCGCTCATCATATGACGCATGCGAATCACATAAGCCGTCGGGAACTGATTTTGCAAATCCTTGAACGATACGTTCGGGTTCGGAACGAAACTGACCGAACTCGGATCCGCATCGCAGAAGACTATCGCCGTCACACGTCCCATCGCGTCGTTCACAACGAGAATGGTCGCTTCCGTCTTTTCGCAGATATCCTTGTCGTCGAGCGCAACATGCACAATCGTTTCAAACTTTCGGGAGCCGACCACTTCCGCAGAAATTCGAGAATCGAGTTTTGCCTTGTTTTCGAACTTGTCGAGTCCCATATGCAAAACAACGGCCCTTTCTGCAAGAAGCTTGAGCGCGACCGGCATATCCGGCATCGCATAACGTACAAAGACTTCGGTGCCGCTCCAACGATGTTCGTTCGAAGTCGCACGCCCGAGAATGCTCATAAACTGATCGCGAAGCGGATGGTTGATCGGAAGGAACGGACGCAAAAGTTCCATTGCACGTTCCGCATAGCGCATGTTCTGTACCGGCTCAAGGCCTTCAATATCGTTAAAGAACCAACCGCAGCTGGTGAACGTGAACAGGCAGAACTTTTCGATTTCCATCAAGCGGATCGCCGTGGCCCGAGCCTTTTCATCAGAAGGATCGCGCAAGATTTCATTCAGGAACTTTTCCTTGCGTTCCGGTTCTTCCGGTTTTACTAAAACATCCACATAAAGGTTTCGAGCTTCCCACGCATCGATCTTTCCGATTTTTACAAATTCGCGGAGGAACACGTCGTCGGCAAACTTCTTTAAGAAGTTCATTGCATCGCGGAGAGGCGTACGCCACTTCTGGTTCCAATCCGGCCCGCCTCCTGTCGAGCAGCCGCAATCTCTGTACCAGCGGCCAACGCCGTGCGCACAGCTCCAGGCACAACCTTCCGAATGAGCATTCTTCAGTTGCACTTCGAACTTGGGCGGGAACTTTTCGAGAAACCAACCAAAGTTGACCGGAATCATGTTATGAGCCGGAGCGTAATTGTTGAAAAGCCAGGCGGCGCACATATCTCCGAACGGTTCGTGGTGGCCATAAGATTCGCCATCCGTACCGATACTTACCAGCTGAGGTTCCGCACGGTTCGGGTCAAACGCATCTTGAATGCGACGGCCAAAAACATTTGCATCGCGCAAAAGATGTTCAAAGCCGACAGCGCTCGAAAGCCACGGATTGTAGAAGAAAACATCCAGATAGCCTTCGCAAAGCTTGTTTCCTTCTGCGTCCACCGGGAAAATGCGGTAAGGACGCGTCGTGTCGATATCCGTATTTTCACATCCTTTCCAAGCCGCATTTGCATTCCCGATCGGTCGGAATTTTTCGGCCTGCGTCGGGGAAAGAATCGTGAACTTAATGCCTTCGCGAATCAAATCCACGACCGTGTCCATATTGATCGCGGTTTCCGCAAGCCACATCGCTTCGGGCTTACGGCCAAAATGCGTTTCAAAATCCCGAATGCCCCAGCGGATCTGCGTAATGCGATCTTCTGGCGAAGCGAGCGGCATAATAATGTGATTGTATACCTGGGCAATCGCATTTCCATGGCCCAAACGTTTTACCGTTTTTGCATCCGCTTCTTGAATGCGGCGGTACGTATCCGGCAAATGCGTACGGATCCAACCCATCAGCGTCGGACCCATGTTAAAGCTCATGTATTCATAGTTGTTCACAATGTTCTGAATGCGACCGCTCCCCGAAAGGATTCGGCTTGCCGCATTCGGGCTGTAACACTGAGCCGCAATTCGATCGTTCCAATCATGGAACGGAGCAGCACTCGGCTGGTTTTCGATTTCACCCGTCCAAGGGTTTTCACGCGGAGGTTGGTAGAAATGTCCGTGAATTGCGAAATAAAGCGGTTGATTTGCCATAATATTACCGAGATAAAAATTTTAGAGGATCAACATTCCGTCGCCGTAGCTGAAGAGATGCAATCGATGTTCCACCGCATACTTGTATGCAGCCAGAGTGTTTTCCCTGCCATAGAAAGCGGCTACCAGAAGAATCAAGGAGCTCTTTGGCCAATGGAAATTCGTGAGAAGTCCATCGACAATTTTATAGCGATAGCCCGGATAAAAGAACGCATGCGTTACACCGGTCTGCGCTTTCAGAATTCCATTTTCGTCTGCAATCGTTTCAATGACACGCGTACTTGTAGTGCCTATCGGGACAATGCGTCCTCCCGCTTTACGGGCGTTGTTGATGATATCCGCATTTTCCTGGGTGAGTTCGTAATGTTCACCGTGCATTTTGTGTTCACGGAAATCTTCTTCCGAAATATTTTGGAAAGTTCCCGGTCCCACATGAAGCGTGACTTCTGCAATGTGTACGCCTTTTGCCTTTAACGCATCGAGCATTTCGACGCTAAAATGCAGGCTCGCCGTCGGAGCGGCTACAGCACCGTTGTACTTGGCAAAAATCGTCTGGTACGCCTTTTTATCTTCTTCGTCATCCGGACGGTTAATGTAAGGCGGAAGCGGAACGTGCCCTTGCTTATTCATGACATCTTCAAGTTCCACCGGAGTCGCGTCGAAACGAATAATTCGAGCTCCATCTGGATTGATCTGTTCCACAGTCACTTTGATTCCGGCGATTTCAAGTTCACGTCCAACCTGGAACGCCTTACCCGGGCGCACCCACGCTTCCCAGCGCGCATGCCCAGCTTCGTCCGGGAAGAGAGTCTGCACCAAAAGGATTTCAACTTCCCCGCCATGCATTGTATGGCCAAAAAGTCTCGCCGGGATCACCTTGGTGTTATTCACCACGATGCAATCTCCCGGATTAAAAAAGTCCACGATCTTCGGAGCCGGAACGATTTCTAACGGACCGCCATTTTTAGGGCAATGCAGAATATGGGTTTTTCCTTTGCCCGGCGTGCGCGTCGCAATCAATTCCTTTGGGAATTCAAACGAATAATCAGACAGATGTGTCGAAATCATGATAATGCTTCACTCGATTTTTTAAGCTTTTCTCGCAGCTTGGCTTTGAGGCTCGTCGGTTCCAGGATTTTCACATCCGGAAGAATCCCAAGAAGCCAACTTTCCAAATCAGGCGTGTCAAAGATATTCAATTCCACGGTCATCGGGTTCTGCTTTCGGATTTTGACAGGCGGATTAAAATGCGCTTCGCGGAACTGAGTCTGCAACCAGGAGTTTTTGACTTCCATCACCAATTTGATTTTTTCAAAATCAGCACCGCTGAATTTTCCGATACAGTTGGCATAGAGCGTTTTATAGTCAAAATCGATTTCGGGGAAAAACGCTCCCGTTTTGCGGAAATTCTTGATACGGCGAAGCGCGAACAGGCGACGGCCATTCTCCGTCTGAGCCACCAGGTAAATCGTATCGACGCGCAACACGAGCTTGAGCGGGCAGATTTCCAATTTTTCTTCCTGTTCGTTATCACGCGCAGGAACATAAGTGATAAAAAGTTTGCTGCGGTTTTTAATCGCATCCAGGAACTTATCGATTTCCGTTTCGCGGAACTTCAAGTTTTCACTGTATTCCGAAAATGGTCCGAGGTCGACCACAAAATCGTTGTCCACATTCAGCGCATGATTCATCGTTTCGATATCATCCGGAACGTTTCCACTTAAATAGTCGATCGCCTTTTTGACCGTTCTGCTGTGAGCCGCACCCATATCGTCCAGGACTTTCTGTGCAGCCTTGAGCCCGCGGATCAAGGATTCCGGGCGTTTGGGAGCTTCTTGCTGGATAAAGTAACGACGGGTTTTCTTTTCTTGCTTTAACCCGCAGTTTTCTTCCGACAGAGTTTCGATATAGCGGTAAATGGTTCGCGTATTGCAGCCCATATATTCCGCGAGTTCCTGAAGGCTCGTCGGACGTTCCTGCAAACGCATCTTGACCTGATTCAGTTTGTCATAAGTAGAAGACATTCTTAAATCTCCCCTTGAGAATTATCTGCCCGAATGTTCGTTTGTACGTGAACCCCTTTTACGCTACGCGAGATCAAAAGATTCACTAAGCTTTTCTGCAAAAAATTGCGCACATAACCTTCCACCAAAAGTCCTTCTTCGGTCGGAATCACGCGCAGGCGCGCATTTTGCGCAGGCATCTTGGCAATCTTTGCCCGAAGTGTTTCTGCCATATGACGCATTTGCGGTGAAGGCGAAGGAGCTTCTTCGAGCGTGAACTTGATGTTCCGGAGTCCGTCGATGTGAGAAAGTTCCGTTTTGATTTTTTGGACATCACTGCCCGACGTAAAATACGCATTCAGCGTCACGTTGCCGTTTTCCACCGTCACTTCATTCATGAACAGCGGAGAATCTTCGCGTTCCACGATCTGCTTTGCCGCGAGCAAAATGTCTACATCAGAAACAGCCTTCCCCGAAATCTGCACCGAAATCAAATCGATGACACCGCGAAAATCCGGAATTCTTTTAACGAATTGAAGGACTTCATCCTTTTCGGGAAATGTTGAAACGGAACCGTAAACATAGGCAACCGAATGGACCACATTCAGCCGAAGCGTCTGTTCAAGAGCCGGGAATCGGGCGGAAACGCTTTCCTTTAACCGCGAAAGCAAAATGTCGTCCGGCACCAACTGAAATTCATCCGACAGCGTAATGAAAAGAACTTTCCCATTTTCGAGTTGCACGACGAGTTTTTCATAGCCTCTATCGGAAACGAAACCGACGACAAAACCCATCATTTTCCGCAGCACATGATAAACCGGGTCACCGTAAAGCGCAACCCCAGCCTGTGCCGGCAAAAGCTTGAATCCGAGAGGAGCTCTTTCGTTAAAAGACGTCATCACAGGACGGGTAAATTTTTCGCGTGATGTTCCGCCAAAATCCAGTTCTACAACTTCTTCTGTCTGCGTCACATATAACGCCGAAACACGGCCGGGACGCGCCTTTCCATCGATATAGACCCAATCATTTGGAGCCAAACGATTTTGCGAAAGAAGCTTCGCATATTCCGCATTAAACGGATATATGCCAAAGTAAACTTCCTGGGAAAAAGCGACAAAAAAAGATTTGCAGTTTTTGCACTGGCAAACTAAAGGCACTCCGAACGGAACGCCAGCATGAAGCGAAAACGGTTCTCTGGAGAAAATGCTATGCGGACAAATCGCACCGCATTCCGCGCAGTAGAATCGTTTTTCGATCAGCTTGTACGTCCAAGATCGGAGCATTGGACCTCTAGGTTAGTCCTGCATCAGCGGAAGAGCGGCGTCGATACGACGGAGCGTTTCTTCCTTGCCGACGGTTTCAAAAAGTTCCCAAAGGCTCGGGCCAGCCGTTACACCGGAAACAGCGAGACGCGGAGCGCCTACGAGTTCCCCGACCTTGTGGCCGCAACGTTCAGCCAAGTCGTAGAAAGCTTTTTCAATGACCGGAGTTTTAAAGTCGTCGATTGCAGCAAGCGTATCGCGCACGAGAGTCGCAATCGCCTTGGAGCCCGGGCCGAAGTGCTTCTTAACGCCCTTTTCATCATAGGACGTCGGAGCCTTAAAGAAGTACACAGCCATGTCGGCCAAGTCCTGAACGAAGTGCGCACGCGGCTTGAGGAGCGTCACGATCATATCCAAACGTTCTTCCGATTCGTTCGAAAGATCGATGCCCTTCTTCGTGAGGCCTTCCTTCATCAAATCCTTGAGGAATGCGTTATCGCACATATGAATGTGCTGGCCGTTCATCCACTGGAGTTTCTTTTCGTCAAAGCTTGCAGACTTCGGATTGATACGGTCCAAAGTGAAGCAACTGATCATTTCCGGAATCGTCATCACTTCGCGATCGTCACCCGGATTCCAGCCGAGAAGAGCGAGATAGTTCACAAGCGTTTCCGGAAGGTATCCGAGATCGCGGAAGTCGCCGACAGACGCAGCGCCTTTGCGCTTACTGAGCTTACCGCCGTTTTTGTCGAGGATCACCGGCAAGTGGCACCATACAGGAGGTTCCCAACCGAAAGCTTTATACAAAAGTTCATGCTTCGGGGTGGAGCTGATCCATTCATCACCGCGGAGCACGTGAGTCGTTCCCATCAAATGGTCATCGACGACGCTGGCAAAGTGATAGGTCGGATAACCATCGCGCTTAATCAGAACAAGGTCATCCAAAAGTTCATTCTGATAAGAAATATGACCGCGGATCAAGTCATCGAATTCCGTGACGCCCGTTTCCGGGACCTTAAAGCGGATCACAGCCTTTTCGCCAGCGGCGATACGGGCTTCGGCTTCTTCACGGCTAATGCCACGGCAGTGACGGTCGTAACCCGTTACCGGAACATGCGACTTTTCTTGTTCCGCACGGACTTCCTGCAAACGTTCTTCCGAGCAGAAGCAGTAATAGGCACAACCCGCATCCAAAAGTTTCTTGATTTCGCGGTGATAAATGTCCAAGCGATCGCTCTGGAAATACGGACCGCAATCCCCTTCGCAACCCGGACCTTCATCCCAGTTCAAACCGAGCCACTTCAAATCGCGCAACAGGTCTTTCAAAGCCTGTTCATTATAACGTTTGCGGTCGGTATCTTCGATACGCAGATAGAACGTGCCGCCCATCGCTTTAGCGAAGAAGTAATTGTAAATCGCAGTGCGAGCGCCACCGACATGAAGATAGCCAGTTGGACTCGGAGCAAAACGGACTCGAACTTTACGAGTGGATTCAGACATAAGAACCTCGGATAAAAATTCTTGAGGATTTAAGAGCTTTTTACAAAAATAGCATTTTCTAGGCGTCCTCGTTTTCGAGAACGCTTTAAAATGCGTCAAAAATTGACAAATCAGAATTTTTGATTCAAGAAAGCGCGGTGCAGATCCTTGTCATGATAGACATCTTCCGCAGACGCAAGTTCCTCTGCGGAATAGCCACTCCGGATTCCCTTCAAAAGAACCTGTTTTAAAGCCGTATCAAATTCAAAATCGATGCGGAACGTTCGAAACGCAAGTTCCGCCGTGTGATTTTCCAAATTCACCTTAACTCGACGGCGAGAAGAATCCAGCGGGTCATTCACCAGCTGGCACTCGGCAAAGCTTTGCAAATCCCAACCGCACATTTCAAAGATCCAGTCGTTTTCCCGCTGGAAAAGCAGCGAAGGGGAAATTTTCCAAAGAGATTCGCTTTGCGCTTCAACCCAGCCCGCTTTCGCATTCGGAAACGCATCCGCCTTGGGAATATACGGTTTGATGTCGAGAACCGGAGTGCCGTTCAAAAGATCTGCTTCGTCCAGATGCAGTGTGAGCTTTTCAACGGAAAGGAGCTTGACACAAGAAAGTCCAATCGGATTGGGACGGTACGGGCTTCGCGAAGCGAAGGTTCCGACGCGGTCGTGATCCGCGGGCGGAACGGGCGGACGCGTCGTCGGACGCCAACCGGAATTCTGGTGAAAATGGAAAACAATCCATAGGCGTTCAAAGCCTTCCAAATCCCGAAGGGCTTCTTCGTATCCCTTGTGCGGCAAAAGTTCTATCCGCCCAGGATGTCCGCGAAAAAAGACCCCCTGCCGCGGAACTTCGTATTTATACGAAGCTTGGCTGTAGAAGGTCCCGATTGGTTCTAATTCGATTTTCACAGCACCAATTTAGCGTTTTATCGCGGTCATGGTGCCCGAAGCCGTGCGAATCATATAGACGCCCGCCTTCAAATTCTGAATTTTGAGCGTATGGCCGGAAAGTTTATCTTCGGAAAGCTTACCCGTCCAAACCAAACGGCCATGCAAGTCGTAAACTCGGGAAATCGAATTCGAAAGCGTTGGCGTATAATTCATTCGGCGTACAGGAATTGAATTCGAACCGCAGCCTGTGGCAATGATTTTAGAAATATAAACGCCCAGTCCATCGCTATTGAAGGTAAGCTTACTTGAACCATAAACCGAGCCCGCATCATCCGTTTCGTTTGCAAGGTCAATCGTCGTCGTCACCCAAGAAGCGCTTCCGCCCTGAACGCCGTACTTGTAATTCACCCATTCCGAACCGCCTGCACCGCCTACGTTCACATAGGTCGTCGTATCGGACATAGAATGCATGGTGACTTCAATTGCGGAGCATTCCTGCAAAGCGGAACTTGCGCTCGACGGCAAACTGAAAATCGCATGCTGATAACCGCAGTCGCTTTGGGCGCAACCAGCCAAAGGCACAATCGCATAACCCGAAGTTCCATCGAGAGCCGTAGAACCGTAAGAAACCGCCGTCAAAGATTCGTCGCTAGACCAGTTCGAAACATCTGTCGTTTCGCTGTAATCGACAAGCACGAGCGTATCCGAAGAAACCGGTTCTACATAGCTTTCATCCGTCGTTTCGTCTTCGCAAGTCGTCACCGTCGCTTCCGCAGCGCCTTTCACCAAAACAAGAGTCGTTACGGAACGCGCCGGCAGAACAAAGCAGCTCGAAAGGGTAATGCTCTTGCTCTTAAAGCCGTTTTCCTTGGACTGCACCGCATAAGCTGTGCCGTATCCCGAAACGCTCGGGCGGTCAAGCGTCAAAGCTGTCGACCCGGAATTTGTCAAGACCACCGAAATGGAATCCGCATCTTCGCTCATAAAGGCGACTGTTTTCAAAGCGCTCTCATCGGAAGAAGTGGAAATCACCTTCCAACCCGGATTCACAAACTTGGAATAGTGACGTAGCGCATGATATTCCGGGCTAATCGTAATTTCATCTGCCGTACAATTTCCCCAGCCCTGGGTGCAAACGCCAATCAGCTGCCCCTTGCCTTCACCCCAGAAAAGTTCCCACGCAATGTAGCCATTCAATTTTCCTGCAGTAAAGCCGACCTGCATAATATGCGCAAGGCCCACCATGTAAGATTCTACGCCGTTTTCTTCCATGGAGCAGAATTCCGTCATGATGATCGGTTTCGTATCCGAGCCGTAAGCGCTTGCGATCGACGTCATCGCCGAACGAAAGTTTTCCGGATTCATATAATTGGCCAAAGAATTATCGTTGCCGTTTCCCGCATGATACAGGTGGTATGCATAACCGCCGAGCTTGCTATCATCCAAAGCGTTCATGTAACTTTGGAAATTGTTGTAACCAATACCAAGAGGTTCCGGCCCCACGATCGTCGGTGCGTTCGAAAGCGTCGAAAGAGAATCATAAATGGCGTTCAGCGCTTGCGCATAGCCTGCGCGTTTAGAAGTTTCGCTCGGCGCAAAGAGAGTTTCTTCATATTTCGCAAACATATCCGGTTCATTCTGAAAACTGATGAAATCCGGAGCGATCCCAGCTGCCGCATATTTTTGATAGGAAGCTTTCCACCAATGGGCAAAATCTCCATAAGCGTAGTTGCCATACTTGTCGGAAGAGGAAGTCTTCAACGTCGCCTTCGAAGAATCCACTCCCGCATCGCTTCCGTTAAGGCTTTCGCTGGGTTTTAATTCACTGGGAGCGGACCAACTCGACATCAAAACCTTCATATGGTTTCCAAGCCGAGTTTTTCCAGCTTGTATAATCGTCTTGTCATTGTCCAAGCTGGCATTTGTATCCTGAAGCCAGTTCCCCACGCGGAGCAGCGAAAGGTTCAAGCCTGTAAAAGCCGTATCATAAAGGGCTTCTTGCGTTGTCGAGCCTAGAGCCGTAATCCAATTTTGGTAATAAACACTTCCACCGCCAAAACCAAGGATTTTCTGTTTTGCCTCTGACGGATTGACATCAACCGTTGCCGCAGATGCAATTCCCGCAGCTACTCCAACCGTTACCGAAAACACAGCCAGCGCCGAAAAAATTTTTCTCGCCATAAATTCTCCTTTGGCTCTAAACTAGGTTATTCCAATTCGAAATGAACTATTGTAAGTTTATGTTAGCCAAAAGAAATCGAAATCCCCTTCCTTCAAATCAAGGTTTTTCGTTCAAAATTGTATACATTTGAAAGAGAAAACCCTCAATTGGAGATCGTCAACCATGGTAACAGCTCTTGAATTCCTGAAAAAAGCCGGTGTATTTTACGTCACAACAACCGATGGCAAGCAGCCAAAATGCCGCCCGTTCGGCATTGTCGCCCAACATAACGATCGTTTGTACATCTGCACCAAAGACGACAAGGAGTGTTACAAGCAGATGATCCAAAACCCTCTCATCGAAATTTGCGCCATGGCAGAAGATGACTGGATTCGCATCACCGGAGAAATCGCTCCGGACCCGAGCAAAGAAGCCAAAGCCGCTTTACTGGAGCAGAATCCGTTCGCACAAAAAATCTACTCCATCGACGACCCGCATTTTGCTGTCCTCTGTTTTAAGAAGGCGACTGCAAACATTTACCAGTCGATTGGACAAATCGTTTCGGTGCCGCTCGTTTAATTTTCCTTACAGCGGAGTGCAGCCCCCGTCGCATAGCCCTGGATAAATGCAGGATTTTTCAGGGTGCGACGCAAAAGCTCTTCCAGGGTAAACCGTTTTTTCACATCCTGAACAATGCATTCGCAGACGGATTTCGACGTAACCACCGTGCAAGAATCCATTAAGAATTTTTCCATTTCCGGCGTGTAATCTTTGGGAATGCACGGCAAAAAAGTTTCCAAGGCGAGCGAATCGATCAGCTCGCCTTTTTGGTCGATGAGGCTCAAAAGTTTTTCCACGCTGCCATTGGCCACAATTTTTTGGTACGAGCATTCACAAATACTCACCGCCTGTTTCGATCCGAAGTAAGGGCGAATTCCTACGGCACAATCCGCCACAAACAAGCTTTTATATTCCGGAGATTCAAAAAGCGCACCGAGAATTCCTTCTGCAAATTCCGCATCGACGCCTAGTTCTTCGAACAAGGCCTTTTCCTTAGCCGAAAGGGGCTCCGATTTTTTGGCATTTTGACTTTCGGCTTCTTCGCTTACCGCAAGCGATCCCAGCGATTTTCCAGAACGGATTTGAACGTCACAATCCTGCGACGCCTTTTTGATAAAATCGGCATAGCCTAAATCCGTATGACCTCGGCGCATTTTCAATTCAATCGCATCAATTTGGGCCTGGGAATATTTCTTCTCGACTTTCGAAAATACACAAGCGCAAAAATGATTCGATGAACCACCTTCTTCGCAACTCGTGATAAAATTTTCACGGACTTCCGAAGAAAGCGCCGCCAAAGATACGCCCGCACAAACAAAAACAATGCCGATGATGTTTTTCATAGTTCCCAATTTACAAAAGAAAGACTCTCCGTTCGGAGAGTCTTCCTTGGTTTTGGTTGTGAGTTGTTGATTATTCCACATTTACTCGGCGAGAGAAATTCAAACCGGCCCCGCGGACATTCAAATAATAGGTTCCAGAAGAAATCTTTCCACGGGAAATATTTACCGCATTGGAGCCCGCATTCGCCTTCACACGTTCCGAATGCACAGCAATGCCCATTGCATTCAGCAGCGTCACCTGCACAATTCCAGAGCGTTCCACGGTAAAGCGAAGAGTCGAAGTCGAAGAAATGACAGCCGGAGAAAGCGACACCTGCGATTTCAAAGACTGAACCTGGGCAATCGCCGTTTTTTCATCTTCATCGACAGGATCTTCCGTTCCAATTTCTTTGATTTCACTGCTCGAAGAAATCGCGACTTCGCTACTGGACGAAACCGTTTCGGAACTGCTAGAGAAAACCGTTTCGGAACTGCTGGAAGAGACCTTTTCAGAACTGCTAGACGAAACCGTCGAAGTGGCCGCAGTCACTGTAATCGTTCCCGTCTTGGATGCGTTCGTCGTAGCGCCTGTCGTCGTGACCGTGAACGAATAGCTTCCCACCGCTGCCGTCGCGGAAACCGTGCCCGAAATCGTAAAGTCCGAACCCGAAAGCGTTCCCGTTAAACCATCCGGAAGGCCCGTCACCGTTGCACCCGTTGCATTAGCAATCGTGTAATAGAAGCTCGCAATAGATTCCCCCTGAGCCACGGTCTGCGTTGCAGAGCCCGAACCATGCTTTGTGAGTGTCGCCGTACCGCTTACCGCAGCCGAGCTCGAAGAATTGCTCGAAGAAGAAACACTCGAAGAGGAAATGCTCGAAGAAGAATTTGCAGACGAAGAACTTGCCGGCGTCACGACAGTCGAAGATCCCGGATCCGGAAGAGTTGCTCCCGCATAAAGTTGAATGGAATCGCGAAGGGCATAAGCCTTGGCCTGCGTACTTACGTCGGTAATGCTCATGCTGTAAGTCGGGGTAAAGGCGCTCGCATTCGTGCCGCTACCGGAATTTCCGCTTGTATTTTCCGTATAGTTGCCATTCGAATAAACCGCAGTATAATCCCCTTCATAAAGGTCAATCGGTTTATTCACACCGATGAACACATTCCCTTCTACACGGAGATCCGCTTTGTATGCAGCACGCACGCAGTGGCTTGCGTCATCGCTATCAAAGAGGTTGTTCGCCACATGAACCTGGCCAAAACGGACACGCGGCATACGTTCCTTCGATCCATCCGCCCACCAGTTGTGATGCATGGTAGTTTTAAGCTTTCCGGAATCCGAAGTTTTCGAATCGCTATTTCCAATGAGGTTGCTGAACTGGTGCTCGCTAGAGGCGCTTGTATAATGGAACTTGCTCCATGAAATCGTCACGTAGTTTGCGCCATTGATCACATCCAGGTTTCCGTCTTCACCATCGTAAACTTCGACGTGGTCAATCCAAACACGGGTTCCCCCTTGAACGTGCATGCAGTCACCGGCATCCTTATCGACGGCGCCCGCCCCTTTCACGATAATGTTTCGGATAATGACATTATCGCCCTTGATATTCAAGACAGTATTATCTTCGTTCGTCGTACCGGTATAAGTCTGCGCAAGGATCGCTCCCTGGTAGCCATAAATCGTGACGTTCGAACCCACTTCAATTGCATCCTTGGAAGGAACGGTATAAGTTCCCGGCTTCACGTAGATCGTGTAACCGCCAGCTTCTGCATACTTGCGCAAGTCGCTGACATTGCTCACGGTGACCGTGGTTTTACCCGCACCTCCCGTGGTGCCTCCATTTTGAGTCGCCCATCCCGCCATCGGAAGATCCGGCGCGGTGATCGCAAAGGCTCCTGTTGCAAGGAATGCACCTGCGAAAATCAATTGCGTTGTTCTCATAATTCCACCCTTTCCACTTTTTGATTTTGAGAATGTTCTCAAAATTCCTGAGAAAGAATCTATACCATTCTGAAACTTTACGCAATATATTTTTTCAAACCTTTTCTACAAATAGTCACAAAACGTTTATTTTACGCAAATTTTAACATTTTGTTATGTAAAATTTACACAATAAGAATTATTCCGAACACCGTTCAAATGTTCTCAAAAATCACAAAGTACACAAAATATTCGGTCTAAGGCTTCGGCGGGTTTTCAAAACGGAGCAGCGCCGCCGCAATTTCCTGTTCCCGCGGAAGTTCCGAATCTTTGGAAAATCCTTGCGGAAGCCTGCGGAATCCCACGTTCTGAATTTGAGCGTAGAGTTTATGAATCGCTTCATTCGTCGGAAGCCCTTCCACGTTCTGGAGCATGTTCAACAGGAACAGCCCTAGACCGCTGAGTTCTGCCGTACGGGCCGTCGGGAAAAGCGCCCGCAGATCCGCCGTAATATAGCCGATTGTAAGTTCCGTTCCGCGCAAGCGAATTTTCACCTGGCGTTCCTGCGCAGTACGCGTTTTCACGCCACCGACGAGATCTTCCGAAAGCGCCGGGAACGGTCTGCATTTGAAATCTCCAAACGGAGGAAGCTTTTGGAGCGGAGCCTGCTCTGCAGAAGCGGCGGCGATTTCCTTCGCCTTCGCCGTTTCATCGACCGGTTCGTAATTTTTCATCACGAGGACTGTATCGGCCACATTCAAATAATCCCCGCAGGCGCCGACCACAAGCACCAGGTTCACGCCGAGCCTTTTCAATTCTTCGGCACGATCCGAAAGAGGAATCAAGGGTTCATCCTTTTCCCCGACCAGCGAACGCATACGCGCATCGCGAATAAGGAAGTTCACCGCCGACGCATCTTCATCGATATAAAGCGTTTTCGACCCGAATTCAAGCGCTTCCATGACATTCGCCGCTTCGCTCGTAGAACCGGAAGCGGAACGCGTCTCAAACTTTTCCGTGGAAACGCCAAAAGGAAGTTCGCGCACAAACGGCGCAATCCGAGTCCCTTTGACAATGCGGCCCGGTTCCGCAGCAATGCGCATGGCCGTCGGGTCTGTCACAATCCATTCACGACCGTCGCCAAGAACGTGCGGAACAACGGAGCTTTCCAGCGCCGAAAGAAGCGTGGATTTTCCGTGATACGCACCGCCTGCAATAATCGTAATGCCTTTCGGAATCGCCATGCCCGAAATCTTTTTTCCGCAGGCTTCAAAGGTTTGCAAAAGTTCCTTCGGCGATTCAAACGGGACCGCGTCTTTTTTCGGGAGATCGCTCGATCCGGATTCGCGCGGTAGGATCGCTCCATTCGGAACGAAAGCGACGAAGCCCTTTTGCAAAAGCTCCGACAGGAGCGCTTCACGAATTTCGAGCGATTCGATATTCTTCAAAGCCTCCGCACATTCCGCATCGGAATTCAAATAAAGGGTCATCAACAGGTCCGGAATCGTAGCCGTCAAAAGGTCCGCGGCAGCCGGCACATCGATAATACGCTTATCGCCCGGAAGCTCCACCGAAAGCATCACTTCCACAACCGCCTTGCCTCCGTTTTCCGAAGGTCCACCGACCCAAAGCGCATTGCGCACGAGAACTTCTTCGCCCGGGGCCAAAACGTGGATCGGGAATTTTTCTTCTTCCGAACGCTTTTCGACTTCCGCGCTGAGCTTGCGCAGCAAGTAGTCCGCCAAGGCCAAACGTTTCACGGGAGAATTTCCCCATTCCGCCGGAATGCCAAGAATTTCTATCGGAGCGGTCAATTTGAGACGCGACGCCGGAGCATACGGGTCTCCCTGCACATGGACAAATTCCATGTCGAAATCGCCAAAATTCCAAGTTTTTCCGGTAAGGCTCTTGTACAAGCCATAACTTTTTCCGGTAAAAGTGCGCAATTTTTGATAAAGTTCTTTCATTTACTAGTAAAAGTACAATTTACAAGCCCCTTTTTTACATCGACGCCCTCCACCAAGCGCCATTTTCTTTATATCTTAGAAGACGATTTAGAAGGAGTTACTCAAAATGAAATTTCTCTCGAAACTTTTTGCATTCAGTGCTGTAACGCTCTCGTTCTGCGCCACCGTCGCTATGGCAGAAGAACCTCCTCCTCGTGGACAGCCGGCCAAGGTCACGATCATTACCGAACCGTCTAACAGCGAAGTCTACCTCGGCGGCGAACTCCTCGGCAAGAGCCCGATCGAAAATCGCGACGTCCAGTCTGGCCGTTACACGTTGATCGTGGTGGACCAGGGTTATGAACTCGTCAACAAGCGCGTGAACATTTGGCCGAACAAGGAAAACAAGTTCACGTTCGGCACGGTGATTCCGAAGGGCCACGTCGAAATCACGACCAAGCCGGGCAAGTGCTACATCTACGTCGACGGCGATAACGCAGACCGTACCGACGGCGCTCCGCTGACCGTGAACAACCTCGACGCGGGCGACCACCTGCTCCGCGCAGAATGCAACAACGGTCGCTCGGTGGAACAGCTCGTAAAGATCGAAGGCGAAAAGACCATCAAGGTTCTTCTCGACGCTACCAAAGGCAAAAAGCATTAATCAAAGCTTTTTAAGACGAAAGAAAAATCCGTTGCACGTGCAGCGGATTTTTTCATTTAGCAGTTGTACTTTTCACAGAATTCTTCTAATGGCACGGGCCTCGAATAAAAGAACCCTTGGAACGTCGTCACGTTAAACCGGCGAAGCATATCGCGCATTTCTTGCGTCTCCACGCCTTCGACACAGAGTTCCGCACCAAACGATTTCGCCAATTGGGCAATGAACTTCACCGTATTCTGGTCGTCTTCGCTCGATTGAATGTTCAGCACATAATCACGGTCGATTTTAACGCAGTCAATCGGCAGCTTACGCAAAACGCCTAGCGACGAAAATCCCGTACCAAAATCATCCAGCGCAATCCGCACGCCTAATTCGCGAAGCTTTTCAAAAATACGCTTTAGCAAATTCACATCGAGAAGGCGACAGCGTTCCGTGATTTCCAGGCAAAGATTCTTTGCCGGGAACCGCGTCACCTTTAGCAGATCCGTCACCACGTCGATAAAATCCACCCGTTCCAGTTGCGCATAAGATAAGTTCACGTTCATGACAAAGTCCGGATACTTGGCACGAATGCGGTTACCGCTCATCATCGCTTCTCGCAAGATCCATTTTCCGAGTTCCGGGAAAAGGCTATCCTGCTCTAAAATCGGAACAAACAAAAACGGAGGAACAAGGCCATAGTCTTTATTACGCCAACGGATCAGGGCTTCTGCGCCACAAAGTTCTTCCGTCGATGCGTTGACCACGGGCTGGTAGAAAAGTTCAAAGCCTGCACATTCATCCACAATGCTGTTTCGAATGACGTTCAACCGCGTCAGATTGTTTCGGTTTTCGTCATTCAGCACATCTTGGAACACGAAAAGTTCCCCGTGATGCCCCACTTTGGATTCATGGACCGCATACTTCAAGCACGAATAGACCGTATCCGGGCTCACGGAAAACTTATCCAAATGAAGCGCACCCGCGCAGAACGAAAGCGTCAAGCGATCTGATCCGACATAAAAATCCTTGGCACAGATTTCTTGCAGTTCCGAATACAGTTTGCCCAAGCGTTTCATCGAAGAATGCGAAGCGATCACGGCAAACTTCGTTCCATCCATGCGGTACACCTTGCCTTCTCTGCGATATAGATCCATCAAAATGGACCCGAGTTTTCGCAAGGCCCGATTTCCAAATGTGTACCCGAAGATATCGTTCGTTCTCGAGAATTCCTCCACGCCGATCATCAAAATATCGAGTTCTTTATTTTTCCAGAACGCAGCCTTTACATCATCCAAAAAACCATAGAGGCTACGCAGATTGGTCACGTCGTCGACATAACTGACACTATCGTGATTGCGAATGGATCCGCAAAAATATTCCGGATTTCCATCGTCGCCTAGAATGACCACACCATGGCACACGCAGATGACATATTCGCCATCGACACGGCGAGCTCGGTATTCTAGCATGTGGTCCATGCCATCCCCTCTAAAGATTCCGTCGATACTCTCGTTAAAGTACTCACGGTCCAGCGGGTGCAAATGTTCGCTCCAGATACTTTGAGCGTTCTGCATGTACTCCGACGGAAGTCCAAAATATTCCACAGCGGATTTGGACCAACGAGAAAGATCCTGTTTCATGTCGCAGACATAGACATAGTTTCCACCACTCACGATGGAAAACGCTTCAAATATGGAATCCAACTTTCGCTTTCTATCCATAGACACACACCTGATTTTCTACAGCACCTTGATTTGGTTGCGGCCATTTTCCTTCGCCACATAAAGCGCACCATCGACTCGCACAGACAATGTATCGGAAGAGTCTTCAGCTTGAACTTCCGTCACGCCCATGCTGATGGTCTTGTGATGCGCCGCAGGGAAATCCACGGCAGCAAACGTCGTACGGATCACTTCAGCCACGCGAACGGCCCGTTCCGAATCGACATTCGGCAAGAGGACCATGAATTCTTCGCCACCCCAACGGCCGACGCTTCCTTCCGGAACAAAATTCCGTACCATTTTTTGGGCAATATCCGCAAGTTTGACAATCACGGTATCCCCTTCCTTATGCCCGAACGTATCGTTCACTTTCTTAAAATTGTCGATATCGAACATGATAAGCGAAAAAATCTGGCCGGATTTCTGATAAAGTTCCAAGCTGTCATTGATCCGGCGTTGAATTTCTCCGCGGTTCAAAAGTCCGGTCAAGCTGTCCGTCATCGCCATGATTTCAAGCTTTGCATTCGCTTCTTCAAGTTCCATCGTAGCCGCATCGATAAAGGTCGCCAAGCGATTAATCATGGAAACCTTTCCCGAAAACTGTTCATTCTGCATTTCGAAATGTACGTTGAAATCCCGCGGGCCTTCGCGCAATGCGGCGACGACAAGAGTCACGTTATGCTGATTCAAAAAGCCGTCGCTTTTCAAGAATTCACCCGACGTATAAAATCCGGATGTCGGAGCGATGCTCTGGAACGGGAACGTTTCTTTACTGATTTCGTCATCGCCCCAATAGGTGCGACGTGCGGCGCACGAAAAAATCTTAATGACTTCCGGCTGGAAATCCGCCACACGGCGACCGTCACGCTGGATACTTTCCAAAATTGTCCAAGGATCACCATAAGCAATCCGCGCCGTCACGTCCGTATCGATATCCGCCGTCATGGTGAGCGCCCCATTTTCATCGCTCGAAACCGGGGCGCGCAAAATATCGATTCCATGATGCTTATAAAAGAACGGAAATTCCAGCGTGTTGTTAAAGAAATGTTCGTTATTCGGAATATTCAAATACTTATAATAAGCGTCATAAGCCGGACGGCCGTCTAATTCCTGAAGAACGCAGCCCTCCGCCTTCGTCACCTTGAACTCTCTTCCCAAAGGCTTCCAACCCGTGATAAAAGTCGACATCACGTGCAGATCTTCGCCTCCGAGCAGCAGGAAAACAACACCTTTGGACGTGTAACCACGTACCTTGCTGAACACACAGGCTTCGTCATTATTCAGATCCGGGTTAAAGGCTCCCCCTCCGAACATCTTGATTTCCGGATCGATGTCCGTAAAGGCGTCGCAGAACGGCGACATCGACATGCCTCGTATCGTCACAAGCATTGACACCGCTTTTACCCAAGGATTTTTGGCAATCTGTTTTTTGAAATCCTGAACGACATCGGACACGGTATCCGGCGTTAATACATAGTGTAAAAGTTTTGCCCTTGTCGAAGGAAATTCACAGAGCGTACAGACAACGCCGATCGACGACGAAGAAAGCCCGCCTTCAATAATGTTTCCATTGGAAGAGCACCCGAGATAAATGGCATCGGGAACTTCCTTATCGATGATTTCACATGCAAGTTCTATCTGGGAACGTTCCGTATCTTCTGCATAAAATTCGAAGATAACCTCAGAAACCACCTTGGATTTTCTCCACTGGTTGATTTTATCCAGCTCCCTTTTCAGTTTTCCGATGCTCGTGTATTCAAATTGGAATTGCTTCATAGATTTGCCCTCCCATTTCAATATAAGCACAAATCTAGAGCGAATACACAAAAAAAAAGACGAATGTGATCCATCCGTCTTTTTCAGAGGCAACGCCCGGACTCGAACCGGGGAATAAGAGTTTTGCAGACTCGCCCCTTACCAACTTGGGTACGTCGCCATGTGACTGCAATAATAGGAAATATTTTTTTATTTTCCAAGATGATGACACCCAGACTTCCGCTAAAAAGACGCTTTTTTTGCAAGATCATCGAGCTTTGGCTTCGATCGTTGCGAATTTCTTGGGGAAATTCTGTGGATATGTCAGTTCCAGGCGTACTTGCCCTGTGGCATGCGGACCTTTTCGCGGCCACAGCCGCCTTCCGAAAGTCCGGACTTGTCGCCTTTATTTCGCCGAGTACCGATGGGGACATCCTTGCCCAAATCGCTCTCGATCTAGGGTATAAAGTCATCCGAGGATCAAGTTCCGAAAAAACTCTCGAAATCCGGCGCGCCTTAAAGCTCTTGCGGCAGGGAAATTCCTGCGCCATGGCCTTGGACGGCCCTAAAGGCCCCGCAGGCATCGAAAAGCCTGGAACACGCTGGCTTGCCCAAAAAGCCCATGTTCCCATTTGGAAGTTCGAAGTCCGTTACGGCGCCCACGTGACCCTTCACAGCTGGGACAAGGCCAAGATTCCCCTCCCGATGTCAAAATTGACAATTTCAATAAGCTATCTTTGAAAAGAATCGCTTTTATTGGGAGAATCGAATGATCTATTCCACCTTTGTCGCATTCGACTTGGAAACGACAGGACTTTTTCAGAACAAAGATGAAATCGTGGAAATCGGTGCAGTCAAGTTCACCGTATACGACGACAATGGAATCATCCGTCCCAAGGAACTCGCCACGTTCCAAACCCTGGTAAAGCCACCCATGATGATTCCCGACGAAGCCACCCGTGTGAACCATATCACAAACGAAATGGTGGAAAACGCGCCGGACATCAATACGGCACTCAAAAAGTTCACCGTTTTTTGCGGGCAGTCCGCAATCCTCGTCGCCCATAACGCCGACTTCGACTCTGGATTTTTGCATGTCGCCTACACCAAGCACCCACAGCTTTTGCCAGGCAACCCGATCGTCGACAGCCTGCGCGTCGCAAGATCCATTTTGCCAGAACTCAAAAGCCATAAGCTCGGCGATCTCGCCCACATGTTCCAGCGTATCAAAGGGCAGATCAAGCTCGCCATCAACAACGACGAGATGCACCGCGCCGTGTACGACTGCGAAATGCTCATGGAAGTTTTCGTCGCGTTACTCCGCCGCCGGATTCGCAAGGAAGACTGGGATATTTCCCGCATTTTGAATTGCATCATCAAGAACGGTTCGACTCCCGCCTACCTGACAAAGATGAAGTAAAACCATTTCAAAAGAAAAGTCCCGCGCCAAAAGCACGGGACCTTTTTTGTATGGGGTAAAAGTTTAACGGCGGACCCGGAAAGCCTGATTGACGCCCGTTCCGCGGACACGGATGATGTAAACGCCAGATCCAAAATTTTGCAAATTCACAGTCGCAGTTCCGCTCGCCGAGATGACCGTTTTACCGCCCATCCAATGACGTCCGCTCAAATCGGTAACGCTCAGCTGCACCCGTTCCGGCAGATTTTCAAATCGCACGAGATGATTTGAATGCGTCATCCGGATATTCCTTGAGCCATCCGTCAAGGATGCAGAAGGCAATGCCGTCAAATCGGAATCGTTCGGAACCTCCGACGTGGACTCCGCGAGCCCTTGAGAAACGCCTATAGAACGCGAGAACGTGTCGCCTGCGGCATCGGTCAGCACAAAGCGAATGTAGCCGATACCGCCAAAATCGTTCGAAAGCGAAACCGTCATTTTGGATCCGTTCAAAGCGGCAGAGACGCCTGTCGGGACGTATGTCAATTTATACGTACCGCCATCATATCCTTTCGTCAACTGCGAAAGATCGATTTCTAAAACTTCTCCCGATTCAAAGACATAATGTTTTTTTGCCATCCAATCGAGAAAACGTTCCAGTTCCGTCCAACCGTCACCCAATCGATCCTTGTTCGCATCGCTAAAATCCCCTTTCACAGAATTCGGATTCAAGCCATACATCGTTTCCCACCAATCCGGAAGTCCGTCCAGATCGCTGTCGTAATCATCCGCCCAGCTCGTGGACGGGTAGGATTCAAAGCCTCCCACATCCGATTCTCGATCCGGAATTCCGGGCAAATTTCCGACGGAACCTGTATACGTGTAAGTTCCATTTTTGACTTCACCGATGATACGCGTATCGTGATCATCTAAAACAGGCATATTCTGTCCCACATCCGAAAGGACGTCTTTGTAGGCCGCAGATGCGCTTTGAACATTCGCATAAGATTCAAAGAACGGCGCATTCTGAAAAACGGTCCAGTTCACTGTCTGCCCATTGCTTGTCGTATAGCGACGACCGCAAGCATCGTTCGTTCCATTGCAAACATAAGAGCCATCCGTTTTTTGCAAAATGTTATTGTGGAAGTAATACGATTGCGTGCCCAAACCGGTTCCTTCTAAATCCGCGCTTAAAACGTAATCGATCGATGTAAGCGATGCCGCGCCACGCTTGTAATAATTGCCCACAAAATTCACTTCGTGCGCGCCTCCATCGGTGACCCGGCTGTACCAATTATACACAACGTTGTTAAAAATATCCAAACGGCCCGCATAGTATCCATTTCCATCCAAGCCGCCCCCAAGGCTCCAATTCCGGCCAGCATTATGCGCAAGCAAATTGTGATGGAACGACCCCACATCGCCTCCGATTGTTGCCGCATAGCCGTGCCCCGTCCCCGTGGGATAATTCTGATGGTCCGCAATATTCAGCGCCTCCGAAATCAGCGTGCGCTGCAGGGTTAAATTTTTTCCTCCGCGGCTCGAAAACGCTTCATCGATTGTCCAGCTGATCGAAGAATGATCCATGATGTTGTGATCGCTACCGGTAAGGCCCATTCCATCATACGTTGTACCGTATCCCAAGCGCAGGCGCATAAAGCGGACAATTGTTTCTTTTCCGGTAAAGCCCACCGGAGCGCTTCGGATGGTAATCCCTTTGCCCGGAGCCGTCTGCCCGGCAACCGTCGTAAAATCTTGATTGCAAATTAAACGGGATTTGAGTTCTATCACGCCGGCGACCTTAAAAACGATCGTACGCGGGCCAATATCTGCCGTGCACGCTTCGCGGAAAGAGCCCTCCCCAGAATCATTTAAATTCGTAACGTAAACAACTTTTCCTCCGCGCCCGCCTACTGCCGTCCGGCCATAACCTTCCGCACCATCAAAAGCCAAACGTCCGATTCGGAACTTCCACACACTTCCCTGGCCGACAGTTCCGTCCGAAAAGACTTCGTCCACACGCCAGTAGTAAGAATTCAACGCATAAGCATTTTCCATCGTATAGGACGTCGCGGAAAACTCCCCCTTATAAACATCCGCATCTGAAGCCGTTGCGTTCAAAACAGCTAGCGAATCCGTTCCCAAATAAAGCCGATGCTTGATTGCACCATTCGCGGATGTCCACGCAAGCGAAACTTTACCGCTTTCTGACGCGGCATGATCATCCAAATCCGCCGGCACAGGGTCATACGCAAGCATGGCCGAATTTTCTACGTTCAATTCAAAACCGTTGAGCGTCACGTTGCGATAGCTACCGCTCGAAGCCGGAACAAACCTGACAACCGTACTCGCGCTTGCTCCGCTTACGGCAAAGCGGACAAACGCATACGCCGCAGCGGAAGTCGAAAGCGCCCGCACCGTCGGAGTCACTGAAGTCTGCTTGGTGCCGTTCACATACACGTCCACAGCGCTGTAGGATGTCGAACTTAAATCGTCCACATGGTTTAAATAAGCGAGGAGCGTATGCGTTCCCGCCGAAAGCCCCGAAATCGTCAGTGAAATTTCTCCGCCCGAGCTGCCTTCGTTTACAAGCACCCCGTCGCAGACAAGCTTTGCATAATTCGGAGATTGGACTCCCGCCTTGTACCAATTCGCCTTCAATTCCGAGCCGGCGCTTCCCTTCGCAATCGTAAATTTGACGCCGCTCAAGGTCGTATCTTTGGAGCTGACTCCCGAAACAACCCAAGGAACGTAATTCGATTCCGTCACTTCGCTCGAATTTCGACCGCTCATGTCCAGGTCGACTTTAACCGTCGGAGAATTTGCGGCATACGCCAAGGACGTTACAAGACCTGCCAAAGCACTCCATTTCCAGAATTTCATATTCGCTCCTTTTCTCACTCTAAGTTATCTCTGGAGTTTGAAATCGGCGAGAAGTGCAAAATTTTCAGTTGTCTAGAGACAACTTCAAGACTTTTAATACATTTAAGATATGCTACTCCTTTTTGCGTTACTGATTATCGCTTCGCTTTTTGCAACACGCATTTCCGATAAAATCGGAGTGCCCGTCCTTGTCGTATTTTTAGCAGTCGGTTTGATTGTCGGAAGCGATGTTCTAGGTCTCATCGAATTCAGCGATGCAAAATTTACCAAACAGGTCGCAGAAATCTTGTTGATTTTCATCCTATTCGACGGAGGATTTCGCACGAGCCGTTCGGATTTGCAAATTGCCGCGAAACCTGCGATTACCCTCGCCACACTTGGTGTTGCCATCACGGCCGCTGTTCTAGGCGCATGCATTCATTGGATCATGCATTACGACTGGATGCTTTCCATGCTTATCGGCTCCATCATTTCTTCTACCGATGCAGCAGCCGTTTTCCTGATCACCAAACAGAACCCCCTTCAAAAAAGAATCGCCGCAACGCTCAATGTCGAAAGCGCCGCGAATGACCCCATGGCCATTCTTTTAACACTCGCCTTTATCGGAAGCCTCGCCGGAAACGACACGAGTCTCTTCGGCTTTTTTTCTCAACTTGCCTGGCAATTTTCTGGAGGAATTTTAGCCGGATTCCTCGCCAGCAAAATCTCCCGTTTTCTATTCAACCATCTTCATTCCGAAAATCGCGGCTACTTTTACGTACTCATCATCGGCGTCATTCTTCTCGGTTACGGATTTGCCGACCTGATTCGCGCAAACGGCATCATTGCAGTCTTTTTTATGGGATATTGGCTTGGAAATTCGGATTTTGTCGCCAAAAGAGGCGTTAGCCATTTTCTGGAAGGGATTTCCTCTTTCTGCAACATGGCGTTATTCTTGATGCTTGGATTATTGGCATTCCCACGAAATTTTGCACTTATCTGGAAAGAAGGGTTGCTAATTGCCGGCTTGATGATTTTTTTAGCGAGACCCGTTGCCGTTTTTCTATCGACCTTACCCTTTCACTATTCGTTCAAGGAAAAACTTTTTTTGAGCTGGGGCGGCATCAAAGGAGCAGTTCCCATCGTGCTTGCAACTTACCCCGCGGCTTACGAACTTGAAAACGGAGAATCCGTATTCAACATTATCTTTTTTGCTGTGTTGATTTCTTGTCTATTACAAGGAAGTTCGCTTGGAAAATTCGCCAAGCTCTTCAAGCTGACGACGCACAAGTCGCCAAGTTCTCCCTTTTCCATGGAACTGCATTCTACAAAGCAGTCCGACATCGATATGTTCGAATATCTGATTTCAGAAAATTCTTACTGTGCCGAAAAAACAATCCGCGATCTAAAATTTGATCCAGACGTCGTCATCACGTCCATCACCCGCAACGGAAAAATTTTACTGCCCCGCGGCGCCGTCAAGCTTCTCCCCGAAGACATTCTTTTTATACTGGCCCCGCTTTCACGTCACCACGAGCTACGCCTCTTTTTAAGCAAAGGTCCAATATCTACCGACGAAGCATAACCACAACTTCGTCGCTTCAAATACCCAGCAATTTTACGATATTTCAAGAATTTATTTAAAACACGAAAAGTCGCTTTATAAGGAAAGCGACATTTCGAGTTTCAAAATCCGAAAAAGGATTAGAGACCGAGTTCTTTCACGACGGCATAAATGCCGCGCTTTTCGATCGTACGAAGGCCAGCGGCGCTCACGCGAAGAGAAACCCAGCGATCTTCTTCCGGAACGTAGAAACGCTTCGTCTGAAGGTTCGGAAGCTGACGAATCAACTTCTTACGGTTCGAGTGAGAAACCATGTTGCCAACGAGGGCGCCTTTTCCAGAAACTTCACAAATACGGCTCATTGTATAACTCCGTGTTTTAGTGGGCACAAGATTAGTTAATTTGGCGGATTTCGTCAAGATGCTAATTCCGCAGGTAAAGGGAACTTTAACTTTTCCTGCATCGTGACCCAGTTTTCGACTTCAAGTTCGGGGTATGTTTCACGCATCCAGGCGACGACATCTTGAACCAGGTCCTCTGGAGCGCTTGCGCCGCTCGAAAGCCCCACGACATCGATTCCGTCAAACCAGGAGGGATCCACGTCCTTCACACTGTCGATTAAATGCGAAGGTATCCCATGTTCTGTGCCCAATTCTGCCAAACGGCTCGAATTAGACGAATTTTTAGACCCAACCACAAGCAGGCTTTGTACCTGATCGCACAAGGAAGCGACCGCCCCCTGTCGATTTCCCGTCGCATAGCAAAGGTCTCCGCGAGCAGGTCCTTGAATCCCCGGGAATCGCGCCCGGAGGTTTTCAATAATGTCCTTGGTTTCCGAAACGGAAAGCGTCGTCTGCGTAATGTAGGCCAGCGGCATTTCCTCCGGAAAGGACAATTTTTGAATGTCGTCCGCATTGCGGATAAGCGTCATCGAACCTTTGGGAAGTTGTCCCAAATGACCTTCCACTTCCGTATGGCCCGCGTGTCCAATCAGAATCACATGCCGACCGGACATGTGGTGATGTTTCGCGCTCATATGAACACGCTGCACCAGTGGACACGTCGCATCCAACACATGCAGATTACGCGACTTCGCTTCTTCATAAACCGCATCGGGAACTCCATGCGCCGAAAAAACGACGGTAGCTCCTTCCGGGACTTCTTTCAAATCTTCTACAAAAATCGCACCCTGGGCCTTAAAACGGCTCACCACGAACGCGTTATGCACGATTTCATGGCGCACATAAATCGGCGCCCCGAATTTTTCAAGAGCTTTAGCGACGATATGCAGAGCGCGATCCACGCCCGCGCAAAAACCTCGAGGACTGGCTAAAATCAATTTTTTCATACAGAAGTATCCGAATGGGTCTTGGATTCCGAATCATCCATTTGCAGAGTCATGTGGATATAGTTCTCAAACGCTTTATAGGAAGAAATCACCTTTTCACGTTCGTGCGCAAGGAAGCTGTACACAACCTTCACGTCCGGAACGCGGCGGGTCGCATAGTCCGCCGGAGTCTTGATTTGCGCAATGGCCCCTTCGCGAAGAAGCGCTTCGACCGAAGCCTGTTGCCCACGGGAATACGGACCGACGGAAGTCGAAACCCCCATTTTCAAGGATTCCCAAAAATCATGCACCCCGAGAGTACGCGAAAAAGAACCCCCGATTACCGAAGACTTCGAAACCTTCAAAACTTCGGTGAGCTTACCATACGTCGTCACCAAAGAGACCGCACCCTTTTTGACTTCGGGCCATTCCACCGTAGGAATGTTTTCTTTCAAAAGTCCCGCACGGAACTGGCAAAGCTCTTCTTCAAATCGCGGAGCAAGAACCACGGCTTCGTTTTCGTGAACCGCAGTCTGAAGCATTTGCGAAAGAGGCTTCCATTCTTCCTTGTGGAACGAAAGGAATGCCGTATCGACAGTCGGATCCTTGGGAGGTTCCACTTCCACTCCGGACTTCGCCCAGGAAAGGAGCTTCCAGTCACCACCGACAATCGTTTTGGCCGAAACCGAGTAATCCCCGGCAGCGACAAACCGCGTCAAGTCCGCCCCGGTCTGCATGCTCACAAAACCGATTGCGCCAAATTCACCCGTGTCCACGCAACGGTAAAAACGTCCCGAAACAAGCGCCACCGAAGGACGGATGGAACGAGCCCGCATCGCCGCAAGGAATCCCGGCCAGAGTTCATTTTCGGCAAGGACAAGAAGCACCGGCTTTACCGACTCCATAAAATTGCGGACAGCCCGTTGCGTATCCAAAGGAGCAATCGAAACCAAAATGCCTTCTTGGTCAGCAATCGGAGCCAAGAATTTCAAGACTTCCACTTTTTGCGTCGTGATCAAGATTTGCGGAAGCGAAGGATTTTCTTCTTTTAAAATTTTTGCGAGCGAAAGCAGCATTTTGCATTCGCCGAGGCTTGCACCGTGCATCCAAAAGCAAGGGCCTTCCGGGAACGGGCCATCGATTCGATCCTGGATTTTAAATTTTTCATTGAACGACGAAACTTTTCCCGCAGCCAAAGCCACGACACCAAAAGTTTTCCGAATTGCATTCAATCCAAACATTTCAAATCCTTGTTAAAGCGCAAACGGCAACTCGACATACCGTCGCAAAATCAACAACAATGTACAAAAGATCAACCACCCCCACGTCCATCGGTCTGCCACAAACGCCATCAAAACGGACCGTTTTTTCACCGAAAGCGAAGAATCCGTCGACTGCGCCAGTAGCCGCGACGGAAAAAACATCGGGGTCCGTTCCGCCCACTTGACAAAACGTTCTCCAAACTTTTGTTCCAGAAAAGCATCTTCGGCTTTCGCAAGCGAAAATACAAACAAAGTAACCAACGAGAAGAAAGCAAAACTCACCGCTTGCCAGCCCAAATGGAAAAGGATTAGCGCATAACAAAAACAAAGGTTCGAAAGATAGATCGGATGGCGGAGTTTTGCATAGATTCCCCACATCACAAGTTCTGGGGCCGCCTTTTCATTTTCACGCGTATGTTCACCGATTACCCGACGCGCTTCGACACGAAGCACAATTCCCAAAAGCGCAAGAATTCCACTCGATGCAGGAATCCATTCCGAAGAATGCGGAAACATCCAGAGAGCAACAGCAAAAAGCCCAAGTATGACGCCTCGAAAACGGTAAAGAAAATTCATACACGTCCTTTCAAAGTCGAAAAATCCAAAACTTCAAAGCGTTCCGCAAGATCCTTTGAAATAGGTTCATGCGAAGCCAGCATGACCCATTTTCCGCACGCTTTGGCCGCATTCAAAAGCGCCAAAAGAATCGGGTTCCGTTCTTCCTGCGCAATAAACGCAAAAGGTTCATCCAAGAGGATGATTTTTGCCGGAGCAGCCATCGCCCACAAAAGAGCGACTTTGGCACGTTCTCCTCCCGAAAGGCCCTTTTTCTGCAAAAGGAATTCTCCCTTTACAAGTTCAAAAAGCTTTGCAAAATCCGGCTCACCCTGCAGCGATAAAATCTTTGGACGGATCATTTTTCGCGGGGGAAGGATCAGATCCTGAGACACCGAGAACACTCCATGAAAGCACAAATGCCGCGGCAAATAAAGGGTTCCCGCATTCGGTTCTTCTAATCCAGAAATCAATTTGAAAAAAGTCGATTTTCCACAGCCATTAGGTCCCTGCAATAAAACGGGACGTTCCGTCTCAAGCAAAAGATCAAGCCCGCGAAATACCGGCGCGCATTTTTCGTCATCGGAATAAGAAAACTCGATTTGCGAAAGTTCAAGCATTGGAGCGTCGTGCGAAGGCAAGCTTTTTTTGCGAGGCGCGCGCGAAAGTTCAAGGAGAACATTTTCTGCACTTTTCGCAAGGCGCATCTGCGGCAAAAGTCGAGAGCATTCCTTCACCGGTTTATAGCAAAGAAACAGCGCGGAGCAGTAAAGGATAAGGCCCTCCGCATCCAAATTGCCATTCAGAATCATCCAGCCGCAAAATCCAAGAATCAGCACCACGGCAAAAACGGAAAGGCTTTCCATTCCTTGCGAAAGCGCCACTTTTCGGCGTCCTACCGAAACGCCCGAATTCAAAACGGAACGCACTTTCGAAAAAAGATTCTGGACAATTTGCGAAAGGTCATCTAGAGAACTCCACAAACGAAAGAAACGTTTCGACAGTTCCATTTCGGAGCGGAGTTCTCCACGCTTTGCCATTTCGACTTCTACAGAAGGCTTCATCGCGTGCATTTTCTTTTGAATGTAAGAAATCACCGGAAGCACCACCAGCAACACGACAAGCGTAAGCCATGGGGAAATCACAAACAGCACCGGTAAAAATATCACCAGTTGCAGGATCGCCTGCAGGGTTTGCATTAACGATTCAACGCTCGAACCGACCGTATGCACAGAATCGTAAGCGACCATTAAACGCTCTTCACTGTTTTCTGCGTGGTAAAACTTTGGGGAAAGCGTTCTCAGGCGCCGCGCAAACCAGAGCAAAAGCCCCGCTTCTATATGCCGACTCGTTTTTTCGACCGAAATTCCGCGCAAATACGAAAATCCCCAACGAAGCATCACAAGGCCGAGCGTCACGCCAAGCCATTCCAAAATCGTCGTCTGAACCGTTTTTTCAAGAATCTGCATAAAGTGCCGAATGGAAGCCAAGAGCGCTGCATCCGACAGACTCGAAAGCAAAACAAGCGGAAACAGCCGCCATAAAGCGGTTTTTGCACTGCATTTTAGCCATTTCGACAGGTTCATGGAAAAAAAATAGAATTTTTAACACAACCCCCTTGACAAAGATTGTGGAATATCTATATTTGGCTCATCGAAACGATGCCCCTATCGTCTAGTGGCCTAGGACTCGGGATTTTCATTCCCGCAACAGCGGTTCAAACCCGCTTGGGGGTACGAAAAAGAACTCATCAACTTGATGAGTTCTTTTTTTTGTTTATAGCCAATCATCCGCATAATGTCTAGCTTTTTCGCACATTCCAAAAGGATGGCATTATGTTGTTAACAAAACTTTCTCAATTCCTTTCCCGATATACCACGCCTGTTGTTTTGCTTTTCGCAGCCGTGGCCTTCATTTACGCACCTTCCTTCGCCTGGGTCAAGGGCGAAACTCAGACCATCATTTTGGGCATCATTATGTTCGCCATGGGACTTACCCTTTCCCCAAAAGATTTCGCCATTTTGGCAAAGCGTCCGGGCGACATTCTCCTCGGCACGATTGCGCAGTTCACGATCATGCCGCTGATTGCATTTACACTGGTACACCTTGGACTTCCCAAGGGAATCGCGATCGGCCTTTTGCTTGTCGGTACATGCCCGGGCGGAGTTTCCTCGAACATTATGTCGTTCCTCTGCAAAGGCGATGTCGCATTTTCTGTAGGCATGACCGCAGTCAATACGCTCCTTGCGCCGGTGCTCACCCCGATTCTCATGAAGGTGCTTGCCGGTGAAATCGTGGAAGTGAACGCCTGGGGACTTTTCAAGACGATTCTCTGCGTCACGATTTTCCCTGTTATCGGAGGCTTTGTCTTAAACTATCTGCTGAACAAAAAGCAGTCCTTCCAGATGGTGCGTTCCTGGATGCCGGGCGTTGCCGTACTCGGCCTTGGCGCAATCGTCGGCGGCGTGATTTCGCTCCTGGGAAGCAAATTCTTTAGCTCGGGCGCGATGATTTTCCTTTGCGTCTTCCTGCACAATTCATTAGGCTATGTCGCAGGCTACGCCATCGGTAAAATCGCCCGGATGAGCAAGGCGAAGAAGCGCACGATTTCCATTGAAGTCGGTATGCAGAACGCGGGTCTTGCCACAGGCCTTGCTTCGCAACACTTCCCCGCTTACCCGGAAGCCGCCGTCGCCGCGGCGATTTCCTGCGTGTGGCATTCGATATCGGGAACAATCCTTGCCGGCATCTTTATCTTGATGGACCATCACGCTGAAAAGAAGATGCAAAAAGACAAAGACCGCATCTTGAATGCGGCCAAGTCGTAACTTCAATCTCTGAATTTTTTGAATTAGCCCTGTTCGAACTCCAAAATCGCGCAGGGCAATTCTTTTTTCAAAAGCTTCACGTAGGTAAAGTTTCCGGCCGTCAAAACCTGCGGAACCAGTTCTTCACCGAGCTTCACCGGAACCTTATACTCCACGCGCACGCCTTTTACGTTAAAATCTTCCGGCAAATATTCCGAAGCGATTCGAACGTAATGCGCATTGTTCAAATGCTGATTGTAATCGATATCGTTACGTTGCACAGCGACCGGGGCAAATGTCTTTACTTCCCCATCCGGAACGACAATGCGGCGTTCCTTATAATTCATTTCCTGTTTCGGATCATAAGAGCAAGCATCGATCACTTCTTGCGGGAGCTTTTTCATACGGCCGTTTTTTAAATCGCAAAAGACTCCCAGGCTCCACGATTTATAACAGGGATTTCCCGCTTCGTCATAAATGAACGTGTTGCGGAATCCAAAAAGAGGTTCGCAGCCAAAAATGCTCGTCGTCACCGTAAGCTTTTCCTTAAAATCCGGAATGCGAACCACTTCCACTTGCCGCGAAGCGAGCAACTGGGCAAAACCGTTTTTCTTCAAAAAATCCCTATAGTCTACAGCCGAGTCGAGCCAAAGTTCGGAACAGTCCTGCATCATCTGGAACGCCGAAAAAAGTTTAAGCTTTCCATTTCGATCCGTGCGGCTTGTCGTCACTTGTTCTTGAATGCTAAACATACAAACCTCCCGTTAGCCATGTATACGCTAGCCCCAGCAAGGCACAAATTCCAATCATCTTGATGGGGCCCACTTTGAAAAATTTTGTGCAGACAAAAGTCAGCGCAAAGAGTACCACCGAAAATATAAATCCAATGGAGTCTTCCGAATAAGAACCAAAGTTTTCTTTGGTCATCAAAAGGAGAGTCGCCGCCGCCAAAAGCCCCACCACCGCCGGGCGCAAGCTGTCGAGCACCAAACGCACCGAAGCGTTATCCTTGTACTTCATAAAGTAACGGCTAATCAAAAGCATTAAAATCGTCGTCGGGAACACAAGCGCAAAAGTCGCCGTCATACTTCCCAAAACACAAAGGAACGGGCTCGCATGCGCATTCTGCAAAGCCGTGTACCCCGCATAAGTCGCTGTATTGATTCCCACAGGTCCAGGTGTCATCTGGCTGATCGCCACGATATCTGTAAAATCTCCCGAAGTCATCCAGTGGTGATTGATCACGACTTCATGCTGGATCAGCGAAATCATGCCATATCCACCGCCAAAGCCAAACAGCCCAATCTGAAAAAAAGTGACAAAAAGCGAAATGAAAATCATGCGTCACTCCCTTTCTTTTCAGAATCCACTTTTCGGCGTTTTGCCTTTCCCAC
>DGSB01000046.1:0-24509 GCA_002390045.1 Fibrobacter sp. UBA4373
TGGATGTTGTGGCTTTCAAAATGCCATACCGCATTTCGCATATGAAGATCCGTGCAATCCACCGGACCGTTTTTATTCGCTTCGTCTTGATGACGGCTATAATTCGAGCAAGATGCGATCAAAAACGCACCTGCTACGAAAAAGCCGATTTTCAATGTTGCCGAGATTTTTTTCATATTTACCCCATTTAAAAAAGGAAAACGCCACAGCTAAAAATTCACCATGACGTTTTCAGTTGACATTTGAATTTACCGAAGAGCTTCCGAATTCAAGATCCATTGCGAGCGATTCACTCGAAGAACCGTCTTGCCAGCCACTCGCGTAGCCGCTTCACGCACTTCGGATTCCGAAGCCGGGAGACGTCCCTGCCAGAGCACATGACCCTTCATATCGTAGAGCTTTGCAATCCCCTGATCTTTAGAAATCGCCTGCTGCCAAGACAAATTCTTTGCCAAGGTCATCTTCGGGGCAATACCGAGCTTACCACCGACGTCGATAAAGATTGCCGAAATGGAAGATTCTCCCGAAGAGTCCGTTGCCTGGACACGTACCACATACAGGGCTTCAAGAATCGTATCGTTTACCACTGCCGGAGTAATGGTCAAGATAGAGCCATCCAGATCCGTGCTAAAGACTCCCGAAGCATTCGTGACCTTGTACGTAAGAGGTTCTTCATCCGGATCCGAAATAAGCGTGTCCAAATCCAATTCAAGAACGAAATCATGCGTTTCCATGAGAACGAGAGTATCGACCGTCGTGCTCGGCTTGTCGTTCACCGGATTCAAGTAGACGTGAATCTTAAAGCTTGTCGAGCCGGCGATACTATCCGTTGCAGTTACCGTCACATATGCGTCACCAAACGCATTTCTTTCGGATTTAATCGACAAGACACCGGCTGCCGAAATCGACGGAATCAGCTTGCCGTCATCACTTTCGACGCTCAGGTAAATCTTATCGCCGTCCGGATCGGTAAACCAAGTTTTCGTTTCCGACGACTTGAAGGTAATCGGCGATGTAAAGTCTTCAGAGCGAACGAGAGTATCGAACGCATCTGTTTCCACAGCAATCACCGGAGCATCGTTTCGATCCTGGACATCCAAACGGACAATCGCAACCGCTGACGTATCGTCTTTCGAGTTAACCACAGCGTAGCTAAAGGAATCAGCACCGACAAAATCCGCATCCGGAGTATACGTGAAGGAGCCATTCTCATTCAATTTAACCGTGCCGTTAACTGCATCGTCCACCAAGAAAGCGATTAATTCATCCGTCAAGTCATCCGGGTTCACATCGTTCTGCAAGACGCCTTTCTTGGCCGCAATTGTCACGACGCTATCTTCGAACATTTTATATTCATCATCACGCGCTTTCGGTTTATCACTGACCGCGTTAATCGTCACATCGAAGGTTACCTTCGCCGTATCCACGCCATCGGTTCCATAAAGTGTCACCGTTGAAACACCATTCGCATCTTCTACCGCAGAAAATTCAACATAATGCTTCGACTGGAAAGTCGTAACATTCACCTGAATCAAGCCATCACTATAAGCACCGATGGTGATTGGATCTCCGTCTATATCGCTAAAGGCAATTTGTGTATTCGAGAAAATGACAGTCGTGTTCTCAAAATCTTCATCAAAGACAAGACCATTGAGGACTTCATCGTCATTCACCTTCACCGTCGGAGCATCGTTCACACATTTAACAAGAATCGTGACTTTCGCAGCAGCACTTGTTCGATTTGTTTCATCCTTCAACGTATAATACCAATAATCCAGACCGCAGAATTCTTCGTTCGGAGTATAGGTGAAGGATCCGTCAGAAACATCCAGGTTCAAAGTTCCTTTCTGAGGAACAGTTACGGATTCCCCATCAATAGAGAAGTCATTCTTATCAATATCCCTATCGTTTACAAGGACACCGTGCTTATAGTCCACAGTCAGAACGTTATCTTCATCGACTTCATAAGAATCATTTGCCGCTATCGGAGCGTTTTCCGTATTTTGAACATTGACCTGAAATACATAGGAAACGGTATCCTTTCCATCGTTCGCCTTAATCGTCACAAGAGCTTCGCCATCGACGTTGGCTGTCGGCACAAAATGAAGGACGTCTTTCTGGGTAAAAGCCGTCGACGTTTCGACCAAAGAGAGGTAAGAAGAATTTGTAATCTTCACGGATACGTCCAAAACGTCGCCATCTTCATCGTAAAAGACTTTAGAAAGATCGAGCGTCAGAGTATCCGATTCCGGAAGATCCACGATATCTTCCGAACCGTCTGCGTACGGAGAAAGAAGGACTGGCGCGTAGGTGACGCAAGAATCGCTCAAGATAATCGAAGAAAGAGTCAGAGTATTGGTCGTTGATCCATAGGTTTTAGCATGGGTGTTCTTGTAAGAAAACTGCATGCCGAGTTGCTTATCTACATTCCATTTAATCGTTGTCGTCGACTTCCAATCCTGGACAAGATCAGCAAATGCGACAAAATACTTTTTGAAATTTGCCGAAGCGGCAAGGAGCGTTCCGTAGTAATTGTCATCGGTAATCGTCGACTGTCTAAAGTCCAGACGTACAGGATAATCGGCCTTGTAAGTCAAGCAGACACCCTTGTAGCTTGCAAGGGAAATCTCCGTATCTTTATAAGCCGCATTCTGCTTCCACGTGAGGCTGTAACCAGCGCCATTATTGCTTGATGTCGACACCGTGTAATCAATTACCCGGTAAGAGTTCACGATGTTCGTATCGAGCGAAGCTCCCGTGCCATACGTGTATCCATACCAATAGGCCGGAGCCATAGCGCCGTCCCCTTCCGCTGCCGTCCACACAGTATCCGTGGCAGCAAAAGTCAAACCGACACTGGCCAAAACAGCAAATCCAACTGTCGATAATTTCATAACGATCTCCTTCGATTACAATCTTACATACAAATTTAGGAATTTGTATGTTTTTTGCAAGTTTATTCCCAAATTTCACCGGGAAGTTTGGAAATATCGCGAAAATCCAATTTTTGAGGGCCTGGATTCGAAACCGAAGTGAGTTTAGCGAGCGGCTTCCCCGCCCTTTCGATAACGACATCTTCCCCTTTCAGTGCGACCTGATTCAGCAAGTCACCAAACCCTTTTCGCGCTTCCATCGCAGAAACGATCTTTGCCATTAAAGAACCTTGTCCTTGATCACCAAGTCCACACGGCGATTCTTTTGACGGCCTTCTTTCGTCGAATTGTCCGCAACGGGCTTACTCATGCCATAACCTTTGGAACTCAAACGTTTAGCATCGATTCCCTGTTCCACTAAGAACTGGAGAACATTTTGCGCGCGTTGCTCCGAAAGCTTCAAATTATGTTCTTCCGAACCCGTATTATCCGTATGGCCTTCCACAGAAACGTTCAATTCCTGATAAACGGAAAGAATGCCTGCGACTCGGGCAAGGCTCGTTTTTAAATCCGACTTGAGAGAGGCTTTGTCAACATCGAATAAAATGTCCGACATCGAAAGGATAATGCCGCGAGCATCTTCCGTCACCTGAATGAGCTTAGACTGCAATTCGTTCAGTTTGTTCTTGGCTTCATTTTGGCGAGCTTCCGCTTTAGCACGTTCTTCGAGCAAGAGCTTATTCAAGGAATCTTCACGAGCCTTTGCCTGTTCCGCCTGAAGCGCTTCTCGGGCAGCGGCCGCTCCCATCGCGGAATCCATGGCGGAATTCGTCTGGGCGAGCTTCGCGCGTTCCGCCATCAAATCCTCTTCCAGATTCGATGCACGCCCGCTACGCACTTCGCCGATTTTTTCCTGAATTTTTCGGATGGAATCGCGCACGGCGAGCTGTTTTTTACGATTTGCAGCCAGGGAATTTCTGGAATTTTGCGCGGCGATTTGCGACTTGATAATCTGCACATAAAGTTTGCAGGATTCTTCCTTCGAAGCGATACGCGCATCCTTCGGATTCTTTTGTTTTAAGGCTTCCACCGTAGCGGCCGAGGCTCTCGCCTCTGCAATCGTCAGGCGAATTTGGGCAGATCCCTGCGGGAGCGACTTTTCAAGGGCATCGATTTCCTGCGAGCAAGAAGACGATTCTTCGGCAAAAGCGCCGGCAAAAAGCGAAGAAACCGTCAAGGCCATTACAAAAAGTTTTGTCCACTTCATTTTACAGTCTCCTTGCCCTTACTTTCATTATCCAGAATACTTTCATAAAGTTTCTGCGATTCCATATCGCCAAGTAATTCCTTCGACGCAGACGAATCCGCGAGAGCCGCATCCTTGGCCTCCTTTTCAGCAAAAGCCAAACGATATCCTAAGCGACTACGTTCTGCGGCATCATAGGCTTCATCTGTTTTGCCGTTTTCCGAAAGCTGTTTCGCAAGGGCCAAATCCTTTTCGGCCTGGACAGCCGTCGAAGAATGGATTCCTTCTGCCTTTGCCGCGCGATTCATTCCGTCCGCTTCGATAATCGAAGTGGCAAGCAGATCCTTGTTTCCTGCGCAACCAGCGGCAAGCACCGCAAAAAGTCCGCAAATCAAAAGTTTCCTTTTCACCGTCATACTCCTTATAGCTTCATAGACAAACCCGATTAAATAATACATATTATGAAAGTTATGGAAAAAACCTTCGCCGTCAGCAAGTACCTTTCTGCCGTCAAAAAATTGATTACGTCACAGATTCCCCCGATCTGGGTCAATGGCGTCATCACGCAGATTACGGAACGCGGCCGCATGGTTTACCTAAGCATTGCGGAATTTCCCGAAAACGACGTAAAACCGGTCGCAAAACTCGACCTTTACATGTTCGCCGGGGAATACGCTCAAATGCTTTCCCTTTTAAGAGAACTCCCGACGCCATTCGTTCTCAAAGAGCAGCTCAAAGTCAACCTTTTCGTCGAAGCGGATTTTTATATCGGCAGCGGAAAATTCCAGTGCCACGTCAAAAATATCGATCCGAACTTCACGATCGGGGAACTCGCCAAAACAAAGCAGGCCATTCTCCAACGGCTGGAAAAGGAAGGCCTGCTCAACCGCAACAAGGCGCTTCCTTTTGCCAAATTGCCGTTCAAAGTCGGGCTGATCACCGGAGAAACAACCGCCGCGTTCAAAGATTTTACGACAACGCTCGCAAATTCCGGCTTCGCTTTCGAAGTCATTCCAAGCTATGCAAAAATGCAAGGAAACGAGACCGAATCGACAGTCCTCGCCGCCCTTGCAGAGCTATCTAAAATTCCCGATTTGGACGTTGTCTGTATCGTACGCGGAGGCGGTTCCAAGACCGACCTGAACTATTTCGACAGCGAAGCGCTCTGCCGCGCAATCGCCCTTTTTCCCGTCCCCGTTCTCACGGGAATCGGGCATCAGATCGACGAAAGCCTCGTGGATAAAGTTTCCTTCCGCAGTTGCATCACGCCGACGGACTCGGCAAAATTTCTGGTGTCTCGCGCCGAAGAAGCCAAACGGTCCCTCCAAGAAATCTTATTGCAAATCGCGGCGGCATCCCAACAAAAGCTTTCCAGATCCAAGGATCGATTGCACCGCACCGAAACCAGGATTTCCATTCTCTTCGGCAAGCGTCTGGCAACCGAACGTCAAAAGCTTTCCGCAATCATCCGCGATATCGCACGCGCTCCGGAACGCACGCTCGAGCGAGAACGCGAAAAGCTCCGTCGCGACGTAGAAGGCCTAAAGTTCGGCGTGCAAAAGATCATCGCCCTGCAAAAGGCAAAGTTTGAACTTGTCGAAGCAAAAGTCCAGTCAAATGACCCGAAGCGTATTCTTGCGCGCGGGTACACTTATACAACGGGTAAAAACGGACTTGTCAAAAGTGCAGCCAGCGTCCAGTCTGGCGAAGAGCTTTTAATGCATTTCGCCGACGGAAACGTTTCTGTCGTTGCCAAATAAAAAAGCCTCGCCACAGCGAAGCCTTCCCCATTTTAATATAATCCGGCAATTTTTAAGAGTAATCCGGAAAATCTTTTACATGCAGGATTTCTTCCGCATGTTTGATTTGTTCCTGCGTCGGAGCGATTGCATCTGTCAGCGAATAAGGAATTCCCAGTTCCTGCCACTTTGGAATGGCAAAAGCATGGTAAGGCAGGACTTCAACGCGACGGACAGACGGAAGCGTCTTAATAAACTCGTAGGTGTTCGTCAAATCTTCATCGCTGTCAGTGAGTCCAGGAACAAGAACGCGCCGTACCCAAATCGGGATGTTCTTGTCCGAAATATAACGAGCCATCTCCAAAATGTTCTCATTCGGCTGGCGAGTCAATTTTTTATGTCCCTCGCTGTCGAACATTTTCAAATCCAAAAGAACAATCGATGTTGCCGCCAAAAGACGGTCGAACTTTGCCAAATACTCTGGAGTATTTTCAAACGGATTTCCGCTCGTATCCAAAGCCGTATTGACATGATGCTCGTGGCAAATTTCAAAAAATTCTGTTAAAAAATCCAACTGGAGAAGAGGCTCGCCACCGCTCACGGTAACGCCGCCATTGTTCTTCCAGTAAGATTTGTAACGATAGACCAAAGAAAAAAGCTCCTGAGGCGTGTACAGGGTACCGCCTTCGGAGCAATTCCAAGTTTCCGGATTGTGACAATAACGACAACGCATGCGGCAGCCTTGCGTAAACACAACGCACCGCACACCAGGGCCATCCACGAGACCAAAAGATTCCAGTTTCTGAATGCGCCCCGTCGTCATCGGTCAATTACATTCTTTCGTGGCAGGTACGAGAGATAACGTCCATCTGTTGTTCCTTCGTGAGGTTGATGAACTTAACTGCGTAGCCAGACACGCGAATGGTGAAGTTCTGGTATTCTTCCTTTTCCGGGTGTTCCATAGCGTCGATGAGCTTTTCACGACCGAACACGTTCACGTTCACGTGGTGAGAGCCCTGATCGAAGTAACCGTCGAGAACCTGAACGAGGTTGTTCGTACGTTCTTCTTCGCTGTGGCCGAGTGCACTCGGGTTGATCGTCTGGGTATTGCTGATCCCGTCGAGAGACCAGTGGTACGGAATCTTGGCGACCGAGTTGAGGGAAGCAAGGAGACCGTTCTGTTCTGCACCGTAGCTCGGGTTCGCGCCCGGAGAGAGCGGTTCACCAGCCTTACGGCCGTCCGGCATTGCACCCGTAGCCTTACCGTACACGACGTTAGACGTAATCGTCAAAATCGAGGTGGTCGGTTCGGAATTACGATAGGTGTGATGCTTCTTGATCTTATTCACGAAGTTGTGGAGGAGTTCCACACCGATATTGTCGGCACGGTCATCATCGTTACCATACTTCGGGAATTCACCTTCCGTCTTGTAATCGATAGCGAGACCCTGTTCGTTACGGATGACCTTCACCTTTGCATACTTAATAGCAGAGAGGGAGTCGATCACGTGAGAGAAGCCAGCGATACCCGTTGCGAAGGTACGACGCACATCCGTATCAATGAGAGCCATTTCTTCGGCTTCATAATAGTACTTGTCGTGCATGTACTGGATCGCATTCAAAGTATTCACATAGAGCTTGGCAAGCCATTCAAGCATAGCGTCATACTTCTTCATGACCTCGGCATAATCGAGGTATTCAGAAGTAATCGGGCAAAGTGCCGGACCCACCTGTTCGCCGCTCTTTTCATCGACACCGCCGTTGATCGCATAGAGCAAAGCCTTAGCGAGGTTAGCACGAGCGCCGAAGAACTGCATTTCCTTACCAGTCTGAGTTGCAGAGACGCAGCAGCAGATGGAGTAGTCATCACCCCAAACCGGCTTCATCACGTCATCGTTTTCGTACTGGATGGAGCTTGTAATCACGGAAATCTTAGCAGCATACTTCTTGAAGTTTGCCGGGAGCTTGCTCGTGTAGAGAACCGTGAGGTTCGGTTCCGGAGACGGGCCCATGTCTTCGAGAGTATGGAGGAAACGGTAGTCGTTCTTGGTGACCATGTGACGGCCATCCACACCCGTACCACCAACTTCGAGAGTCGCCCACACCGGGTCACCCGAGAAGAGGGCATTGTAAGACGGGATACGAGCGAACTTGACCATACGGAACTTCATGACCAAGTGGTCAATCAATTCCTGAGCCTGCTGTTCGGTGATGAGACCCTTAGCAAGGTCACGTTCCATATAAATGTCGAGGAACGTAGAGACACGACCAACGGACATGGCTGCACCGTTCTGGGTCTTAATAGCGCCGAGGTAGCCGAAGTAGAGCCACTGCACAGCTTCTTTCGCGTTCTTGGCCGGCTGGGAAATGTCGAAGCCGTAAGAAGCAGCCATGACCTTCAATTCCTTGAGGGCCTTGATCTGCATGGAGATTTCTTCGCGGAGACGAATGACGTCATCGGTCATTGTACCATCGCCGCAGTTAGCCTTGTCTTCTTCCTTCTTAGCAATGAGGAAGTCGATACCGTAAAGAGCCACACGACGATAGTCGCCGACGATACGGCCACGGCCGTAGGTGTCCGGAAGACCGGTCACGATGTGGCTGTGACGAGCGAGCTTCATTTCCGGAGTATAGACATCGAAGACGCCGTCATTGTGGGTCTTGTGATACTTCGTGAAGATTTCGTGAAGCTTCGGAGACGGGGTGTAACCGTAATTGGTGCAGGCTTCTTCAGCCATGCGGATACCGCCGAACGGCATGAAAGCACGCTTGAGCGGCTTATCGGTCTGAAGACCAACAACCTGTTCCAAATCCTTATCGAGATAGCCCGGTGCGTGGGAAGTAATCGAGGAAACGATTTCCGTATCCATGTCGAGCACGCCACCCTTGGCACGTTCTTCTTTCTGGAGCTTCTGGAGTTCACCCCAGAGCTTGTTCGTAGCGTCCGTAGGACCGGCGAGGAACGATTCGTCGCCATCATACGGCTTGTAGTTTTTCTGAATAAAGTCGCGGACGTTGATTTCTTCCTTCCAAATGCGACCTTCAAAGCCTTCCCAAGCTTCATTTTGAATCATAATGATTCTCCTTTTTGCTTTAATCGATTTTAACAGCGCTCCAAATATAGGAAATTTGACGATTTCTGGGTACTTATTTTCGTCTTCCATCCGCGATTTTTCTTTAAAAAAGCGAAAGAAAACCGACGTTTTCGTCGATTTTCCCAGATGAATCCATTCGGACGTTTTATTTGTTCTAAAAAGCCTTGACTATTTAGAAATTGTCTGTATTTTTCGGGTCAATTTGTCGGGAGGCATGAGCATCGCCTTGGTCATTCGGGTTCCTTCCATGCGTAAAACCCGGAACCTGTGACCGTCCATTTCGACTTCAACACCAGCCGAAGGGATCGTGCCGAGCTTTGCCAAAATCAATCCGGAAACGGTTTCCACACGAATGCCTTCAGGTTCCTTGAGTTCGATTCCCGTCGCATCTTCGAAATCCGAAAGCGTAATCAGCGGATTAAAAATATAGCGTCCATCCTTCAGCTTTTGGATCATCGCATCGTCTTCAAGGTCGTCTTCGTCCTTGATTTCACCGACGATTTCTTCCACGATATCTTCCACGGTGACAAGGCCGGCAACTCCGCCATATTCGTCTACGACAATCGCAAGCTGATTTCCATTTTCGCGCAATTCCCGCAAAAGGTCATCGATTTTCTTTTGCTGGGACACGAAAACGACCGGATTCAAAAGCGATTGCAAATCGAAGTTTTCCTTACCGTGTTCCGTATACCATTCGAGAAAGTCACGCGCCGAAAGAACGCCTATAATATTATCGATCGATTCGCGATAAACCGGCACGCGGGAATGGCGTTCGTCATTGAGCACCTGAATCGTTTCTTCGAGAGACGTCGTAATGTCGATAGCGACCATGTCCACACGCGGAGTCATAATTTCTCGCACCGGGGTTTCCACAAAGTCAAAGATGTTCAGCACCATCTGGCGTTCATCTTCATCGAGAGCATCTTCGTCTTCATCCGACATATCCGAATTCAGATCCGACTGCAAAGCGTCGCGTTTGTCTTCGGAAAGGAAGCTCAGCTTGGAATCATAACCGAGAGCCTTGTGAACCTTCAAATACAAAAAGTTCGCCAATTTCGCTTCGAGCACAAACGGCAAGCGGAGATACTTGTAAACCGGCAAGAGAATGTGCGAAAGCGTTTCTGGCTTGACCGCTCCGAACATGTTCGGCACAAGAACCACTACGAAATATTCGACAAATCCGGCAAGTACCACGTAGAGAGCGATACCAAGTTCAATCCGTCCGTAAAAACCGTCCGTCAGCACATAGGTTGCGACAAATCCAAGGATCGCGGCTGTCACGTTCAAGACGGTTCGGGCAATCGAAATCGTTTCGTTAAAGCCCGGAGCATCGACGAAATCGTTCACCTTTTTCACCAACTTTTCATCTTCTTCGCTTTCCGTCGTCACCGAAAGGGCAAGAAAGACGATTTTGATTAGCGAAAAAAGTCCCGACAGGATCAAGAAAAGAACCGCAAAAACGATATACGGGGTAACGCTTTCTACCCATGAAAAAACGGGCATCAGACCTTCCTCTGCTTTTTAGCGGGCTTGACCGTCTTGGCGGATTTCACAGCGGATTCCGCCTTCTTTTTTCCATGGCGATAAGGATCGATTCCGAGAATTTCACGTTCACGGCGGCGCATGACGACACGTTCCGGAACCGTGTGATGGTCATACCCCGAAAGGTGCAACAGTCCGTGCACGATCATACGCTTCAGTTCCATGTAGAACGTATTGCCAAACTTCGGAGCCTGACGCTTTACCTGATCGTGAGCGATATAGATTTCACCTAACAGGTAATCTTCGTGCCATTCAAAGCTCAAGACATCCGTCACCTTGTCGAGCTTGCGGTACTGGTGGTTCAATTCGCGAACCATCTGGTCGGAGCACATCACAATGTTGACGTTTTCCGGGTGACCCTCTTCAATGAGAACCTTGCGGGCAAGAGGCAAAAGACGATCCTTCCAAGGGAATTCATCGCCTTCCTTTTCGGCAAGGAAATTGACCTGAAAATCCGGTAATCGAGATTCCTTCTTCATATTAAAGTTCGTACCACTTCTTTAAGACAGAGATGATCGCCTTTGCCTGTTCCTTGTTCGAGATGTTGAACTTGCTTCTCTGCTTGAACACGCCCTGCTGCTTCTGGTATCGGCGGATGGACACCTTCGGTTCGCTAAATTCACCCGTTTTTGCGTTGCGATCCTGATACAGGAACATCATCGTGGACCAAGCACCCTTGCTCAGATATTCCTTGGCAAGTTCCTTGATGACAAGTTCACCGGTTTCTTCGTCGGTGTATTCGATGGTCGGTTCAAGATTTTCTGTATCCATTATCACCTCTTTCAATTATTGATAAACTGCAATAAAGATAAAAATCTATATTCGAATTGAATTTGACAATGCCTTCAAGGAGGAGATTTTGAAAGGATTCCATTCTCCGATTCACCATTTTTGGGCAAGAACATGCATCGCCGGGAGCCTTTTGCTTGTTCCGGCATTCGCCGCGAGTCCTTCGAGCTCGATCGGCAAGGTCCGCTATACCCTGGGAGAAGTCACCGTTCAAAAAAAGGCGAAAAACAACTGGAATCCTCTTCGCATCGGTTTGAAGGTACGCGAAAAAGACCTGATCCGAACCCTTGTTGAAAGCGAAGCGGGAATCGCCCTTTCCGACGGCAGTTCGATCACCATCGAAGAAAACACGACTATCCTCTTTGAAAACGCCGTCAACAAGCAAAGCAAAAACACACAGACCGTCGAAATTCGTACAGGACGCGTTTTCTTTGACGTGCAAAAGCAAAAGGAAGGGAATCAGTTCCAATTTAAAACAGGAACGGCGACGGCAGCCATCCGCGGGACAAACGGATTTATCGAAGGTTCTGACACCGGAACGATCGTTTCGTTAGAAACCGGAAAAATGCTCGTCACGGATTCTAGCGGTCAATCTCTCGAAGTGAACGCAGGCGAAACCCTTATCCAGGAAAGGGGAAAACCCATGCGAAAATTCAGGACCTCAAACGCGGGAACCAAAGGTCTCGCCAAGGAAATTTCAAGGGAAAAAGCAAACAACACTTTCTCTGCCGAAAACCTGAAAAAACGAGCCGAAGATTTGGCCAAAGAAAGCCAGCTGATTCAGAATCCTTGCCAGTTTCAACCGATTCCGTCCATCGTGACAACGCCCGAAGTCCATGTTGCGGGAAAATGCAAGGATTCTGTACAAGTCCGCGTCAATGGCGTGAGCGCCATTTTTTCGGACAGCGGAACCTTTGACGTTCCGGTAAACTGGGACTCAGAATCTTTCGGGTCTAAACGGATTCGCGTCAAATGTTCCAAAGGAAATGCCGAAGTCCTTTGCCACGAGGCAAACGTGGAATATGTACAAGAAACTTCGAACGACGACCGTGCATTTATTCGCATTCGAAAGGACCGCACCATTTCCATGAACAGCATTGAAGGCTTGACCGTGGATGCGGACTTCTTTAGCGAAGATCCCAATGCGAAAGTAACGGTATCTCTAGGGGGCATCACCTCCCCGAACTTGAATTCCCCGGATGCAAACGGGCACGCCCATTTTACTATTTCTCCGCAAAATCCGGATTTAAAATGGACCGAAGAATTTGCCGTGGTTACTCTCGAAAGCCAAAAGAAAACGATCCGCGATACAGTCGCCGTCTCTTTCCCGCCTAAATTGAGCATTATCGGAGCAAGCGCAGATCAGTGCGAAATCCGCTACAGCTTAGTCGGAACCCAGAATCGCAAAGTCACCGTCGAAGAATTTGTAGACGGAATGCCCGCATACAAGGCGGAACACAGCACCGACGTACCTTCAGCGAATCTTCCGATGCTCAAAGGCAAACGCAGATACCGCATTCTCGTAGAAGATGCCGCCGGGAACCGATCCGAAATTTCGGATACATTCCACTGCAATCTTTAAAAAGCCCAAGGCTGGTCCATACGAGCCAACCTTTTTTCTTACAACAAAGCTTCCCTCCGCCTAATTTTCTAAATTAGGGGCTCATGCCATTAAACGCTTACCATTTTAGAGAACTTTCCATTCCGCTTGAAAAGAAAGGCGAAATTTTGCCGGCGCTTGCCCATGCGACCGGGCTTCACAAAGACGCCATTTTAAATCTGGAAGTGGAACGTTTTGCGCTTGACTCCCGCAAACGCGGTGCACCGCATTGGAGTTACAACGTCCGTTTTGAAACGGCAAAGCGTTTGCACCCGACGCACTGGCTCGTTCCGGCGACGGAAAAGGCAGAGACTTTAGACAGCGACCCTTTTAAAGACTCCGTTTTGCTGTCCAAGCATGTAACGGTTGTCGGGGCAGGTCCTGCCGGGCTTTGGGCAGCGCTTTCCCTACAGCGCAAAGGTTTTAGCGTCCACCTTTACGAACAAGGAAGCCCGGTAGAAGAGCGTTTTGGCGATATCCACCGTTTTACAGTCGATCGCAAGTTCAATCCGCATTCGAACGTTTTGTTCGGAGAAGGCGGCGCCGGGGCTTATTCCGACGGCAAGCTGAACACCCGATCGCGTAACGTTTTTTCGAGTGCAGTCCTTGCCGACATGGTCCATTTCGGGATTTCTAGCGATGTGCTGACATTTGCAAAGCCTCACATTGGAACGGACCGTTTGGTACCTCTTTTACGCAGCCTGCGCAAGGAATTTCTTTCGCTCGGTGGCGAAGTCCATTTTCATACCGCCCTCGAAGATTTTGAACTTTCGAACGAAAACGTTTCCCGTGCAAAGTTCAATGGCGAATGGCAAAACGTAGACAATCTGGTTCTCGCGCCGGGACATTCGGCACGTTTCCTGTACGAACTTTTGTACGAACGCGGCGTCAAAGAAGAAAGCAAGGCTTTTGCCCTGGGCGTTCGCGTCGAGCATCCGCAGTCGCTTATCAACCTGCGCCAGTTCGGTTCGAATGTCAACACGGAACTGACCGGAAGTGCAGAATACGCCTTGACGGCAAAAACGTTGAACAATACTTCGGCGGCATATAGTTTTTGCATGTGCCCGGGTGGCGTTCTTGTGCCTTGTGTTTCCGAAGAAGGCACCCTTGCGACAAACGGCATGAGCTACAGCAAGCGCAACGGAAAACTCGCCAACGGTGCAATCGTCGTTCCGATTGAAAAAAGCGAGACTCTTTTCGGCGGTATCGAAATGCAGCGCCGTTTTGAAAAGAACGCCTTTGAACTCGGTGGCAAAAATTATACCGCTCCCGCCCAAACGATCAAATCTTTTCTCAGCGGTAAAAAAGACGATTCCCTGCCCAAGAGCACGTTCCTCACAGGAATTGTCCCCTGCTCGATTCGCGACATTTTAGACGATTCGATTTGCGATTCTCTCGCAGACGGTTTTGAACAGTTTGAACGCAAAATCCCGGGATTCATTTCGGAAGGTTTGATCGTTGCGCCCGAAACACGCACCAGTTCCCCGGTACGCATTGTGCGGAACACGGATACGCTTGAAAGCGTTTCGACAAAGGGACTTTTTGTTCTCGGAGAAGGAGCCGGCTACACCGGCGGCATCGTCACCAGTGCTGCAGACGGGATTAAACTTTCCAATCGCGTTCGCTTGGTAAAGGATTAGGATTTCAGCTTATGATTACTCGAGTTATCGATCGTGATTTTGCAAATATGCGCCTTGACCGTTTTTTGCGCAAGGCGTTCCCGAACGAACCGCTTTCTACTTTCTTCGCAATTTTACGCAAAAAGAAAGTCCGCGTAAACGGGGTTCACGCCAAGGCTCCGCAGATGCTGCACGAAGGCGATACCGTCGACATTTACGAGAATTTCAAAAGCGTGACGAGCGAATCCGAAAATGCGACTCCGGTGAAAAAAGCCTGGGGTACCGCGCCGCAGTTTTCCGAGCGTTACTTTGTGGAACAAAATCTGAATATTGCGCTCGAAAAAGAAGACTTTGTGATTGTCGATAAACCTTCGGGAATTCCGAGCCAGCCGGGAACAGGAACTCGTAAAGGCGAAAGCCTGGTAGAAATGCTTTGGCAATGGGGCAACGATCAGCAGCTTGATTTTAAGCCGACAATCGCCCACCGTTTAGACGAAGAAACCTCGGGACTTCTCGTTGCCGCCCTGCATGGCGATACACTCCGCGAGCTCACCAAGATGCTTCGCGAACATCAAATCAAAAAAACTTACCTCGCTCTCGTCAAAGGCAACCTCGAAAAAGAACGTGGCACCATCAATACCACGCTTGAACGCACCGATTCCAAAGCCGGAGCCAAAATGAAGACCGGAACGAAGGAAGGCGTAAACGCCGTGACGCATTATGCGGTCAAGGAACGCTTCGACGGTTACGATCTGGTGAAGATCGACCTTGAAACCGGACGCATGCACCAGATCCGCGCCCACTTTGAAAGCATCGGCCATCCGCTGATCGGCGACGGTCGCTACGGCGATTTCGCCTTAAACCGGGAATTCAAAAAAGACTTCGGGCTGAAACGTCTCTTTTTGCACAGCGCACGTCTTGACTTCGAATGGCACGGCGAAAAGATCGGTATTGATTCCGCACTTCCGCCGGAACTCAAAAACGTCATCAAGGAGCTTCGCAACCTGCGCAAAAAGACAGCTCCGAAAAATCCAGCTCACAAATAATTTTTTTTACAACCATCCCATCAAAGGAATAAGAACATGTCCATTGCAGAAAACACAAAAGTCGCCATCCATTACACCCTCAAGGATGACGAAGGCAAAATCATCGATTCTTCCGCAGGCAAAGAACCGCTGAATTACATCCACGGTCAGGGCATGATCGTTCAAGGTCTTGAAAAAGCTTTGACCGGCAAAAACGTCGGTGACAAATTCTCCGTAGACGTCGCTCCGGCAGAAGGCTACGGCGAATACAATCCGGAACTCGTGCGCGCCATTCCGAAAACCGCTTTCCAGGCAGACAAGATTGAACCGGGCATGGTCTTCTACGCCCAAACTCCGGCAGGCATCATGCCATTAACGGTTTCCAAGGTAGAAGGCGACAACGTGATGATCGACATGAACCACGAACTCGCCGGCAAGACCCTTCATTTTGAAATCGAAGTGATGCAGGCAGACGCCATGACCGAAGAAGAAATTAAGGAAATGAGTGAACAGCATCATTGCTGCTGTCATGGCGAAGGTCATGAAGACGGCGAAGAAGGCGATCATTGCTGCTGCCACGGCGAAGGCCATGACGACGAAGACGGCGAACATCACTGCTGCGGTGGCAAAGGCCATCATCACGACGATCCAAATCACGAATGCAAATGCAAGAATAAGAACAAAGAAAACTAAGCAGTTTCGATGGAGGGTTCCTATGAAAAATTCGTTGAAAAGCATTTCTAGTTTGTGCTTTTGTCTGATTGCTAGCGGAATTTTCGGTTGCGAAAGCAACTCTCAAGCCGCCAGTTCACACCAAGCCGAAGAATCCTCTTCAACCGGATTTTCATTTGGAACTTCATCGGAATCATCCTCCAGTTCCAATTCAGGATCTTCCTCTAGCTCCAGTCATAACCTAGAGTCTTCTTCTTCGCTAGACCTTCTAGCCATATTCTCTTCCAGCAGTTCCGAAAGGTTTTCGTTTGGAACTCTCGTTGACGAACGCGATGGCCAGGTTTACAAGACCATCGTCATCGCCGACAGTACTAGATCCCAAACGTGGATGGCCGAGAATCTGAATTTCGAATACCCGACGGTCCCGTCTTCCCCAGAACCAAACAACTACTGCCATAGCGACACGGCAGAAGTCTGCAAAAAATATGGGCGTCTTTACACTTGGAGCGCCGCGATTGACTCCGCGGGCATTTACAACCATGACGCCAAAGGTTGCGGTTATACGGCAACCTGCGAAATGGCAAATACCGTCCACGGCATTTGCCCCAAAGGCTACCATCTTCCTAGCATCGATGAATATGATACATTGCAACGCATAACCGGAACTTTCGGTCCATATTCGGGCCAAAAATTAAAAGCAGCGACAAACGATTGGGAAGATGTCGGTACCATATACGGAACCTATGTCCACACTTATGGTTCCGACACCTATGGCTTCGGCGCTCTGCCGACCCAGGTCATCGGCTCAGGCTATGCGGCAATTTTCTGGACATATAGCCAATCTTCCGGCAACCCGGGGAGCCACGGCAGCGCACTGGACTATGTCTTTAGAATTTTCGGCTACCAATGGCCCGACATGAGTCCTATCGAAACAGAATTAGAGTACAAAGACAAACACTTTTCCATCCGTTGCATTCAAGACACAAATTAAACGCAAAAAAGGCATCGAAAAAGCGGGCCTTATGGTCCGCATTTCTTTTTGGAATTTCTCTTTAGAAAACAACGAGATCGTTCTTGTGAATGACTTCTTCCGGAGAGTCTTCGCCAAGAATCGAGCGGACCTGAGCCGTTTTCTTTTGCAGCACAAGCTGCACGTTGGCACTGTCGAGCTGGGCAATTCCTCGGGCAAGGCGTTCTCCCTGCTGAGAAAGAACTTCAATCAAGTCTCCCGCCTTGAACTGTTTTTTGACAGCCACGACGCCTACCGGAAGCAGGCTCGAATGCTTTTTGCGCAGAGCCTCTGCACAGCCGTCGTCCACGACAACGCTTCCGCTCGGAGTGCTGACAAACGAAAGCCAGCGCTTACGGCTGCCGAGCTTTTTATGACTGCCGATAAACAGCGTACCAATGGCATCGCCATAAATGATTTCATGCGGAAGGACCTTCATACCGTTTGCAAGGAACGCGTTACAGCCGCTCTTCACCACTGCACGAATCGATTCCACCTTGGAACGCATGCCGCCCGTGCTGACTGCGGAACCGGTTTCTCCGGGTTTTCCTGTAAGCGCTAAAATTTCCGGCGTAATTTCCGGGACAAAGCGCAACAGACGAGCCTTCGGATTCTTCTTCGGATTGTCGTCAAAGAGTCCATCTTCATCGGTAAAGACGACCAAAAGATCCGCGTCAAAGAAGAGAGCGACATCGCTAGAAAGCTTATCGTTATCGCCGATGCCGTTCAATTCCTTCACCACCAAAGAATCGTTTTCGTTGATGAGCGGAATGATCTTTTTCGAAATCATCGTCTTCAAAGTATTCTGCAAATTCTTGTAACGCACGCGATCGCGGAAGTCGTCCGCAGAAAGCAGAATCTGTCCCACCGCAATTCCATTGCCGAGGAACATTTCACGATAGACGTACATCAAATCGATCTGTCCGACAGCCGCACAAGCCTGCTTTTCCGCAAGGACCTTCGGCTTTTCATCGTAACCGAGAATCGCCATGCCCGTTCCCACGGCACCGCTGGTGACTACAATGACTTCCTTGCCATCTTCCACAAGCTTTGCCACGGAATGGGCGAACTTCTGAATGAAAGAAGTGCGGACACCACCGCGAACCGAATCGACCAAAATGCGCGATCCGATTTTAATTACGATACGCTTGGCTTCACCTAAAATGTTTCGACGTAATTCACTCATAGAAATCCTTACAAATGGCAGTTAACGGCAAACGAGCAAACGAATGGAATCCAATCGGAGCTGCGGACCAAGAGCCGCCTTCTTGTGCACAGCCACATTTTTACGCAGAGCATCGAGAAGCGGACTGTTCTGAGCCTTACCGCGCAGAGTCAACAAGTGATTCATGCGCTGATATTCCTGTTCCGCGCGTTCCTCAACCTTTTTCGCGGACTCCGCCGCAATCATTTCCATTTTCTGCGTTGCGATGCGCTTTGCCAGAGCATGCCCCGTGCTAGCGAAGTAGCGGAGCTTTTCCGTGACCACAGGAACCTTTTGCGGAACGTTTGCATTTCGCATTTTTCCCTTGTCCATCGCTTCCAAACGATCCGAGCAATCCTTGCCCTGAGCGTCCACCAGCACGCGGATAAATGCAGGGCCCGCCACATCGGAAAGTCCCCATGCCGCAGGAACAGAAGGTTCCACGACAAAGTTGTACTGCATGAGCATATCCTTCGAGCCAGCGTCATCCCAAATGACACAAGCCGTCAGACCCTTACCCGAAGCGGTCGCCATATCGATGACGCCTTGAGCCAGAGGATGTTCATAGCTCAAGAAAGAAATTTCATCGTGCTGCATTGCCACGTTGCGGTCAAAGGTTCCGGTGAGTTCCCCAGCCCCATCATCGGATTTTTCGGAACCATCCGCAGGGCCTGCCGCCAATGTTTTATCCAGCATGGTACGAGACGGAAGTCCCGGAATCGTTCCGCCTTCCACCTGCGAACCCGCACGGAAAATCAGGCTCGTCGGAACGTAGCCCTTTTCCACTTCCACGCCAGCAGCCATGAGCGTATCGACCATCAAATTCTGCAAGCGTTCGTCGGCATCGATACTGCGAATTTCATCCGTGATCTGCTTGGATATTTGCGGATCGCGGGAATTGAATTCCAAAAGTTTGTCGCGGCCTTTTTCGATATTTTTTCGAAGGGTTTCGCTGTCTTTTTGGACCAGCGGAATCGTTTCCTTCATAAAGCTTGCGAGCTTCTGCTTCGGATCCGTCATCGCCGCAATCAAAGATTCCGTATACTTGAGGAAAAGTTCTCCACCGCTCATCAGAGGTGCACCGAATGCATCGAGGCCTTCATTGTACCAGTGGAAGATTACTTCCTGAGCGGTTCCCTTCACATAAGGAACGTGTACACGGATTTTCTGAGTCTGGCCGATACGGTCCAAGCGCCCAATGCGCTGTTCCACGAGAGCCGCATCCAATGGAAGATCGAACAAAATCAAATCATGACTGAACTGGAAGTTACGCCCTTCCGAACCGATTTCTGAAGCGATCATGAGCATTGGACCGCGTTCATCGGCAAAGCTTGCCGCCGCACGGTCACGTGCCAGAATCGACATGTCCTCGGTAAACGTGACGTAGCTATTTTCGCCGATTTCTTCATCCAAGACGCTTGCCAAAGCATTCACCACATCCGGATGTTCGCAAATCAGAAGCACCTTGTCCTGCAAATGTTTCTTCAAGAAACCGAGCAGCCAAGGAATGCGTTCATCCATATTCCACGTCGACTTGTACTTGGTCACCAAAAGTCCGTTGACCAAAATATCGAACGAATGGTCCGGATCCGCTTCGCTCGCCTTTTCCACAAGCGCTCTATACTTCGGTTCCGGTTTCAGTTCCACTTCATGCAGTTCCCGTTCCGGGAATCCGCCCACGCTACGCCGTGTATTGCGGAACACGACAGAGCCTGTCCCCAAGGCATCCACAATGCGACGGACCCATTCGCCTGCCGTCATTTCTCGGGAATTTTCCTTGGAAAGCCATGCGCGGATCGGTGAATTTTTCGGAAGCACGGCATTGACGTCATCCCACTTCATCGGTTCGTCGGATTCTATCGGGAGCTTTGCCAAATCGCGAACGATCTTGTGGTAAGAATCTTCATCCTTCAAAAATTCCTGGTAATCGACAAAGCGTGCCGGATCAAGCATTTTCAAACGGTTAAAATGAGATTCCGGCTGCAATTGAAGCGGCGTACCCGTCAAAAGCAGAAGGCCCTTCGTTCTAGACGTGATGGAGTTCACAAGAAGATATTCCTTACTCGTGAAATCATCTTCACAGACCAAATGGTGCGCTTCGTCAACAATCGTCAAATCCCATTCCGCGCTCAAAAAATCCTGAGTCACTGCGGGCTGGCTCATCACAAATTCGATCGTACAGATGACATCGTTCACCTGGTTAAACGGATTCGGATTATCGCTTTCCTGCTGACCGCTTTCGAGGAAGCTGCGGAGGAAGCCTTCATCCACCAACGTGAACACGTGGTTGAAGCGACGATACATTTCTGTCATCCACTGGTGCTTCAAGGATTCCGGAACAAGGATCAGCGTACGCGTGATGCGGCCCGTGCTATGCAGGGAATGCCAGATCATACCGGCTTCGATCGTCTTGCCTAAACCGACTTCATCCGAAAGCATCAAACGCGGTATCGCACTGGAACTGCAAGCCCGCTTGCAAAGATAATACTGGTGCGGAATCAAATTCACGCGAGGACCGATCATGCCTCGAACCGAAGACCGCTGCCATTCGCAAGAAAGTTCATTCGCCGTTTCACGACGTACGAACTCCTTATTATCGGCACAATTGCCACGGATTAGCTGAGAAAAAATATCGGTAACACGCGGCGCCGCCTTCGGAGACAGATCCGATTCCTTCATCTCTCGTCCGCCACGGCCCAAGTAAATCGCAAGACCGTTATCCATGCGGATATTTTCAACGACAAAGCTCGTTCCCTTTTCGTTCTTGGCATTTTCGCCAATCGTCAAAAGGTAACGTTTAATAGGAGCAGCCGACGTCCGATAAATGCGCGACTGTTTTACAGCAGGAAACTCGATCGTTACATTTTTGAACTCAATTTTTTGAACTCGACCTACACCAAGTTCAGGTTCCTGTTCACTAATATAACGCTGACCGATTTGAAATGTACTCATGATGCGCAAGTTAGCTTTTTTGTAGATTTAAGGCTAACTTATGAACTGGTTTTATATCGATGAAAGCATCCTAGAAGGCGACCGAAGACAAGGTCCGCTTTCCTTTGAAGATTTACAGCTGCTCCACAGCAAAAAACAGATCAGCGAAAGCACTTTGGTTTGGCACAAAGGTCTTGAAAACTGGATTACCTGGAAAGAAGCTCTTGACGCCGAGCTTTCCAGCCATTCCGAAGAAGACGAGCGCATGCTCCGCGAAACCGTCGAAGCGATTCTCAAAGAGCGCATTGAAGAATTTCAAAAGAAATCCTACGCCGGATTCTTTATCCGTGCAGGGGCTTTGATTATCGACTGGTTTATTCTTGCCATCATTTGGGAAGCCGGAGTCCACGTTCTAGATTTCTTGAACTTAATCGATTACAATGCGATCGTCGAAGCGTCCAACACTTTCATCGAAAAGTATTCCGCAGATCCCATGTCCGGAAATCTCAGCGAAGAATTTGTGAAGATTCCTGGAATGTCGGATTTGTTCCTCGTCTGGTTTATTTTGCAGACGATTTACTTCATCGCATTCAACGGGTTCTTGTCTGCAACACCGGGAAAGCGACTGCTACATCTGAAGATAGAACGCGCCGACGGATCAAAGCTCAAAGTTTCTGGCGCAATCGTCCGTTACATTTTTAGCCTGCTTACCCAGGCGACTCTCGTCTTCTACGGAATCGGCTACGTCATTGCAGCCATCGACCCCAAGAAACGTGCCCTGCACGACTTTTTTGCCCGTACCCAAGTGGTACATACGTCTAAAAAGTCATCCGATTCAAGCGAGAATTCTGATTTGAAGAAGGATTAATTTGTATGGATTATTTTTCAATTAGCCCTGCCGAAAAGCCTCTCTGCGGAGAAGTCGAAATTTCGGGAGCCAAAAATGCAGTGCTTGCAACCATGACCGCAGCCATGCTCGCTGACGGCGTTACAACGATTACAAACGTTCCCTATTTGCGCGATACCAAAACCATGTCGAACGTGCTTCGCGTAATCGGTTGCCGAATCGATGGCGGTGCGCACGAATTCAAGGTGGACACGCATGGGGCAAATCATTTAGAAGCCCCATATGAACTTGTCAGCACGATGCGTGCAAGCTTTTATGTTCTCGGTCCTCTGGTCTCCCGTTTTGGCCGTTGCCGAGTTTCTCTTCCGGGCGGATGCGCCTGGGGTCCGCGCCCAGTAGACTTGCATTTAAAAGGCCTCGAAGCCTTAGGCGCAAAAATAGAAGTCACCCACGGCTATGTAGAAGCGACTTCCAACGGACGCCTTCCTGGCGGAAATTTTCGATTCCCGATTTCGTCCGTCGGTGCAACCGTAAACGTCCTGATGGCAGCGACACTTGCCCAAGGAACGAGCGTACTTGAAAATGCAGCGATCGAGCCCGAAATCGATTCCTTGGTCGATTTGCTCGAAAGCATGGGCGCAAAGATTGAAGGCAAGGGAACGCGTTCCCTCGTCGTCCACGGCGTAGAAGAAATGCACCCGGGATTCAGCCAGACGATTCCCGACCGCATCGAAGCGGGATCCTTCCTTTGCGGAGCGGTCATCAGTCGCGGTAAAGTCAAGGCCACCAAGTGCAACCCGGTACATATCAAGTCACTTCTGGATATTTTTGAAGAAATGGGCTGCATCGTTCATACCGGAGCGGACTGGGCAGAAGTCGACGCTTCGAGCCGTGATTTAAAACCGGTGCACGTCGAAGCGGTCCCCTACCCGGGATTCCCCACCGATTTGCAGGCGCCGCTCATGGCCGTTCTTGCAACTGTCCCCGGCGAAAGCAAACTTCGCGACACCGTCTACATCGACAGATTTAAACATGTGGCGGAACTGAACCGTCTCGGCGCAAATATTTTCCTCGAAGGAAATACAGCGACCATTAAAGGCGTCGAAAAGCTTCAAGGCGCACCGGTCATGGCGTCGGATCTTCGCGCGGCCGCAGCCCTCGTCATCGCGGGTCTTGTCGCCGAAGGCGAAACGCGCGTCAGCCGCATCTACCACTTGGACCGCGGATACGAAGATTTTGAAGCCAAAATGTCCAAACTCGGCGGAAAGGTCGTCCGTTTAAACGACCAGACCTAAGAGGATTCCTATTCAAAACAAGGCAGCCAGTGCGGCTGCCTTTTTCTTTTGGCCCTTTGAACTTTAAAATGAAAAAGACCCGCATCGCTGCGAGTCTTTTCCAAATTCCGTAGAGAATTAAACCGGATAAAGCTTATGCTTCTTCCTGGGAGTCTTCTTCCACCGGGAGCTTCTTCATCACGTTACGACGGCCATAGCGGACCTTCGTCGGATCGAATTCAGCACCAACGGCTTCCGGTTCCTGAGCCGGAGCAACAGGAGCAGCCGGAGCAGCTGCCGGGGTTTCCGGAAGCGTAGCCTGGATGCGCGGAGGAAGCGGACGACGGCCTTCTGCACGCGGAGCTTCAGCAGCAGGAGCTGCAACTGGAGCCTGAACCGGAGCTGGAGTCGGGGCCGGAGCAACCGGAGCTGCCGGAGCAGCTGCGACCGGAGCTTCAACTGCCGAAGCCGGAGCTTCAGCAGCCTTGTCTGCGGAGAATTCACGGCGACGATCGTTACGACGGTCATTGCGACGGTCATTACGGCGGTCACCACGTTCATTGCGATCGCGCGTATTTGCACGATCCTGGCGGTTGCCATTGTTGCTTGCATTGTTTGCAGCATTATTGCTACGATCACGACGATCGTTGTTGCGATTATTTTCGCGACGGTCATTGTTGCGGGCAGCCATATCCTGAGCGCTAACCGGATGACGGTTCGGCTTCAGATTGGTGTCCGAAACACGCTTGACAATCGGAGTATGAAGCATCGTGATGAGCTTATTCACCTTGGAAAGAATAACGATTCCAAGGATCACCGCGATAACGGCGAGTACGAGAGTGATGTATTCCATTTAGAGTACCTCAATCAAAGGGTGACACGGAAAGCGGCTGGAAGGACCGTAATTTCCGCGGAAGTCGTGAAACGGGGACCATTTACTAACGCTCCTAGGAGCTCAACGGCCATATGAAGGGGCCCAAAACGGGCAGTATCGCCAACTGGCGAAAGAAAAGAACGACTTCGACGCCTAATTTAGATAATTAC
>DGSB01000046.1:24611-24970 GCA_002390045.1 Fibrobacter sp. UBA4373
TTTTGTGCAGTGCCCCTATTGACAATTAAACGTTTGTGCACTATTTTTATAATAACAAGAACGAGGTCATATATGGATACGCCGCAAAAGCCGCTCACCGAACGTCAGAAAGAAATCTACGACTACATCCGCGCCTGCACCGAAAAGGAAAAGATGCCCCCAACCGTCCGCGAAATCGGAGACAAGTTCGGCATTTCCTCGACCAACGGTGTCCGTTCCATATTATCGGCACTTATCAAAAAGGGCTACATCCGCAGGGCTCCGCGTCTGAGCCGCGGTATTGAAATTCTCGACGAAACAACCGCCAAAGAAAACGCCTCCGAATCCGCAGTCCAATCTTCGGAAAATACGGTTGAAGT
>DGSB01000004.1 GCA_002390045.1 Fibrobacter sp. UBA4373
CCGATATCGAGCCCGGCGTCCGCCTTGATATGTTCCAAGGCGACCGGATTTTGAAAGGATGCGTAGCAGGCGGTCGCAAACGAACCGCCGGCCTTGGGCTGAGGAACCACGTTCACAATTTCTGCATAGGGGACTGCGGAGCGTTCTACGATGATCGCTCGGTTCAAGTGTTCGCAGCATTGGGCGGCAACATAGATGCCGAGAGGCTCGAAAACGCTTTGGAGTCCTTTGAGGATCGCCTTGCCGACTTCCGGCACGGAATGGCTGCCGACTTGCTCTCCGAGGGTTTCGCTTGTACTGCACCCGACAACAACGATGGACCCTTTGTGAAGATTTGCCTCTTCTACAAGCTCTTTGGCTGCGTTAGTCGCGTCGTTTTGGATCTGTTCAACCAAATTTTCGTCTTTGACTTCGTAAGTTTGAGTTCCTGACATATGTTCCTCTTTTGCAAATTTAGGAAATGCTGGATCGCAGAGTGATATGGGTTACTTTCTTGAGCATTTTCGGGACAAAAATGCACAAATTGAGGAAATTTGGCAAAATCTGTTAGTATATTTTCTTAAAATGAAGGAGGCCTTGATGGGCGACGGACAGTTTTCCACGATAGATTCTTACGAAACTTTTTTGAAGCAGACGAGAATCAAGATCAATGGAATGCTGAATAAGGTTTTGTGGATTTGCATTATCGCGGGTCCGGCTTTGGCTTTGGGTATTTGGGCCGGAATTTTCCCGAGAGTGCAGTATTCGACGAGTTTTTCCATTACGGCTTTATTGACGCTGGTCGCCATCTGCCACAAATTTTTAGTCAGCAAATTTGCGGAATCCAGAATTACGAGTTACTTTGCGCTCATCGCACTGGATGTTGTCTTGTTCTATATGGCAAGTTGCCATGTAAATATCGCGTTGACCTATTTCCTTGTGCCGTTGGTGGCCCTCCTTTTTTGCGATAAAAAACTGTACCTCTTGACGTGCGCGTTGAATTTTATCGTCATGCTGACTTCCGTGTGGAATATTTCGGAACATTATGCGCAAACGACCATTACGAACGAAACCCCGCTGCAATGGTATTTGAACTTGATCGGAGGATATGTAATCGAATCGTCGATTTTGGTGGCGGCCGGTTATTTGGTATGCAAGCATATGGTCGTCTACTTCTCGAATTTTTACAAGAATCAGGCGCAGCTGTTAGAAAAGGAAGAAAAAATTACGGAACAGTTTGCCATCCTGAGCTCGATGACGGAAATCTACCAGAGCGTCAACCTGCTCGATCTAGAGGCCAAGACTTCTACGTTTTTTGGACAGCATTGCAAGGATCTGGAAATTTTGGATTGGTCCAAGCGTACGCGTACCAAACTGAATGAAGAGCTGTCCAGACAGGTGATGCTTGACCAGTATGAAAATTTCCTTCACTTTACGAATTTGTCGACCTTGGTTGACCGTATCGGTCAAAAGAAGGTCATCAGCGATGAATTCATCAGTGTGATTCACGGTTGGTTCCGCGCCCAATATATCGTCGTGAACCGGAATGCGGAAGGGGTTCCGAATAAGGTAATTTATACTATCCAGAATATCGATGAGGATAAAAAGCGCGAAGAGCATTTGATCCGTATTTCGAATACCGATGAAATGACCCATTTGTTCAATCGAAGATCCTATGAAAATGATGTGCACCATTATAAAAATGCCGCGGATATCAATCCGAACTTGGTGCTTGTCTCGGCGGATACCAACGGACTTAAACAGGTGAATGATACCCTCGGACATGAAGCGGGGGATGAAATCATTATGGCGACGGCAAATTGCCTTGTGTCTGTCTTTGGGAACATTGGGAAAATTTATCGCATTGGCGGTGATGAATTCATGGTGGTGGCTTATACGGCCACGGATTTTGAAAAGGTCAAGGATCGCTTCTTAGAACAGGTTCGAGCTTGGTCTGGAAATCGGGTCGACCGCTTGGCTGTTTCTATCGGGTATGTCTGCAAAAAGGATTTCCCGGATGCGAACATCGAAGAATTGGAAAAGATTGTCGATTCCCGAATGTATGCGATGAAGCATGAATTTTACAAGGATAAGGCGCACGACAGACGTGTCAAGAGAAATGCCATTTCCTAGTTGTCGTGGAAGCAATCCACAGGACAACGCCCAAGAAATTTTCTATATTACGCGCAACATTTCGTACATCCCTACGAGAAGGTGTTCTATGGGCAAAAATTTATACCAGAAAGTGTTTGAAAGTCACATCGTGGGCAAGCTCCCGAGCGGGCAGTATCAGCTGTTCATCGGAACTCATCTTTGCCATGAAGTGACCAGTCCGCAGGCCTTTGCGATGCTTCGTGAAGAAGGTCTCAAGGTCAAGTATCCAGAACGTACATTCGCGACGGTTGACCACATCATTCCGACGACGACCGATGCTCGTGTTCGTCCGTTCAAGGATCCGATTTCGGAAGAAATGCTTGAACACCTTGAAAAGAACACCCGCGACTTTGGCGTGCGCTTCTTTGGCCCGGATGCTGGCGAACAGGGTGTGATCCACATCGTTGGACCGGAAGAAGGCGTGACTCAACCGGGTATGACGGTCGCTTGCGGTGACTCCCATACGGCAACTCACGGTGCTTTCGGCGCTGTGGCTTTCGGTATTGGTACAAGCCAGGTGGCAGACGTCCTCGCTACGCAGACTCTCGCCATGAGCCCGCTCAAGACCCGTCGCATCAACTTCACCGGTAAGCTTCAGCCGGGTGTGACTGCGAAGGATATCGCTCTTGCTTACATCGCAAAGCTCGGTGTGAACGGCGGTGTCGGCTACGCTTATGAATTTGCTGGTCCGGTGATCGAAAACCTCGACATGGAAGGCCGTATGACGGTCTGCAACATGGCCATCGAAGGCGGTGCACGTGTCGGTTACTGCAATCCGGACGAAAAAACGTTTGCATTCCTCCGCGGCAAGCCGTTTGCTCCGAAGGAAGACAAGTGGGACGAAGCGGTCGCTTATTGGAAGTCCGTCGCTTCCGATCCGGACGCAACGTTTGATGACGAAGTCGAAATCGACTGCAATAAGCTCGAACCGATGGTTACCTGGGGCATCACCCCGGCACAGGCGATGCAGTTGAACGAAAATATGCCGAAGATCAGCGAATTCACTGGTTCGGAACAGAAGGTGATTCGCGAAGCCTATGAATATATGGGCTGGGAAGAAGGCGGCAAGATGCTCGGCACTCCGATCGATATCGCGTTCGTCGGTAGCTGCACGAATGGCCGTCTCCCGGACTTGATCGCCGCGGCAGAAATCATGAAGGGTCACCACGTTTCTCCGACTGTAAAAATGTGGGTTGTCCCAGGTTCCCAGAAGATCAAGAAGGAAGCCGAAGACCTCGGTCTCGATAAGATCTTTACGGATGCAGGCGCAGAATGGCGCGATGCTGGATGCTCTCTCTGCCTCGCCATGAACCCGGATAAGCTTCAGGGCCGTCAGGTCAGCGCAAGCTCGAGCAACCGCAATTTTAAGGGCCGTCAGGGAAGCCCGACCGGTCGTACGATTCTCATGAGCCCGATCATGGTGGCTGCTGCCGCTATCGAAGGTAAAGTGACCGACGTTCGTAAGTACATCAAGTAAGGAGCGCAAAGATTATGTTGACTGTGATTGATACTGTAAAGGGTTCCGGCATTCCTCTGCGCGGAAACGACATCGACACGGACCGCATCATTCCGGCCCGCTTCCTCAAGTGCGTGACGTTCGACGGTCTTGGACAGAACGCTTTTGCCGACGATATCGCTGGCCTCGAAGCGCAGGGTAAGGTTCACCCGTTCCGCGATCCGAAGTATGCAAAGGGCACCGTCCTCGTTTCGAACCGCAACTTTGGCTGCGGCTCGAGCCGTGAACACGCTCCGCAGGCTTTAAAACGCTGGGGCGTCCGCGCGATCATCGCGGAAAGCTATTCCGAAATCTTCTTCGGCAACTGCGTCGCTATCGGCGTGCCGTGCTTCCGCGTTTCTCATGAAGTTGCGGACAAGATCCTTTCCTGGATCGAAGAACATCCGTCGGAAGAAATCGTGACGAGCACTCAGGATCGTACCTTGACGATGGGCGGGGAAGTGATTCCTCTCGAACTCGCCGACGGTCCGCGTGGCCAGTTCCTCGACGGCTCTTGGCACGCTCGCGCTGTCCTCATGTCCCATGCGGATGATGTGGAAAAGCTTGCTGGCAAACTTCCGTACATGAAGTTCCTCGCTCGCTAATTTGTTCTAAAGCCTTTTTAGAAAAAAGAAAACCGGATCCTTGCGGGTCCGGCTTTTTTTTGGGGGAGGGGACTATGAAATCTTTTGGATTTCATGATTTGGATGCATGGGCATCGATCCGCGTTGCAACGGAGGCTGCATTTTTTTTGTCAGAGAGAAAAATTTTTTATATGGGATAAAATGTTTCGGTAGGGGTAAAGAGTTTCGATTTTTTCGAAAAAAATAGGGAATACGAACGGTACAAATGTTCCCGTCCTGTTTTGAAAAAAGGATATTTAAAGAAAAAAGGACGGAAAATGATGAATTCGACATTCAAATTTGTCTTGATTTTCGGTAGCGCTTTTGCATTGTCCGCATGCTCCACTTCAACGGATGGGACTTCTGCGGCAGCAATCAATAGTGGAATTCCGGTTTCAGAAACTTCATCGTCGAGTGTTTTGGGAACGTCTTCTGTGAGCATTTCCGGAACCTCCTCTTCTTCGGTGACATCGCAATCCGTCAGTTCTGCGGTCGTTTACACAGAATCGGACGAAAACCTGGTAATGACATTTTCTGCATCGGGCCTTGTGGTGACAAACGATGTGAACAGCTGTGTGACGGTCGATGGCAACCTGGCAACGATCACTTGTGCCGGCAGCTATTACATGACCGGTTCTTCGGATGATTTTCAGGTCCTTGTGAATGCGGATACGGCATCAAAGGTTTACCTTTATCTGAATGACCTTACTTTGACGAGCGCAAGCGATGCTCCGATTTATGTGCAGTCCGCAGACAAGGTCTTTTTCATGCTGGTGGATGGAACTGTAAATTCGCTTTCGGACGCAAGTTCCCGCAATAAAACCTGGAGCTATACCGATGAAAGTGGCGAAGCGAAAGTCGATACGACGGGCGCGGTCATCTACGCCAAGAAGGACATCACTTTCAAAGGAAATGGCGCTTTAACTGTAAACGCGAATTACAATAACGGAATTCACACAACCAAGGATTTAAAAATCAAGGACGTGCCGACTCTGGTCGTTTCTGCCGAAAATAACGCCATCAAGGGTAAGAACTCGGTTGAAATCGAAGGCGGCTACTTTACGATTACGGCGGGCGGTGACGGGATCAAGTCCGATGAAGATGAAGCGTCCGATCTCTTGGAAGGAAAAGGTTACATACAAATTAACGGCGTCGAGTTCGATATTCAGTCGGGTGACGACGGCATTGCGGCGACGAACTATCTTTTGATTGACGACAGCGTGAGCACTCCGCTGATTACAATCCATGCAAGCGGGGATGGCCTAAAAGTTTCGGACGAAACGGGAACGGTGGCATCGACTGCCAATTTGAACGCGGGAGTCATTACGATTGCAGCTGGCTCAAGTGCAGACGGTATCGATGTAGATTCCGTACTGAATTTAAACGGGGCAACAATTGCGGTGACCTCTTCCTATGAAGGCTTTGAAGCGGCCTTGATCCATGCGAATGGCGGCGTGACGAGCGTGTATGCGTCCGATGACGGCTGGAATGCGACCAAAGGTTCTAGTTCCCAGGGCATGGGCGGATCGTTTTTGGCGACGGGATCCGGTTATCCGGCTATCCATGTGAATGGAGGTTACCATTACGTGAAGACTGGTTCCGGTGATACGGACGGAATTGATTCGAATGGAGATATAAACATCAGCGGAGGCGTTATCGTCATCGAAGCGGGCGGAAACATTGTCGATGTGGGAGATAACGGATCCATGTATTATACGGGCGGAATTTTGATGGGCTTCGGATCGAAGAATGAAGGCGTTCCTTCTGGTGGTGTATCGGTGTGTGCAGGTGGCTCGAGCTCTGGTGGTATGGGCGGAGGTCGTCCTTCGCAAACGACAACTTCTGGATCGTTCTCGGCTGGAATGCGCGTGTCGGCTTTAAGTGGATCCACGGTCCTTTCGACATATACACTTACGCAATCTGCGTCACAAATGATTTATATTTGGACCGCTTCCGCAACGATTTATTCCGGAGGCACTTATACGGCGGGAACCGAAATCAGTTTTGGCTACGGTGAAGACGGTTCCCTTTCGAATGGAACGGCAGTTTCGACGAACTCCTGTTCGTCAGGAATGATGTAATTCGAGTTTCCCTTCTGTGGAGACTTTTGTGAGAAGCTTCCCAGACAAAAAGTCCCGCTTGATGCAGGACTTTTTGATTTTAAAAATGTTTTTGAGTTAAAAAATGAAAAGGCCTCACTGGTGTGAGGCCTTTAGAGCGGAAAAAGGGGATCGAACCCTCGACATTCAGCTTGGGAAGCTGACGCTCTACCAACTGAGCTACTTCCGCGGGTGATTCAAATGTAATAAAGAAATGGCGAATTGGACGGGGAATGCAAAAATTTTTATTGTTGTAGCATGAAGTTTAGAACCGGAATTGTGCTCGTTTCGATATTTTCCTTGCTTTCTTCGGTGGCCTTTGCTGCGGAATCGTCCAAAAAGAAGTCCCTTTGGGATACGATTTCCGATTTTTTCAGCCCTCGGGTGCATGCTGAAAAGGATGATCCGCTGTATCAGGAGCTAGCGGATATTGATAATGAAATCCAGGATGTGCAGTGGAGGTATGGCAGAGAACGGCGTGCCGTTAAAAAGAATCGATACAAGATTCGATTGCAAGAACTCCATGCTTCGCGGGATTCTTTGGCGGAAGTGATTGAAAAATACGAAGCGGGGAAGCTCTCTTCTGCGGCACAGCCTGTTTCGAGTGCGTACAGCAGTTCTGCGGTCAGCTCAAGTTCGGTCGAGAGTTCAAGTTCTTCCGAAACTTCGAGCTCTTCTGAAATTTCAAGCTCTTTCGAAGTTTCTAGTTCTTCCGAAGCTTCGAGCTCTTCTGAAATCTCGAATGCTTCTGCTGTCTCGCAAGCACCTTGTCCGCAGCGTGTAGATTCGGTTGTTGTCACCACGACCATCACAAAATTTGTACGCGATACCGTTGTCGTCCACGACACTCTTGTTGTACACGATACCGTTTACCTTCCGAAGGCGAAGTAATATGCTCCAAGAATTTGCCCCAGCCAAAATCAACCTTTTTCTCGATATCCTTTCCAAGCGTCCGGACGGTTACCACGACTTGGGAACGCTTTTCCAGACGATCAACGCTGGAGATACGCTTTCGGGTGAACTCGATCCGTCGGGAAAGATTTCTCTCCGCTACAACGTTCCGCAGGAATATCCTGTCGAATCGGACTTGGTGTACAAGGCTGCGTTGCTTGTGCAGAAAACTTATGAAGTGAAGTTGGGCGTGAGCTTTTACTTGGAAAAGAAGATGCCTCTCGGCGCAGGGCTTGGCGGTGGAAGCGCAGACGCTGCGGCCGCTCTCCGTTTGCTGAACAAGCTTTGGAATTTGAACGTTTCGCCGGAAGATTTGGAAAAGCTCGGTGCAAAGCTTGGTGCCGATGTGCCATTCCTTGTGCAAGGCGGCTCTGCGATGGCGGAAGGCATCGGTGATAAACTTTCACGAATTGAACCCTTAAAACTCCCGCGGGGTGCAGCTCTTCTGGTGGCGACTCCGCAATGTGCCGTTCCGACGAAAGCCGCTTATGCAGGCTGTGTGCCTTCGGGCGATGCGCGATGGGAAACCTACAAGAATTCGGATTTTAGCGACTTTAAGGGCGGCGCATACAACAAGTTTGAAGAATCGGTGCTTCCGCAGTTTCCGTTGATTGCACAGATGAAACGGGACTTTTTGGATTATGGCGCGGATTTTTCGTTGATGTCCGGCTCCGGAGCTTCGGTCTTCGGAGTGTTTCCTTCCAAGGCGCTCGCAGAAGAAGCCGTAAAAAAACGTGGAAAAACGGCCAGATATGCGGTTGTTACCGATTTTTTTGCAGGTTTTTGAACTTAATCGAATCCTGACCTTGGGTTTTTGAAAAGTTTTTATTATCTTTTCGCCACCCTTTGGGGTATCGTCAAGTGGTAAGACAGCAGATTTTGATTCTGCTATTCGTTGGTTCGAATCCAGCTACCCCAATAGGATTTTTTATTTCACCTAAATGGAGAAAAATAATGCAGCTTACAACGCTCAAAGCAACCTCGAGAGTATCGGGCTCTTCTCGCGCAACGGCTCGCCTTCGTAAGGCTGGTCAGATTCCGGGAGTCTATTATGGTAAGGGTCAGGAAGCAGTAAGTATTACCGTTGATGCTCGTGACATCGCGAAAGTTCTCGCTCCGGGCAAGCGTTATACCCTTCTTGATCTCGAAATTGATGGCAAGGCTGGCAATCCGGCCATCATCTACAACTATCAGAAGGACTCCATTTCTGGTACGATCGATCATATCGACTTCCTCAAGATCGACGAAAAGTCTCCGGTTACCGTTCGCGTTCCGGTCATTCTCAACGGTCTTCCGGTTGGTGTGAAGAACGAAGGTGGTCTCTTCTCCCAGGTCTCTCGTTTCATCAAGCTCAGCGCTCTTCCGGAAAAGATTCCGGCAAACGTGACTCTCGATATCTCCGATAGCCATGCTGGTGTCACTTACTATGCTAAGATGCTCCCGCTCGAAGGTGTCGAACTCGCTTCTCCGGCTCGTACGGTTATCTTCACGATTACCACGAAGTCTCGTGCAGCTAAGATTGAAGCTGCTGAAGAAGCTATCGTTGCTGCTGCCGCTCCGGCTGC
>DGSB01000070.1 GCA_002390045.1 Fibrobacter sp. UBA4373
GCGGTTTTGAATACATACAAAAAAGGACCGCCGAAGCGATCCTTTTTCTTCAAATAACGGAATTTTGAAAATTAGTTTGCAGACTTGGTGAAGTCCACATAAGCCTTGAGGACGTCAAGGAACACTTCATCCGGAGTGTTGTCGCCCGTGATGTGGCTGATGATCTTCGGATCATACTTTTCGAGAACCTTGGCGGTCGATTCCTTATAAACCTTGAGACGGTTCTTGATGACGTTTTCGTCTGCGTCGTCCTTACGGCCTTCGATCTTGGCGCGGTTCAAGAGACGAGCGACGATCGTAGCTTCATCCTTGATGTCGAGCACAAAGATGTGCTTTACGTCAACGATCGGCTTGATGAGGTCCACCTGAGCGACCGTACGAGGAATACCGTCGAGGAGGAGCGTGTCCTTGGCCGGGTTCAGCTTGTTCGTGTTGACAAGGCCTTCCACATAGCGACCAAAAATTTCAACCGTGGCTTCATCCGGAACGAGAAGACCCTTGCTCGAATAAGAAGCAAGGAGCTTACCGCTTTCGCTAGACGGAGCGATGCCGCGGAAAATGTCACCCGTAGAGAGGTGCTTGAGAGCGGTAGTAGCGGCGAGCTTTGCACCGACGGTACCCTTGCCCGAACCCGGTGCGCCAAAAATCAAAACAGCAGAAATTTGAGCCATGATAGACCTCGTGTTAAAAAGTTTCGCGTGAAAGATAGCAATACCTGCAAATCTTGACTTCCCCTCGTGCCAGGGAATTCCCTTTCTTTTTATATTTTGGGTACTATGAACGAAAATTTTTCCGAAGTCCGTAAGCAGTTCGAAGCAGAACTCGCGGAAACCAAATTGAACGTCAAGGAAGCCGTCGACGCCCTCCGCGTCAAATGGCTCGGTAAAAAAGGTCAAATCACCGCCATGATGAAGCAGATGGCGACTCTTCCTGCAGAAGAACGTCCGTCCTTCGGAAAGCTCGTCAACGAACTCAAGCAGAGTGTTTCGGAACGCATCGACAAGGCTCTTGAAGAAGCGAAAAAGAAAGCTCTGGAAGCGGAACTCGAAAAAGGTTGGACCGACACAAGCCTTCCGGGCAATGGAATTCCTGCCGGTTCCACGCATCCTGTTTATGACGTTCGCGAAGAAATCATCGACTTCTTTTCCCAGATGGGTTTTGCCGTCGATACCGGTCGCGACATCGAAACGGACTGGTATAACTTTGAAGCCCTGAATACGCCGCCGGACCATCCGAGCCGCGACATGCAGGACACGTTCTATGTCGGCGATAAGGTCATGCTCCGTACGCAGACTTCCGACACTCAGATTCATTACATGGAAACGCACAAGCCGCCTTTCCGCATGATCGCTCCGGGCCATGTGTTCCGCGTCGACAACGATGCGACCCACGCTCCGATGTTCCAGCAGTGTGAAGGTCTTGTCGTGGACGAAACGATCACGTTCGCCCAGTTGAAAGGCGTTCTCCAGATCTTTATGAACAAGCTCTTTGGTGAAGGCGTCAAGACACGTTTCCGCCCGAGCTTCTTCCCGTTCACGGAACCTTCTGCCGAAATGGACGTCAGCTGCGTCTTCTGCGGCGGTAAAGGCTGCAAACGTTGTAAGGGCACCGGCTGGATGGAAATCGGCGGTTGCGGTTCCGTAGACCCGAACGTGTTCAAGAACTGCGGAATCGATCCGGAAAAGTACACGGGCTTCGCCTTCGGTTTCGGTCTCGATCGAATCGCTATGCTCCGTCATGAAATTCCGGAAATCGGCCTGATCACTTCGAACGACCAGAGATTCCTTTCGCAATTCTAAAGTTCTCCGAATTCAGCGAATTTTGCAAGCAAAAGACCGCCCCCACCAGGGAGCGGTCTTTTGTTTGAGCAGGAAAGTTTAAAACTGTGTAATGAAATCCCAAGTCGCACGGGGAACCCACGATTCACTTGCTCCAGGATCTTTATGATTCCAAATATGTCCACCGTTTTGCGTGCACCAGCGTACCGGGAATCGTGGGTCTACAGAGGTATAATTATAGCAGACATGTTCTCCATAACCCGGATATTCCGTCGCCACTTCCTGAGTCGCATCCTTCCCTTCGGCACTTGCATATTTCAATGCAGTATTCCGAGCGGAACGACCCAATTCTGGAGTGCAAAGATCGTCTTGTAAACCTAGCACGCCCATCCATGCAATTGGTTTGCCCGAATGTTCCGGGATCCAAATATTGATATCCGCCGTTTCGTATACAGCGACACCGCGAAGAACATCTTGGTGATTTCGAGAAAGTCCATTCGTGAACATGGAACCATAGCTGAATCCCGTCGAAAACACGCGGCTCGAATCGATACAAAGGTTTCCTTCCAAATCAGCGAGCAATTCGTCGAACAATGTGTAATCGTCTTGTCCCCACGGAGCCCATTCTCCATTCCCTTCCGGAGCCACAAAGATCGTCGTTTTCTGCGTGTCCAAAGGCTTTAAGCCGTAATAGCCTTCCTGCTGAACACCACCTGCCCAACCACCCATACAGTGCATTCCAAAGACCAAACGATACGGCTTATTATTGTCATAATTATCCGGAATGTCAATACGGATTGTACGCGTACCCTTGCTCCAAGCAAATTCGTAGCTTCCCGATTTTACACGGTTCCAAGTTTTTCCGCAGCCCCGAGTCGGTACTGCTGCATTACCCTTTGCCCAACCAAAGGCGTATTGGACTTCCGACTTTTTCAACGTCAAAGTCAAGGAAGTATCCAGATTGGAAAGCGGCACCGTTAACGTATCAAAGGCCTCCGCTACAACCTGCAAAAGATCATTTTCACCGACTTCCTTTTTGAAGACTTTCGATTCCGAAACCGAAGTTTTTCCATTCGAGAACGTGCCCGAAAGATTTTCGGTCGAAGACAATGCAAAAACTTCACGGTGATTTCCCTGCAAGAGATTTACCACATACTTTCCCTTTGCCGAAATCCTTTGAAGATTCAAGGAATGAACGCCGGATCCACTCATTTTCTTCGAAAAAATTTCATTTCCCACTAGGTCAAAGATTTTTACTTGGAAAGAAGCCGTCGAGTTCGAAGAAATCGAAAGGACTCCATTTTGCAAAGCCCACGATCCGACAGGGATTTTTCCGGTCGTCAAAGAAACTTGGGCCTCTTCGATCAAGAATTCCCCATTGGCATCGGTCAGCGCTTCTTTATTTTTAGACAGAAGAGTCGCCTTTGCTCCAGAAATCGGATTGCCGTTTTCATCAACGACTTTCCCCTGTAAAGAATAAGAATATGCCGCCATCGACAACAGCAGCAACCATGCAAAAAGGGTTTGGAATTTTTTCATACACTCCTCTTTTTCTATTACACCCCTTAGAAAAATAGGCTTCGCAATTCCGTACAAACGCATCCATTCCAAGATTTGTGTGGACAATCTATCCATACAAAAAAGTCCCCATCCGAAGACGGGAACTTTTGTCATTTGGAGAGGATTGACTAAAATTTAACGAGCCGTTTTCAGCGCAAAAAGGCACTGTCCCGAGCGGACTTCCATCGAAGTTTTGGCAAAAATCTGGGTAACTTCAGCATCTTCGTCAGCAACCACCGGGATTTCCGTTTTCATGCTTTCGAGGATCGCGAGAGTATCCCCCGCCTTGATCTTTGTTCCAACTTCCGTTACCACAAGTTTCCAAAGGCTTCCCGCCACCGGAGAGTAAACGCCCTCTTCGCTTTCGGCAAGACTTACTTCGGCAACCGGAGCCGTTTCAGCGCTATGGCTTTCGAAAGTGAATTGGCCTGTAGCAATCCAGCGAGCCTTTTCTTCTTCAAACGCCTGTTTGCGTTTATTTTCAAAGGTGGCAATGGATTCCGCATTTTCGGCAAGGAACTTTTCGTATTCCGTGATGTCAAACGAACTTTCTTCGATCTTCACATGGAACTTGCCCGCGACAAAGTCCTTTCGCATTTGCAGCAGTTCTTCTGCGCTGACTTCGTAATAGCGGATCCGGTCAAAGAATCGGAGCAAATACGGTAAAGTAAAATCGCTCGTCTTTTTGAAACGATTCCACATCTGCACGGTACGTCCAACGAATTGATAGCCGCCCGGGCCTTCCATTCCGTAGACGCACATGTAAGCGCCTCCGATACCGACCGCATTTTCCGGCGTCCAAGTTCGTGCCGGATTATACTTGGTCGTGACCAGACGATGTCTTGGATCCAGCGGCGTCGCTACAGGCGCTCCTAAATAAACATCACCCAGTCCCATGACCAAATAGTCTGCGTCAAAGACGATTTTCTTTACCTCTTCAACCGACTTCAAACCATTGACACGGCGAATGAATTCGATGTTGTTCGGGCAGCACCATGGAGCGCCTGGACGGACTGTAGAGACATACTTTTGAATGGCAAGGCGCGTCTGCGGATCATCCCAAGAGAGCGGCAGATAAACGGTTCTTGTCGGAACTTTCGTTACCTTATTCTTCTTTAAATGTTCCGCCAAAGAAGCCAGGTTTTCAAGGATTTCCGCCTGACGAATTTTGTGAATGTCATAATGAATCTGGATGGAACGAATTCCTGGCGTCACGTCGATGACGACATCCTTCAATTTTTCTTTTACCGCAAGCATCCACGCATGAGCCGTAAAGCGCAAGCGCAAATCAATGATGGCCGGTCCAAATTCCAAAAGAACATAATCATCCCCATCTGCACGGACAACGATATGTTCCATTTCATTTTCCTGATGGAATTCCGCAATGATCGGAGATTCCACTTTTGCAGCAACAAGGGCAGGAATTTTCGCCGGAGCATCTACCGGATTTTCAAGGTTCGCTTCGCGGGCAAGGCGAATTTCTTCGGCTGCCGACGCCGAGAGCGGAACAAACTTCACCCGGTCACCGCTTTTCAGCTGCCCGATCTTCCAAAGCTCAGCAGAGACAATCGTAACCGGGCATGCAAAGCCTCCAAGGCTCGGGCCATCTACGCCCAAGATGATCGGCATATCGCCGGTAAAGTCAACAGTTCCCACAGCATAGGCGTTGTCGTGTAAATTCGAAGGATGTAGTCCGGCTTCGCCACCATCCGGGCGAGCCCACTTCGGTTGCGGCCCAATCAGACGAATGCCCGTTCGGGAAGAGTTATAGTGAACTTCCCAATTGGCCGCAAAAAAGGCGTCAACATCTTCCTTTGTCAAATAGTCCGGAGCACCGTGAGGACCATACATCACGCCGATTTCCCACTGCGTCGTAATTTCGGGCAAAGCTTCAACTGCAGGCGTTAACGGTTCCGCCACAGTCGCTTTTCCAATATGAAGGATGTCACCAGCCGAAAGGGCTCGCCCAGCATGACCGCCAAAACCACCCAACGTAAACGTCGACTTACTTCCTAAATAATCCGGAACATCAATGCCTCCGCGCACAGCGAGGTAAGCTCGTTGCCCGAGTTTCGTGATTCCGAACTTCAAAATGTCGCCATTTTCAATTTTTACAGGCTGATTTTTAGGGCAAGGATTTCCGTTTAACTTAGCCGGGAATTCACCACCCGTCCAAGCAATGACTGTCTTCGTATGGAAACAGATTGAGCAACCGGAAAGGGTCATTTCAAGGCCTGCGGCACTTTCCGCATTACCGACGATTTTATTTGCCAAACGGAAGCTGTAGTTGTCCATCGGACCGGAAGGCGGAATGCCTACGTCCCAAAGATTCTGCCGGCCCGGATAATCTTGGACGGTTGTCTGTAACCCCGGAGCCACAATTTCAAAAGTCGAGTTTTCGTACTTGTAATCGTTTAAAATCCAAGTGGAAACTTTTCCCGAAACAAAGTCCTCCATTTCTAGGACATCTCGCAACAGCTTGATATTCGTTTCAAAGCCGCAGAGTTTTACTTCGGAAAGAGCCTTTTTCGCCTTGAAAATATTGTCTTCACGATCGTCGCCGGCGACGATTACCTTGGCAAGCAGCGGATCGTAAAAAGCGCTGACTTCCGTTCCGCGCGAAACCCATGTATCCACGCGAATGCCTTCGGGGAAGCTCACTTCCGTCAAAAGTCCACTCGAGGGGCGATAATTTTTACCCGGATCTTCCGCATAAACACGGAATTCCATCGCATGTCCCTTCGGAGTAAAAGTCGCCCCGATTTCAAACGGTCGGACGCCTGCAGCCTGCTCAATCATCCAGCGGACAAGATCCACACCAAAAACCGTTTCCGTCACACCGTGTTCTACCTGCAAACGCGTATTCACTTCGAGGAAATAGAACTGATCCGCCTTTGCATCATAAATAAATTCTACGGTCCCTGCCGAACGATATTTCACTCCTTGCGCCAAGCGAAGAGCCGATGCGTGCAAAGCCTTGCGAGTTTCTTCCGGAAGGCTCGGGGCAGGGGTTTCCTCCACGACCTTCTGATTTCGACGTTGCACAGAACAATCGCGTTCCCCCAAGACCACAGCGTTTCCTTCTCCGTCGCCAAAAATCTGAACTTCCACATGACGGCCGCGTTCCACATACTTTTCCACAAAGAGTCCCGCATTCTTAAAGTTATTTTCGCTCAGGCGCTTAATGCGGTCATAACTTTCACGCAGTTCCTGTTCGCTGTGGCAAATGCTCATACCAATGCCGCCACCGCCCGCAGTGCTTTTGAGCATAACCGGGTAGCCGATTTTTGCAGCGCCTTCTGCAGCGTCGTCCACATTTTCCAAAAGTCCAGTTCCCGGAACTAGCGGCACTCCAAATTCTTCGGCCAGTTCCTTACTGCGATGCTTGAGCCCAAATTCCACAAGCTGCGTTGGAGTCGGTCCGATAAACGCCACTCCATTTTCTTCCAAAGTCTTTGCAAATTCCGCATTCTCGCTCAAAAATCCGTAGCCCGGATGAACCGCATCCGCACAGGTCTGTTTGATTGCAGAAAGTATTGCATCCACATTCAAATAGCTTTCTTTGGCTAAAGCGGGACCAATACGCACCGCTTCGTCCGCCATCAAAACATGAGCCGCACTTTCATCCGCATCGGAATAGACTGCGACAGACTGAATTCCCATTTCCTTGAGGGAACGAATCACACGGCAAGCAATTTCACCGCGGTTTGCAATCAATACTTTCTTAAACATAAGATATCCTCTTCAAATTTTGGGCTGTATTTTCACTCACTTCAAAAGCGAAGCCAGCATCCGGCAAAGAACACCGCTCGGATTTTCCAATTCGTGCAGAATCGTAAAATGGTTGCAGCCTTCTAACAGCCCAAAAGTCACCGGAATTTTTTCAGCAGCACGACGTGTTGCAAATTCAAGACTTTGACGACGCAACTCCGGAAGTTCTTCCGCACCAACGACAATCGCCATCGGCTTCGAAACACTCGAAATCCGCATCGGGCTCAAGTTCAAGATTTCCTCTGGAGAAAGATTCAACGCCTGATTCAAATAGCACTTGGAAATCGGTTCCAAGTCATAGATTCCACTGATCGCAAGAGCCGATTTTACAGAAGGCTCATCGAGCATCAGCGTCGCCAGATGTCCGCCAGCAGACCACCCGGAAACAACAACCTTTTCCGTATCCGCCAGAAAAGCTTTGGCAAACTCACAAATCTTGTGAATGGCGTTGCGCACTTCCTGAACGATTTCCGAAAGGCTTGCCTCCGGCGCAAGCGTATAGCCGACCGAAGCAACATGCATTCCCAAAGACAGCGGACCCTTTGCCAAAAAACGGAACGTATTCTTGTGCCGCATTTGCCAATATCCACCGTGGACGAACACAAAGATTCCCGCACCCGGGTTTCCCGGGAAAAAGTCAAATTTCTCGCGGGCACCTTTTCCATACGGAACGTCCATTGTCCCCGAAAAACGGGAGGCAAGCACATCGCTTCGCGCTTCAAAACCTCTTAAAAGCTCTGCGCTTTCCGCCACCGCTTTCGTGTTATCGTATGCAGCATCCAAATCAAGCATCGAAAACAACCATTCGAATCGGGGTGGGATTGTAATCATTGCACGGATTATTCAACTGCGAACAATCGGAAAGCAAAAACAACACATCCATTTCAGCACGTAGACGATGTACTTTCCAGGTCCCGAAATTCCGTCTGCAAATTCCAAACGGCCCGTATTATCCAAAATCACTTTGGTAAAGAAGTTTAGATTGCAGACCTGATCCCGTTTGCTCATGCCATAATCCTGCAAAGTTCGCACAAATGTATCGCGACAGCTGTGCATGTAACGGGTCTTGTCCGTATAACGCACACAGTTTCCTTCCGCCGAGCAGCCACTTCCAAGCGTATCATGTTCGCCACACGTGTCCGCAATAACCGTAAGCATCGGATTGTCGTCATTCGAGCGAATGACAGTCCCAAGTTCAATCATCGAATTCGCCTGAGCCGTAATCGTATTTTGCGCACTATAACGCTCCGAAGTGTCATGCGCATTATAGACCTGCACATCGCCAGACTGATTTCCTTCGACATCGATCAAGCGGAGCACCTGTCCTTTCTTTAGCAAAAGCATCTTGCCTTCGCCTGCATAAGCCATGACATCAAAACAAGCTTCTTCGATTTGACGGTCGCATTCTTTCCGTTTCGAGTTCATAAAACACCTCGTTTAATCCCAGATAATCATGCGGATCGGAGTCGGATTATAAGCGTTACACGGATTGTTCAGCTGTGGGCAATTGCTTACGACCGCATACACGTCCATTTCCGCTCTCATTTCCACATACTTGCCCGGGCTCGAAATTCCATCCGCAAAATTCAGATTTCCTTTTTCATCAAAAGGCACATACATGAAGAAGTTCAAATTGTTCACCTGATCGCGTTTATCGAGACCCGGCTTTTCCAAAAGAACCTTCAAAAACGATTCACGACAAGCATGCATATAACGTTTGTCCAAGGAGTAGCGGCACGTATTGCTTTCGCAGGAGCAGGCACTTCCCAGTGTATCATGATCTCCACAAAGGTCCGCGGTGATCGTCAGCATCGGATTGTCATCGTTCGAATAAAGAACAGTCCCCACTCCCACAAGGCAATTCGCCTGACGTTGCACGGTCTGTTGCACGCTGTAACGTTCCTCTGGATTATTCGCGTTGATGAAAAGCGTATCTACCGCCTGGTTTCCTTCTAAATCCAGGATTCGGAATGTCTGACCTTTTTTGATCAAATGCAGCCAACCTTCACCAGCCGGCACGTCTTCCACATAAACAGCATTTTCTTCCTTGAGGGAGCTTTCCAAATACTTCGTGTACATCCTTCCGTCTCCTTTTTACAGGTTATAATCCGACGTGTTAATGAAACCGCGAGAGTTTTCCGGGCACCAGGTGAAACACGGGTCGTTTGCCGTCGAGAATTCACAAGAAAGAAGTTCCACTTTCACCGGCTTTCTCAAATATTCTTTCGAAGGATTCAAGGGATGCATGCCCGTATCGATAACGACAAGCGTATCCATTTCCGCGCGGAGTTCCACATAATCGCCAGGCTTTGAATTATTTTCCACAAAAGTCATTTTGCCGTCTGGCGTCACCACGACCTTACTGAAGAAGTTTACGAGTTCTGTAAAATCGCGTTTCGTCATTCCATGCTTGCCGATTTCCACCAACAAGGAATCATATCCATTGCGGTAAAAATCATTGTGAAATTCCTGGTAACGATGTTCACCAAAACGTTCCCGAATGAGTCCCGCATGCGTACAACCACAAAGCGGATCATGCCAGCCCACCGTATCTTTGACCACACTCAAAAGAATGCGTCCCATGTCGCTGTAGAGGCAACAGTTTTCAGCAATCCGGCAAATATGCTGAATTTTCAAAGTATCGCCCAAATTAAAGCGTTCCGAAAAGTTCTTCGCGTTGTAGCAAAGGATCGAAGCGTTTGCGCCACCTTCCAAATCCGTCAAACGGATTTTCTGTCCGCGTTTCACCACGCGGGAATAATTCCATCCGCCAGCGATCGTTTTTGTAAGCAAGACATTTTCTTTTTCCATAAGATTACCTCTCTAAATGAATTTTTATCGAACGGCATTCTTTTTGCCGACCATATTGACGATGTTGAAAGATTCCTCTTCCAAAGACTTCTTTTCCGAAACCGGATGTATCAAATCTTCGACATGCGAACGAAGCGTCTTGAATTCCGGAAGGAATAAGCTTTCTTCGGTCCGAGGGCGCGGAACATCGACCGTTACGAGTTCCTTCACCCTACCCGGATTTGCCTGGAGCGTTAAAATCCGATCCGAAAGGAACACCGCTTCGTCCAAATCATGAGTGACAAAGAGAATCGTAATGTCGATATTCTTCCAGACTTCGAGCAAATACTTCTGCATTTGCGAACGGGTCTGCGCATCCAAAGCGCCGAACGGTTCATCCATTAACAACACGCGTGGCTGAGGCGCCAAGGCTCTTGCAATCGCTACTCGCTGTTGCATACCGCCGGAAAGTTGCTTCGGATAATATTCCGCATACTTCTCAAGGCCTACAATCTGTAGCCATTGCAAAGCGCTTTCTTCGGCGTCGTCATTTCCATAGCCCGAAGAAATCAGGCCGAACATCACATTCTGTTTTACCGAAAGCCACGGAAAAAGCGTGTACTTTTGAAATACCATCCCGCGTTCCGCGCTAGTCCCTGAAACTTTTTTCCCATCAAGCAAAAAATGTCCACTCGTCACCGTTTCAAGACCAGCGGCAATGCGAATAAGCGTCGACTTTCCGCAACCCGAAGGACCGATAATCGAAAGGAATTCCCGCCGTTTAACGCCAAAAGAAATCCCATCCAAAACGCGACGCGTACTTCCATCGCTTTCTTCAAAATCCTTGACGATGTTCTTCGCTTCTAAAATGAATTCAGAGCTTTCCATGATTTTTTTCCTTCAAGGCTTTTTCTTCCGGAGTTAAACGGAACGAAAACACATAATTTCTAGGAGACATCAATTCGCGACGAACTTTCGTCAAAAATCCAACACGGCCACCTTCCCAAGCGAACAGATCCTTGCCAATCTTATCGAGCATCAAATCACACCCAAGACCGATGATTCCAAGGATTACGATTGCCGCATAAACGTTGTCAAAGTTACGGTACTTCGCTTGCTGATTGATGAACCAAGTAATTCCCGAACTTGTTCCGACAACTTCCGCAACAATCAAATATGTCCATGCCCAACCGAGCAAAATGCGCATATCCTTGTAAATTTTCGGCGCGACTTCCGGGATGATCACCTTCATCAAAATTCGGGCCGGAGAAGCTCCCAGCGTTCGTGCAGCTTCCGTTAAAGCAGGGTCCGCTCGTCGCATCGTCGCACTCAACATCGGAACCTGCTGAAAGAACGTACCGATGATGATGATCGCCACCTTCGGGGCATCGTTGATTCCAAGAATCGCCACAGCCAAGGCTCCAAATACAGGTGCCGGAAAGTAGCGGAAAAACTCAATAAAAGGTGCCGTCAGTTTTTCAAAAAACGGTATCGACCCGCTCAAAACCCCGAGAGGCAATCCGACTAAACTCGAAAGGAAAAAGGCGAGAAATACAATTTTAATCGAATGGAAAATGCTTTCGTGAAACCACAGATCGCCTTCGCGTTTCGGCGGCATTTTAAATGCGGTTACCAAAGCCTTTGCCACTTCATGCGGTGCCGGCAAATAAGTCGGATTTTTGCGAACACCGGTCATCGGTTTTTCGCCAGCGGCAATCAGATTCGCATTTTCTTCCGCAAAATTTTCTTTCGCGATTTCATCTCCAGGCTCGCAAAACATGCTGTCGCCAGCATCCGTGATCTGTACCAGCGGGTGATAGAGAAACGGGATATAGCTCACCGCGCTCCACACAGCCAACGGAAGCACAAACGAAAGGATTGCGAGAATTAAACTTCCTCTTTTGCCAAGATTCTTTCTAATTCCAATGGGACAGTTCATATTTTGCATTCCCAGATTAAAGATGGAGAAACGTTTACTTAGATGACTTCACAAAATTTTCGGTGAAAGCCGGGACGATGTAGCGCTTGGTATCCACGTTCTTGTCGTAGACATGATTCTTCACAAAGAATTCATCCACCCACTTCGAAGATCCGTAGATCGATCCAAAGCCATTATCCTTCTTGTTGAAGAACTTCAGGCTTTCTCCCACGCGCAAGAACTTGGTCCCGCCAAGGAATCGGGAATAAAGCTTTTCCGAAACTCCGACGCGGTCTGCCAAAATCTTCACCATTTCCTTTTCATTCTTCGGATCGTTGATGTAGGCAACCACATCATCCCAAGCAGCAATTACCTTAGCCCATTCATCCTTATGTTTCATCATGGATTCTTGGGAAACGGCGAGGACGTCATAAATAATGCCCGGCTCATTTGCACTGGTATACAGCTCCGTCGCCCCGGTAATTTTATCCAAGGCGTTCACCGAGTGCGGAACCCAAGCAACAACGGCCGAAACGTCACCGCTTTCCAACGTCTGCACCGCTTGATGGGTCGGCATATTCACTAACGTCACGTCGGATTCCTTCAAACCATTCTTTTCTAAGGCATTGATCAGCAGCGCATGGGAAAGGCAACCGATTTCCACGCCGATCTTTTTGCCTTTTAAATCCCGAATGGACTTGATTCCCGGAGCTCCGACAATCTTATCGTTACCATTGCTGTAATCATTAATGAGAATGGTTACGTTACGGGCTCCCGTTGCATTCAACACGGTGGCATCGCCATTCGAAACACCGACAGCGTCTACCTTTTTCGCAGCGAATGCATCCATCGAAGGTCCATATTCAAACCATTCAAGTTTCACATTGACACCATGCTTCTGAAAAAAGCCTTTCTTATCCGCAATTTCCCAAGCTGTCCAACCGGGCCAATCGCTATAAGCAATTTTCAGAACCGGCTTATCTGCATAGATAGCGCCAGCCAAAACCAAAGCCGTCATCATCATCCATTTGAACATTTTCATATTGACCTCACTGAAAGGGATGTTCGTCCTTCCCTTTCGCAAAATCAATGCCAAAACATTCAAACCCGGCGAAATTCAATCAAAAAAGACACTTTCCCAAAAATCGGAAAGAAAATTTTTCCCTCACATTGACAACTTCATAAAATTATTTTATAAAGTTTGGACAAAATTGTTTCTTCCTTTACAAAATCAACACCATGGCTAACGATTCCATTCAAAAAATCCGCCAAATTCTTCTGAAAAACGGTTCTATTACCAAACCGGAGCTTGCCAAAGCCACAAATTTGACAGTTGCGACTTGCGGCTACATCCTGAACGGACTTGTCAAAAATGGAGAAGTCATCGCAGAAGATTTTCGCACATCGAGCGGTGGGCGCCCCGCCATGTCTTACCGATATCAATCCGAGAAATTCCGTATTCTATGCCTCTACGCTCTCTTTGAAAGTGGCGCTGAAAGCATCCATTACCGAATCACGGACGTTATGGGCGACCTCCATGGGAAAGGCGAATTGAAAGGGAAGCACATCGACTTGCGCACCCTTCTTCAAAACATTCAAAAGATCTTAAAACATTCTCCCGAAATCCGCATCATTTCCATCGGCATTCAAGGAGGAGTCAGTCAGGGAACCGTTGAATTCAGCGACTTTCCCGACCTCAACGGGATTAATCTCACCCGCGAAATTGAAGAAAAAACAGGGATTCCGACCGTTATCGAAAACGACATGAATGCCATAGCCTTGGGATATTCTCAAAAAAATGCCAACGAAAAGAACGTCGCCATTCTCTTCACTCCCAAAGGGAATCCGCCTGCCGGAGGTTTCCTTGTCGAAGGGAACATTCTACGAGGGAACGCGAATTTAGCAGGCGAACTTTCCTACTTTCCATTCCCTTTTGCCAGAAACAAACAGCTCGAAATTTTTAGCAACGCAAAGGACGCGATTCCCTATATTCTACAGATTCTTTTTGCCACAGTCGTCTTCCTAGACCCTGCCGTCATCGTCTTTACGGGCGGGCTCGCCGAAGAACTATCCCAGGCAAATTTCGAAGTTCAAATGCGCAATCACCTGCGCAGACCGCAACTTCCAAGGCTTTTCTTCATCACAGATTCTTCCGAAGAATACTTCCTCGGTCTCACCAAAATCGCGACGGAAAAGTTCCTTCAAATCGAATAATTTTTATTCAACATTTTTGTAATTACATTACACATACGTTGACATACTTGTGTGCAAGTTTTCTCCGTCATTTTTGCACATTTTAAAAAAGAAATTTTCTCCCGCCAAATTCAAATTTAATACTACTTTATAAAATGATTTTATAAAGTCGAGGCCATTATGGATCTGAAAATTTCTTCCCTGTTATCCGCTTACCGTTCCCATTCTCTCTCCCCACGAGAGCTTTTCCAAAGCCTTTTGCTAAAAATGGAAAAAGCGCCGAACGCCATCTGGATTCAAAAAATTTCCCAAGACCAGCTGGACGCCTACCTAAAGGTTCTCGAAGCTCAAGATCCCGAAAGCCTTCCGCTATATGGAATTCCCTTCGCCATCAAGGATAACATCGACTGCGAGGGATTTGAAAGTACCGCGGCCTGCCCCGCTTACGCCTACAGGCCTTCACAATCCGCCTTTGTCGTCGAACGTCTTATCAAACTCGGAGCCGTTCCTCTCGGAAAAACGAATATGGATCAATTCGCCACAGGTCTTGTCGGCGTCCGCACTCCGTACGGCTCCATTCCCAACAAATTCGCACCCGAATATATTTCGGGAGGTTCGAGTTCCGGTTCCGCAGCCGCCCTCGCCTACGAACTCTGTAGTTTTTCCCTCGGTACAGATACCGCCGGGTCCGGGCGCGTTCCTGCCGCCTACAACAACCTCGTCGGAGTCAAACCGACCCGAGGTCTTCTCAGCACAAACGGAGTCATCCCGGCCTGCAAAAGCTTGGATTGCGTTTCTATCTTCGCACTGAATCCTGCTGACGCTCGGTACGTTTTTCATCTCGCAGTCGAAGAAGATCCCGAAGAACCATACTCCCGCATTGCCCCGTGGAAAAAGCCAAACGGTTTCGCCGCCCGCCTTCCCGAATCCTGGACGTTCGGCGTTCCCGAAGAACGCGAACTTGAATTTTTTGGAAACGCAGGTTACCAGAAAGCCTTCGACAAGGCTGTCCAAATTTTTGAAAAAGCCGGCGGTAAAAAGGTCACCATCCACTTTACCCCATTCCTCGAAGCGGCCCGCCTGCTTTATGAAGGACCTTGGGTCTTTGAACGCTATGACGCTGTCGGAAAATTCATCGAAGCACATCCAAACGAAATTCACCCCGTCACCAAGGCGATCATCAGTCCCAAGACGACACCGCACCCAAGCCAAGTCTTTGCTGGCTTCCACGCCCTACAGGCCAAAAAGAAAATCGCCGATCAAGAATTTTCCAAGGTCGATTTTATCTTGACACCGACCGCAGGCACCATTTACAAAACCGCCGAAGTCGAGGCGAACCCGATTCAACTCAACTCCAATCTCGGCTATTACACAAACTACATGAATCTTTTGGACTATTCCGCTCTCGCGATTCCTGCAGGCAAAGCCCCCAGCACAGACCCAAACGTTTCGGAATTTCCTTTCGGCGTTACTCTCGTCGGCAAAGCCTTCGACGATTTCAAACTCTTGGACGTCGCCGAAAAAGTGTCCCCATTCTTCACTTCTAAAATCGAATTCGCCGTCTGCGGTGCGCATTTAAAAGGCGAACCGTTGCACGGGCAGCTCGAATCCGCGGAATTCATCGAAGCGACAACGACCGCCCCCGAATATACCATGTTCGCATTTCAAGATGGGAACATTCCCAAACCGGCATTGGTTTCCGGCGGAAGCACCAGCTTTTATGTCGAAGTCTACGCATTTTCCCCTGCAGAATTCGGAAAGTTCGTGGAGAACATCCCCGCCCCTCTCAGCATGGGAAAGATCAAGCTTTCAAACGGAAAGATGGTCTCGGGATTTATCGGCGACACTTCCATTCTGCAAAAAGCGGACGACGGCCTCGCAAAGGATATTTCCGTTCTCGGCGACTGGAGAAAGTACCGTCTTAGCCTTTAAACTGCCGTTCAAAGGAAATCGTATCTTCCTTACGACCGTTTAAGTTCATCAGGCGCTCTGGCGCAAAGGTCATCGCATTCGCTTTCGCGTAATCCTTGAAAAGTTCCACGCGTTCAAAGAATTCCTCAGGGCTCTGGCTCGTGAGAACTTTCTGCCGGAACTCGGGGGTTTCTGGATTAAAGCCTTTGCAAAGGCGCGCCGCAAGCTGTTTTAAGCGCCCCAGCGCACCGAAAGGCGTCGACGTACTTTCTTCCATCATAAAGTCGTAATACGTCTTAAAGACCGAGCAGGCTTCTTCTGCCGACACCACACGCGGAGCCTTTCCTTCTAACGCGTCGGCGATTTCCCCAAAAAGCCACGGATTGTGCATCGCGCCGCGGCCAATGGAAACGCCTTTTACATCGTACTTTTCTAAGCATTCCAAGGCAAACTTCACACTGTTCACATCGCCGTTCCCGACGACCGGAATCTTTGCAGCACTGGCGACTTCCCCGATCAAATCCCAGTTGGCAAAACCGTTATAACCCTGCACACGAGTTCTTCCGTGCACAGTCAACATGTCTGCGCCCTCACCTTCCGCAATCTTCAAGGTTTCCATCACATTAATCGAATTTTCATCCCAGCCGACTCGGCACTTGAGCGTCATCGGCACGGAAATCGACTTCTTGACTTCGCAAAGGATTTCCTTCAAACGAGGCAAATCTTTCAAAAGCCCCGCACCGCCGCCCTTACCGGCGACCTTTGGCACAGGACAGCCCGCATTCACTTCAATGTAATCCGGCTTCAGAGATTCCAAAACATGTGCCGCATAGGCCATGCGTTCAGGATTCCTTCCAAAAATCTGGATTCCGAACGGCCGCTCTTCCGGATAAAAATTCAATTGTTTCCGATTTTTGAGAATGAACGGGGAAGTTCCGTCCGTGGACACGAATTCCGAAACCAGCAAGCCCATCCGATTTCCCGAAAGAACCCGGCAAAGGCGTCGAAAAGGCGCATCCGTCACGCCGGCCATCGGAGACAGCACCGTGCACGGAGAAACGCGGATATCCGCAAACTGAAATTCATTTTTCAACATTTATTCACACTTGTCCACGAAGTAGCCAAAAGGTAAGCGACGAAAAAAAAGAAAAGAACCGCTCCAAAAGTAGATTTTTTCAGCCAAGGTTCTTATATTTTGAACGTGGCTAATGTAACAAAACAAGATTTGATTCAAGACGTAACGAGCGCGACCGGCATCGTCAAGAACAAGGTACGTGTTGTTGTAGAACAATTCCTGGACCTCGTTGGAGAATCCCTCGCAGAGGGTAATTCCATCGAGATCCGTGGATTCGGTACGTTTATCAACAAAGAACGTAAAGCACGTCCGGCTCGTAACCCGAAGACAGGCGAAATCGTATACCTGCAACAGCGCGTCATTCCGACGTTCAAGTTCTCCGCCGATATCAAGGCTGCAATTGCGAAATCCGCAAAGGTGGCAACGACTCAGGCAGAACTTTCGGAAGTCAATTCCGTTACCGCAGGTTCTTCTCTCTAATCGATTCCTAATCCCTTAGGAACTTGAGATCAAACCTTTTAAAACAAAAAAAGCCGCAATCCTTTTGGACTGCGGCTCTTGATTTTAAACGCTTACTGGAATTCCGCGATTTCTCCTGCCGAGAGGAATCTCCACTTTCCAAGTTCCAGTGTCGGATCGAGCTTCACATTGCCGATCGAAATGCGTTCCAAATCTTCCACATGGTTCGACACGGCGGCGAACATGCGGCGGACTTCATGGTAAACGCCTTCCGCAATGGAAATTTTCACGACCGTATCCGAAACCTTTTCCAGTTCTCGAGCAATGAAAGGTTTCTTTTCTCCCTTTAATTGCACGCCTTCCTTCAAAATGCGCATCTGCGCTTCGGTAATCGGGCGGGCAAGCTTTGCCACATAGGTCTTGAGCATGCCTTTTTTAGGGCTTTCCACGCGGTGAATGAACTGCCCCTGATTCGAGAACAAAAGAAGCCCGTGAGAATCCGCATCCAAGCGTCCTACGCAGTTCAGCCCCATCGCAATCATGCGGTGCGGGAACGATTCAAAAACCGATTCATGATCCCTCGGCTGATGGCTGCATTCTAGGCCACAAGGCTTGTTCATCATCAGGTAAAGTTCTTCCACAGTCGGCACATCTTCGCCGTTTACCGTAATCGTTTCCGGCCTTGAATCCAATTCTTCGAACGGATCTTCCACAAGACGACCTGCGATTTCCACAAGCCCTGAACGTACCAAGGCGCGACACTCTTTGCGCGTGCCAAAGCCCAAATAAGACAGCAATCTTTCCACTGTCAGTTTTTGCATAAAAACCTCACAAGCCAACGTCGCCAAAAAATCAATCGGAAGCTTTCCGGATTTTTCTTGTAACGATGACGATTCATCAAGTAAATCACAACGAGCTCCACCGTAGAAACGGCACTCACAAGTCCAAATCCTAAAATTCGCGCAATGGAAAAGGAAGCCACAAAACCGCCTTCGATCCGAAGCGGACGATTCCCTTCCCAGTCCATCAAGAACTGCCAATTATGAAAAAGCGGAATCACCCCACACAAGAAATTCAAACCGCCCATGGCATAACCCATTTCCTCATAATCCCCAAACCGAAGGCCTTCGACAACAGTCGGTTCAAAGTAGCAGTGGAAAATTCGAAAAAAGGACCGGCTCATTCGAAACGAACTTTTTAAGATTTTCCGATCAAAGCCCGGTTCTAGGATTAGCGTTAAAAATTCCTCATCCGAAGAATCTTTTTCTGACGATTTCTTCGAAGCTTTTTTCGGTTGCCTTTTCGGCTTCGCCTTTTCTTTTGCAGGCTCCGTCACTTTAGGCATCGGTGATGTTTTCACAGGCGCAGGGGTCGAAGCCTTGACCGTTTCCTCTTTTTCCTTTTTCCAAGGATTTTCGTTGTCAAAGTCATCCTCTTCGCTCACCCGGATTTCTTCATCGGCAGACGACTCTTCTTTCATTTCGGTCAAAGGTTCATCATCTTCCGAACTCCAAATTTTTTTGCGGAATAAATGGAGAGAAAACCGATTCCCATTTTTCTGACCACGAAATGAAAAACGGACTTTCACCGGGAAAAGTAAAAGTCCGCCTCCAACAATCGTAATCAGAATGATGAGAATGTCAAAGATCATTCTTCAGATTCGTCAGCTTTCTTCTTGATCGTTTCAAGAAGGTCCGCAAAAGTCTTCGTCTTCAAAATCGTCGCAAACTGTTCCTTGTAATTGCGAGCGGTCGAAAGATCATCGATTACCAGATCCCAAGCCATCCAGTTGTCGTTGACCAGGTTCATCTTGTAAACCAAGACGGATTCCTTGCCTTTATACCAAAGATGCGCCGTCACGTTCGCTTCCGTATTGTTCTTCTTCATTTTCGGAGCATCGTAAATGGTACTGTCGGTGCGATACATTTCCAGGCGTTTTGCGCTGGAATTGCGGACCATGCGCTGGAATTCCGTCGCAAAGGAATTCTTCGAGGCGTCGTCCAGGGATTCCCAGGTTTCCTTCGGCAAGGACTTTTCTGCCAAAAGCTTAAAGTTGAAAACGTCGCTCAGCAAAGCTTTCACGCGTTCATTGTCTGCCTTCGAAAGGCTCTTCTTTTTCAAAAGAGTCTGAAGTTCCTTGTCGTTTTTGGAAATTGCCTGCACCGGGTCCGCAGCAAAAGCGGCCACGCAAGAAAGAGCAAGCATCGAAATTAGAAGTTTCATTTTCATTTTATTTTCCCAGATCAAGTTGATGGTATTCCGAAAGGGAAAGTCCCATTTTGCTAATCAGCTCCGCAAATGCAATGTTGTACTTGCAGACAGCATAATAATAAGACTTTTGGAGTTGAAGATTGTTCGTATACGCCGAAACCAGATCATTCGCATTCGAAGGATCCAGGTCGTATTTCATCGCGGCGCTTTTCAAAATGGATTCGCTCGCTCTCAAGCTAGACCGCAGGCTTTCGAGTTTCGCCTTGGCACCTTGCGTCAAAATGTACTGTTCTTCCATTTTCAACAAAATGCCTTCCGAAGCGTAATTTTCCGTCAGTTTCAAACCGCGCAATTCTGTCCGCGCCGAAACATAAGAACTCCAGCTATTCCAAAAATTCAAATTATAGCGGACACCAAAGCCGACCGCACCCGAAATCTTGTTCACGGCGTCCTGCGCAAAAGCATTCTTCTGCACCGCAGTACGGTTTCCCGCCCAAGACTTCACATAGGTGAATTCCCCCATCAAGAAGAACTGAGGTCCGAGTTTCGCTTCAGCGAGTTCAAGCTGATACTGTCTCGCTTCCAGGCCTGCATTCAGGCGTTTTAAATCCGGATGATGCTGCAAGGCAAGGTCTTTGGCTTCGTCGAGAGTCGGGAAATATTCCTTCCGTTCCGAAAGGACCGTATCCAGCGGAACAAAAGTTTCATTAGAATCCAGCCCGAGCGAAAATTTAACCGCGAGCTTTACACGGGCAAGTCCATTTTCGGCATCGATAATCGCTTCGTCAAGAGTATGACGGTTCGCCTTGAGTTTTAGCAGGTCGGTCTGCGAAACATGAGGATCGTCTTCGTCGAGAGCCTCTTCCAATTTTTCTTCGGCGCGGTCCATCTGCTTTTTCGCATCGGAAACCAAACGATTCATTTCCATCGCCAGGAGATAATTATAATAGTACGTTTGCAGCTCAACGCCTTTTTCGTGTTCCTTTCCTAGAACACTCATTTCCGTCTGGCGAAGATCCGCTTCCGCCGCTTTCTTCCCGACCTTGTACTGGCCGTAATTCAGCGGTTGAACCGCTTTAATTTCGGTTCCAAAAAACGGGCCCATCTTGGAAAAGTCCCAAGTGTCGACCGTATCGCCCCAATCGTCCACCGTTTCCTTTAAACCGGGGGCCGGTCCCACCATCATGGAAATTTCAAATTTGGAGAGAACCGCAGCGGCCTTGATTTCAGAAATCTTGTTCTTTTTTGCTTCCGTCGCAAATCGAGTCTCCGCAAGCAGCGGGTCAGTCGAAAGGCCTCTTTCCACAAAGCCTTCACAGTCATACCGCACTTCCGCAGCGAAAGTGACCGCAATCAGTAAAAAAGGCAAAATTCTAAAAATCATTTTGTACGAATTTAGAAATCCTTGAAAGATTCGCCCATCCTTTCGTCGACAAGCCGCTGTAATTTCCGATATTTCGCAAGAACACCCTCATAATAGAATGTTGGCAGGGGTTCTCCGCTCCGAATTTTAGAATCCACTCCACCAGGGCCTAAATTATAAGCGATGACCGCCTTCTTCACACTTCCATATCGGCCAACAAGCCGCATCAAATAGGCGCTTCCCACAATCACACTGATTTCCGGGCGCATCAAATCCGCCGGATTCTCCACTTTGATCTTAAAACGTTTACCGATTTCCTGCGCGGTCACCACTTTCAACTGCATTAAGCCATAGGCACCCGACTCCACTCCGCTGCGAAAACGTCCTTTCGCCTTGGGGTCCCCCTTACTTTCTTGGAATACAATCGCCGGAATCAGTAAAGGATCAAAACCGTAGTTTCGGGAAAGCATCCAGATTTCATCGCTCAAAAGCATTTTTTGCTCTTGCGACATCTTGTTTTTGGAAAGGATGTCAAAAGCCATGTAAATACGGCAATAATCCAAAGTCCAATTCCGATACTTGGTAAACTCCGCAATGTCTTTCTGCAAACGCATTTCCTGAATCGAAATCCGTTTCATTTCCACCGAGTAATACCGCCAATGTGCAATAAAGCCCGCCAAGAGCCCCACGACAAGGACTAGCGAGATCGTAGACGGAATTGCCGACAGCCGTATGTTATTTTTCACGACGGCGATCCTCAAGCCGATCCAGATATTTCGTCCAGCTGCGAATGCGTGCTTTCGAAGTTGTCGAAGTTGTCGAATCGACAATGAGACCTAAATTCTTAAGTGGCCCGATCGTCGACTGCAAATAGTCCAATTCACTCCGAATCCGTTCCGATTCCTGCTCGAGTTCAATCAAGCGCGAATCACGCATCTGAATTTCTTCTTTCTGCCCTCGAATGATTCCGTACAAAGTAACAAACCAGCAGACAAGGACAATGATCAAGACCAAAGCAATGAAAGGACTCAAGCGAATGCCGGTCTGTTTGCTGTAATAAGCTCCGATCGCTCCGATTAGCGCAAGAATCCCTTTACGCCGATACGTTTTCCAGTTTCCGGTAATCGGAAATATGTGCGCATAAGGGCTGAAGAATTTTTTGTTTTCTTCCCCATTGAACACTAGAACAAGTTCCGTATCCCGTTCCTTCGCATTTTCCAAAAAACTGAGAAACAGCTTCAAATATTCCTTGTCCGTAAAGCGGGCATTATCTACGTCTAAAAACCAGACTTTGCCGGGACCATCCATGATCCGATTGACTTTTTCACGCAAGGGAGCAAACTGGGTAAAGCCAAAAGTACCGCTAATGCGAATATAGACTTCATGGCCTGATTCTTCTACAAACAGATCGATCTGCTCTGAATTCATGCAAAGAACCCCCGCTTCGAAAAGTCCATCGTAATATCCATATGCTCATCCGCTTGTCCCTGCATTTGTAAATTCCAAAAGAGGAACAGCCGAATCCCCTGCACAACCGTCGGCGCCGCTGATTGGTGAGAGCCCATAATCCAATTTAAAGCAACCTTGACCGGTCTCGAAAAATGAAAACGGAAAGCATAAGAAAGAAGTCCATCTTTCAGAAGGATTTCATTCGCTTCCGGATACAGCAAGGGGACATTCGAATCCAAAGAAATATTTTGTCCATTGATTTTAAGCGTATAGGCACGATTTCCATACACTTTTCGAATGCCCAAGTTCAATTCTGTGCCAAAATAGCCCTCTAAATCCGCAAAAGTCGCATTTGCAATCGCATAGGAGACTTTGAGTTTCGAATTCGACTTCAATAGGGAAAACTTTTTTTCAACATGAAGCACCGGATTTTTTCCGGGAACACTCGCCATCTGCTCGGAACGAAGCAGAACCGACAAAGAGTCATCCTTCCGCTCAATTTCATAATCGTACGGCGAAGAAAGAATTCCCTGGCCATCATTCAAGGCCGCATCCAACTGCTTCATATCGGCCAAAGATGCCGGAATCAAATGGTCCACAAAAGCGCGGGGCACATCTCCATTCTGCTGAGAAGCGCTCACCAGGTTCAATTCCGCCGGTTTATAGATCAAGGATCGTAAAGCAGCGCCCTTTCGCTGCTCCAGCAAAAATTGCAAGTCTGGATTGTTCACCAAAATCTGCCGATTTCCATTCCGCAAAAAATCCGAAACTTCTACACGACGTCCGTCAAGCTTTGCGAGATTTTCAATTTCTTCTTCTACAGCGATAATGCAGGCATTTCCATGCCAGCGCACCACCGGACTGCGGACTCCTTTATTATCGTACAAATCCGCATAATATTCCGAAGCCATGAGCGGCATCAGCTTGCGCTGTATAGTCAAAAGATCTTTAGGCGGCAAGAGTGTCTTTGCATGGGAATTCGCAATCAATAAGGATTTGTGCATCAAATCCGCTTCCGGACGTCTCAGCAAAAGTTCCCGGCAGCTATGGGATCCCGCCGGCAATCCAAGTTCCGTCCCCACGTCGCTCATCAAGTTCACTTTTGCACAAAGAGGTTCATCCAGAACATGGGAAAGCGTCCACAGCTGGAAAGAAAACTTCAAAATTTTATCTCGCAGCTCTGCAAAGAACTTTTGAATCTCCTCGGCAGAGGAAACCGGAATCGGCAACTTAGCCACCCAAAGCAAGTCATTTTCTCGGAACGAATCCAGTTTATCCTGCAATTCGGAACTCTCAAGCTGGAGCGATTCGCTTAAATCCTTTGCAACCGGTAAAAGCCGCATCACGGAATCGCGGTCTTCTGCCGTAAACCATCCAGAGACACGCGTTGCACGACCAAGGGTATCCTGCAAGCTTTTTTCAGAAACCAGAGTATATCGGAAGCCCTGCTTTGCAAGAACCTCCGCCATTCCAATTTCCCATGCCATCGAAGAGTTGAAATATCCGATCGGCTCTGTCTGGAAAACCTTCTCGACTAACGAAAAATGTTCTTTCAGCTGAAGCTCTTGAAGCTCCATCGGGAACAGCGGAAGCATTGCATCAAAAAATCCACCACCCAAAATTTCGAGATTTCCTTCTCGAATTGCATTTCGCATCCAAACAATATCTGCAATGTTTTGCTTGCTCCAACTTTGGAGAACATTCCCCGGCACAAAGAGCGAAAACCGAATTTTATCTTCTTCGAGAAGTTTCCGGATTTCAACCGCTATCTGCGAATATAAATCATCAAATACTGTTTTTTGAAGAGCAAACGGTTCTTTGATATATAGCAGAAGAGATAGTTTAATCGGCTTCATTCTTCAAAAATAGCACAAAAATTTCAAAATTCATGCCGAGTTTTAAAAAAGTAAAGCCCCAGCCGTGGAGGACGCGATCCAAGGGACCGTCCACGGGGGGATTGCAGGGGAAGGTCCGGGCGGGCATGGCGGGGGGCGGCCCGCTCCGGCGGGCAAAAAAGGAAGGGCCCCCGCGATCTCTCGCGGGGGCCCGGGGATCCGGCGGCGACCTACTCTCCCGGGCCCGGAGGCCAGGTACCATCGGCG